>NZ_WMJY01000028.1 GCF_009711055.1 Myroides pelagicus
TTTAAATGCTGTTGCATTTATTTGTTGAATCTAAGAAAATTAAAAATCGAAAGCGTATCTATTCGGGTTTTGTTTTGCTCTTGTTCGGGAGTTGTTTCATAAAAGGGCTGTTTTTCGCAACAAAGTAGGGGAATTATGAAAGAATAATGAAAGGAAGTGTGATGAAATGAAAAATGTATTTTATCAAATCCCTTTATTGATAAGGGGTATCGATTGTTTTTTGTCAAATAAGGTTGCTCTTTTTTTGTATTAATTATTCCTTTTTATACCAGTTATTACAAGAGACCAATAAAGGTAGATGAGAATTGGGAAGGCGTCAAAAGGTTAAAATTACTGAGGGCGAAGGTATATATGATAGTTAGAAGAAAGTAATGCGCTAGCGCTGTAGATATAAAAGGAAAGCCTCCAACTAATTGAGGGCTTACTTTTTATACGAGTTTAAGTTTTCAATAGTGCTTAATTTGTTTTAAAATATTCAATTGCTTGAATAATTCCAAAATCAATAGGTTGATATTGAACTTTTAGTTCTTTAATTGATTTAGCGTTGTCGTAGTAATTGCCGATACAGAGTATCTTCATATTTGTCGAGCTAAGACTTGTTTGTACACCAAGTTTTCTCAGCAGATCACCTAGATACCCTATTGATATTAGTAATGGCTTAGGTATATTGACAATGATAGGGCTTTGATTAGTTAGCGTGTTTAGCTTTGTAAAGAAGGTATGATAAGAGAGGTTTTCATTAGCGATGAGGTACTTCTCACCATTTCGACCACTGAGTAGACTATTGTTTATAGCTTTTACCACATCTTTTACATTGACAAAGTTCTTTCCTCCTGGAGGAGAAAAAATGATTTTTTTCTTCCAAGCCATTAGTATTATTTTTCCAGAGCTCGGTTTGCGATCATAAGGACCAAGCATAAAGGTAGGGTTTAGAATTATGGTATGAATTTTATCTGTATTTTTGAGTAAGCACACTTCAGCTTCTCGTTTGCTTTGAGCATAGAATGAATCGGTAAAAGGCTTTTTCAAAGGAGTGTACTGATCACCTGGATTAGTGAGTGTACCAAAACCTAAGGAATTGGCAGAACTGATAAATACAAATTTTTTGACTCCAGTGCGTATGCAACTCTCTTGTAAATGTTTGCTTGCCTCTACATTGATTCTTTGGTATCGTTCATAGTCAGTGTAGTGTTGAGCAGTCTCAGCTGCGATATGGATACAAACGTCAACTTGGGTTAAATGTTGGTCTAAGATGTCAAATAAATTTCCCTGTATTAATTCTAGGTTATGATGGTCAATTAGGGTATAGCTTTTCTTATTTCTTAATAGAGCTTTGACTGTATAGCCTTTTGCTAATAGATCTAAAGCGAGATTAGTTCCCAATAGTCCAGTAATCCCTGTTATAAAAACGTTTTTCATTGATTTACCTCTTTTTTAATAGCCTTGGTCATTAAGGGTAGACGAACCCATATAGGAATCAAATGTAACAATATCCAGCTAAAAGGATTAACAATAATAAGACTATTGCCCTTAAACATATTGCGTATGCATTTTTTTGCAACGGTACTAGGGTTGAGTAAGGTTAGTTTTCCGAAAAAACCTTGTTTTTCAATTCTCTTAGTGACTTCATCGTTGGTAGCCATAGCTCCAGGATTAACAACACTAACGCGGACATTACTATCTTTTAGTTCTTGGCTTAGACCTCTAGAAAAAGAGTGTATAAAGGCTTTGGAGGCAGGATAGACAGTCTTGTATCCGATAGGAGAAAGAGCAGCTAGGCTAGAAACGTTTAGGATATAGCCTTTATCCTGATTTTTTAGGTTCGCTAAGAGTTGGTGGGTTAGTAGAGAAGTGGCTACTATGTTGAGTTGCAGGATTTTGTCAATGTATTGGCTAGTAGCTTGGTCAAACTTTTTAGAGCCACCAATCCCTGCATTATTGATCAGTATATTGATAGGGTAATTTTTGTTAATCCATTGGGCTGTTTCAAGTACATTTTCCTTGATGCTTAAATCGGTTTCTCTGTAAATAACCTCAATACTATAATTCC
This sequence comes from Myroides pelagicus, assembly GCF_009711055.1. GTDB lineage: Bacteria > Bacteroidota > Bacteroidia > Flavobacteriales > Flavobacteriaceae > Flavobacterium > Flavobacterium pelagicum. The sequence goes on from NZ_WMJY01000028.1 coordinate 2,051, forward strand.
AAATAAGGTAGTGGGCAAACTGTTCTAAGTTTTGCTCAGGCAAGCTTATTAGAATAAGATTATTGTTTTGTTTGGCTAATTCTTCTGCTATAGATTTTCCTAGCCCTTGACTAGCTCCTGTTATAACTGCATACATACTTTTCACGTTTTAGTTTTTAAATATGTAGTAAAAATACTTTGGGGTATTGGTTGATGTGCTCTGATTGATAAAATAGAACTACTAGTATGGTTTTTGTTTAATTGTCTGATAGTTATATTGTTATAGGTTTGTGTTTATAAGTTGGAACGCATATTTCGATATTGGGTAGGAGTGATTTTGGTTATTTTTTTAAAGGTTGTATTAAAAGTTGTTTTAGAGTTAAAACCAGATTCATAACCAATAGCGAGAATGGTATAAGCATCGTATTTAGGATTATTTAGTAATTCTTTAGCCTTTTCAACTCTGTATGCATTGATAAATTGGAAGAAGTTTTCATTAAATCCCTTATTAATTACATAGGAAAGTTGATGAGTAGAAACCCCTAATTTTTCAGCGAGTTTAACAAGGTTTAAATCACTGTCTAGGTACGGATTTTGCTGTATCATTAACGCGCTTAGTTGTTCTTTGTAGAGGTTCAAATCAGCTTGATCCATTAAGGTATTTTTGTCTTGTTCTTTTTCAATTTCTTGGGCATGTACGATTTGGTTGACATCAATATTCTTTGGGTATATTTCACCTTGCTTGATGGCGAAATAAGCAATCATATAAGCGATAATTAGAAAGAATATATTGATATAAAGATTTAGTGCCTGAGTATTGATAAACGTGGTATATAAGGCCGTGCTTATAATAGAACAGGTGATGGCGTAAATAATCATCTTTATCCAGTTGAGATCCACCGGTTCTTTAGTAGAGACAAAGGTTTCGATATCTCGTTGGTGTTTAACCACCGTAAAATAGGCAAGTGAGATATAAAACAAGGCATTCAAAATAATCAATATCACTATTGGAGTGTTGTTAATTGATTGGTTGCTGAATAATTGGTAATAAAGCAACGTCAAATAGCTCATCGGCAATAGTAAGTGTAGAGAGTCTTTTTTTGTAAACTTATATATAGGCTTAGTATAGAAAAGTGTACTAATAAAAAAAAGAAAAGGCACTAGAAATTGGATAATTCCTTTAGTTAGGATAAACAATGGCCTATGGACAAATACTTGATCAGCTAAGGCCTCATCTAGCCAAAAGGTAGACCAGCACAATGAACATAAGCCGAAGTAGAAGTTCCCCTTTTTATTTATCTGTAAAGGATTGGTCAGTAGTAGAAAAGCGAGTAATAAAATACTTCCCGCAATTAGAAAGGATACAACATTGTTTAATACCATCGTTTGTTTTTGAGGTTAATCCTTGATTTGAAAAACTAAAGTAATGAAAAAAAGGGAAAGAGAAATAGTTGTAGATAATCATAATATTAATAAGTTGATTTTTAATAAATCACCTAGCCTTTGAGTTGTACTTTGAAGTGGGGGATTAAAGCTAGGTAAACTATAACTATTTATTGGTTAGTCTTTTTAGTGTCTCAAACCAATTATATTGGTCTTTATGGTCTTGATTCTACTTTTTAACCTCTTGTATCATTTGATTTATTTCATGTTTATCAATCCAACGACCATTTACAAACACTCCACTGATTGTCTTGGTATTTTCAATATTATCTAAAGGGTTTTTATCAAGTAGTATTAAATCGGCTAATTTGCCTTGTTCAATACTTCCTATTTTATCCTGTATAGTTAACCATTTTGCAGCTTGAATGGTAGCGGCACTAAGAGCCTCTTGTTCTGTTAATCCTGCTTCTACTAATAGTTTTAATTCATCGTGTAGCGAATATCCCCATACAATTCCCGAAGTACCTGCATCAGTACCTGCAAGCATGGAGACTCCTTGCTCTTTAAAGGCTTTAACAATAAGCTTATGGAACTCGACCATTTGATCAAAATATGCAATTCGCTTTTGGTTGGTTCCTTGATTGTATTGATTAGCAACAACCCACTTGCTTTGCATTAATGGGTGAACGTAAGAGAAACTTTCTAAACTAGTTACACTATCAACAGATCTGGCTTGTTTGGCAATATTTACTAAATTTGATAGGTTAGGGATAAGCCAAGTATTATTAGCTTTAGCTAATTTGGCATATTGTTCTGCTGTTTGGTAATTAAACTGTTTTGCGTGTTTAGAAAGTTCTTCTGCATGAGCAATTAATCCAAAGTGATCAATAAAGAATTCATTTGCTTGAGAATCTTCAAATGCTGTGGGAATATGTCCAACAACTTTCATGTTTTGATTCTTAGCCTCTTTAACCATGGCTTTAAAAGTGGGTTTGTCAAGTTGACTATAAGTTTTTATAAACTCAAAACCTTGTGCTTTGGCTAGTTTTACAGCAAAAGTAGCCTCTTGAGGATTTTGAGCGGTCAATATAGCATTACTTTTATCAATTAATCCAGCTAGAGCAATTCGTGGGCCTATGACTTGTCCTTTGAGTATTTCATTGCGTTGACCAATATGCTCTGCACGAGCACTAAGCTCAAAAACGGTTGTTACACCATTGGCAATGTAGAGTGTCATGAATCGTTGGGTATCAAAAAGAACACCCGCTCCTTGGGTGGGGTAGCCCATGTAAGGGCCATCGGCTAGGTTGTGAACATGCATATCAATAAGCCCAGGAATAAGATACTTACCTTGACCATTGATAACAATAGCATGTTCTGGTTTAGATCCATTGATAGACAGAATCTTATTGTTTTTTATGATAATATTTCCATTTTTAATGACCTGATTGTCTTTGTTCATAGTAATAATATCAACATTTTCAATAAGATAAACTTCTTGGGAAGAGCTGTTTTTTTGTGCTATTAAAAAAAGGGGCAGTAGAAAAAACAGTGTTAGGAATGTTAGATTTTTCATGTTACTTGTTTAAGGGTGTTGTTTAATTAATATGACGTTTGTTTTTTTTATCGTTACACGAAAAGTCACTTTTTTAGATTTACATTATTTGATATGTTTTAAATGATGAGGTGTTTATAGTGATTTTGTTGTTGTTTTAATCTTGTTATCAGTTATTTACGCCTGTATTTTAGAATAGTAATTAAAATTTTGTTAGACTAGTCTAAATTTATAGTTTTGTATGTATGAAAATTGAATAAGTATAATTCAAGAAATAAAGTCAGTTTTATCCCAGTAAATGAGTTTAACATAATAAATGAAAAAATCATGAAGATTAATTTAGAATTACCAGAATTACCTTACCAATTAAATGCTTTAACACCTGCATTAACTCAAGAAACTTTTGAGTATCATTACCAAAAGCATCATTTAGGTTATGTCAATAATCTAAAAGCTTTAGTAAAGGATACCGAGCTTATAGATTTAAGTGTTGAGCAATTAATACAACATGGCTTTGAGCATCGAAATATGGTTTTGTTTAATAATGCAGCACAGCATTTTAATCACAGTTTTTATTGGAATTGTTTAACTCCCCATAGTAGTGTACGCCCCAAGGGTAGAATAGCTGAACTTATCGATAGAGACTTTGGAAGTTTTGAGGTGTTTAAAGATACTTTTTCAAAAATAGCTGTTTCATTATTTGGCTGTGGATGGGCTTGGCTTGCACTGAATGAGAAAGGAAAGTTAGAAATATTAGCCATGAAAGAAGCCAATACTCCACTTACCTTAAAAATGCGCCCTATTTTAACTATCGATGTTTGGGAGCATGCTTATTATATTGATTACAGAAATGCTCGAGCTAGTTTTGTGGAGAGTTTTTGGGAGATTGTTAATTGGGATTTTGCCAACGAAAATTTATTGAGCTATGAGTGATTTATGTCTAACGCATATCCATCAATATTGGAAACAGTTAACAATCAAGGCTAATAAAAAATTTGATAATCGAGAGATTAAGCGGTCTTTACCTCTTTATCAGGAAGCGATGTATCGCGCAGAGGTATTATCTTATTACGTTGCAGAGTGTAATAGATTAAAGCTTCCGTTTTTGCAGATTTATATTATCTCGTGTAATAATCTAGCTAATGCCTTTATAGACCTAGGGCATGTATTTAAGGCAGAGAAGCTTTACAAAGGAGTGATTACTTATTTACTGAGCTTGAAAAACAATGAGTTTATTGATCAAAAGCAGTGGCAATCTGAATTGCGAAAAGCATCATTAGTTTATTTGTCTTTTAAAAAGAATAATTATGTGAATTTATTGAATTAGTTAGTAGTTAAATAGATTAAACACCTTTTAAGCACTTTTTAGAGTGTTTTAAAAGGTGTTTTTGCATTTAAAAGATCTATAATCTTTAGCCGTGCTAGTAAACAAAAGTATTGTTTGTTTTTTTGATTATAAGAAATTAAAAGCCAAATGATTCCTATGATTGGCTAAATTTTGAGAGTGTTTTTTTATTTGGGAATTTAGTGTGTATCATACAAAGTGTATGATAAATAACTAAAAACAAATACATTATGAAAACAGATTTTTTTAAGACCATTGTGCTGTTTGTTCTACTGGTGTTTTATCAAACAAAACTTTTTGCTCAGGGTAACGGTATCGCAGGGATTAATGAAGCTACTCAAATGATTACTTCATACTTTGATCCAGCCACAAAACTAATCTATGCCATTGGAGCGGTGGTAGGTTTAATAGGAGGGGTTAAGGTATATAATAAATTCACCAGTGGAGACCCTGATACTAGTAAAACTGCTGCAAGTTGGTTCGGTGCCTGTATATTTTTAATTGTATCGGCTAGTATACTTAGATCATTTTTCCTTTAATACTTTGATTTATGGTAAATTATAGTATTAATAAAGGAATTGGGTCAGTAGTTGAATTTAAAGGACTCAGAGGACAGTATTTGATTTATTTCGCCTTGGGATTAATTTTGAATATTGTTTTGATTATTGTGGGCTACCTATCAGGAGGTAGTATTTATGTGTGTTTATTTATAGGCTTTGTTTTGACTTTTGGCCTAAGTTATTTTGTGTTTTTATTTAATAAAAAATATGGACAATATGGCCTTGTAAAGCTTCGAGCAAGAGCTACTTTTCCAAAGTATATTTTAAATAGAAAACCTATTTCTGAGTATTTGAATCTAATAAAAACAGAAAGCTATGAGAAATAGAGCTAAAGCAAATACTCTAGAGCGCATGTTTCCAATTTATTCGGTACATGAAAATTCTATAGTAACAAAATCAGGCGATCTAACAATGTGTTTTAAGATGGAACTTCCTGAGATATTCACCCTCTCAAAACAGGACTATCAACACCTTTCAAACACTCTGTTTAAAGCCTTAGAATTATTACCTAATTATACGGTTGTTCACAAACAGGATTGGTTTTTACAACAAAGCTATAAGCCAGATTTTCAAATAGAAGATGCAAGCTATTTAGCTTTAAGCAATCAAAGGCATTTTAATGAACGTGCTTATTTGAATCATACCTGTTATTTGTTTATTACTAAAACCACAAAAAAGCGGATCGCTCAGCAGAGTGATTTATCAAGCCTTACTAAAGGTTATTTGCTACCTAAGCAAAGTCTAGATCAGCAGCTTATTTTAGATTTCACCTCAAGTGTTGATCTTTTTCAAAGGATCATTAATGATTCGCAACTACTAACGATGACTTGTTTAAGTGAGAATGAAATTCTAGGCAATGAGTTAGAGAGTGGAATTTTAGAGCAGTATTTTGCATTAAGTGATAAAAATAGGGGCAGTTTAAAGGATTTAGCTCTTTTTCCAGATAAGGTTAAAGTAGGGGATAAGTCAGTGCTTTTTCATACTCTATCTCATGTGGAAGACCTACCAAATAAGGTAAGTTGTGCAAATGTTTATCAAAACTTTTCAACCCAAAGTAGTCACCTTTTATTAAGTATGGCCAGTCAGGTTGGGCTTTTGCTTGATTGTAACCATATCTATAATCAATATTTGTTTATAGAGGATAGCCAAGCGAATTTGAAAAGGTTTGAGAAATCTGCTAAAACAATGCATTCTTTATCGAGGTATTCCAGAGAGAATCAAATCAATAAGCAATGGATAGAGAAATATTTAAACACTGCCTATAGTCAAGGGTTAAAAAGCATACGAGCTCATTTTAATGTTATGGCATGGTCTGAGGGTACACAGGGGGTAAGTGATATTAAGAATAATTGCGCTAGTGCAATATCTCAAATGGGGTGTACCCCAAGGTTTAATACCTTTGATGCTCCGGTGTTGTTTTGGGCAGGTATACCTGGAAATAGTGGTGATTTTCCTAGAGAAGAGAGTTTTTATACTTTTCTACAGCCAGGAATTTGTTTTTTAAATCTTGAAACAAATTACAAAGATTCTGTTTCGAGTTTTGGCATTACCATGTGTGATAGACTAACTGGTAAACCAATTCATGTTGATTTATCAGATTTGCCGATGAAAAAAGGAATAATTACTAATCGTAATAAATTTATTTTAGGTCCCTCTGGCAGTGGTAAGAGTTTTTTTACCAATCATATGATCAGGCAATACTACGAGCAAGGTTCACATGTATTGATGGTAGATACAGGTAATTCTTATCAAGGTTTATGTGAGTTAATCAACAGTAATACTCAAGGAGAAGATGGGGTTTATTTTACTTATACACAAGAGAGTCCTATTTCTTTTAATCCATTTTATACCCATGATAAAGTCTTTGATATTGAAAAAAAGCAAAGTATTATCACGCTTTTATTGACACTTTGGAAAAGAGATGATCAAAAAGTAACTCGATCTGAAGAGGTAGGGCTTTCAAATGCTGTTAGTGGCTATCTAAATAAGCTTCAATCCACTGATATCACCCCAGGGTTTAATTCTTTTTACGATTATGTTGCTTGTGAATACAAAGATAGTTTAACTCAAAAGAAAGTCAGGCAGAAGGAGTTTGACCTGGATAATTTTTTAAATGTATTAGAGCCTTATTATTGCGGTGGAGAATATGATTTTTTACTAAACTCACAATCTGATCTAGATTTACTTAACAAGCGTTTTATAGTCTTTGAAATTGATAGTATAAAAGACCACGGGATTCTATTTCCTGTTGTCACCATTATTATCATGGAAGTATTTATCAATAAGATGAGGTATCTTGATGGAATACGCAAGTTAATATTAATAGAGGAAGCCTGGAAAGCTATAGCTAAACAAGGTATGGCCTCATACATAAAGTATCTTTTTAAAACGGTTAGAAAATTCTTTGGCGAGGCAATAATAGTTACTCAAGAGGTGGATGATATTATATCATCAGAAATTGTTAAACAGACTATTGTGAACAATTCTGATTGTAAGATACTTTTAGATCAAAGAAAACACATTAATAAATTTGATCAAATACAACAATTATTAGGACTCAGTGAAAAGGAAAAAAATCAAATATTATCACTTAACCAAAACAATGATCCCAATAGATTGTATAAAGAAGTCTGGATAGGATTAGGAGGGGTTCATTCTTTGGTTTACGCCACAGAGGTGAGTTATCCAGAATACCTAACATTTACAACAGAACAAAGAGAAAGGCTTATGATAAGAAAAAGAGCTCAAGAGCTTAATTTAGATTTAGAGTCAGCTATTAAACAGCTTAATAGAGAAAACCTTTCAAAGTAGTAAACTATTCTTACTTAGTTAAATCATTAAAATTTTATCGATATGAACAAAATTGTAAAAGTAATTGCAATAGCTATGCTATTGTGTGTAAACCAACAGGTTTTTGGGCAATGGGTTGTGACCGATCCGGTGAATTTGGCTCAAGGAATTATAAACAGCGCTAATGAAATTGTACAAACCTCTCAGACGGTTAACAATGTGGTTAAGAATTTTAAAGAAGTCGAGAAACTCTACAATCAAGGTAAAGATTATTATCAGAAGCTTGAAAGAGTCAATGGACTGGTCAAGGATGCTAAAAAAGTTCAACAGACTGTTTTACTAGTGGCAGAGGTATCTAGTATGTATGTGAATAATTTTTCAAAAATGGTTAATGATTCTAATTTTTCACCAAACGAGATATTGGCAATCGGCAATGGATATTCAATTCTACTTAGTCAGAGTACTGATCTACTTAAAGAGCTTAAACTAATTGTCAATCAAAGTTCACTCTCATTAAATGATAAGCAAAGAATGGATGTGGTAGATAAGGTGTATGAAAAGATTAAAGAGCATCACAGCTTGGTGAGTTATTATACAAGAAAGAATATTTCGGTTAGTCTACTTAGAGCAAAAAAATATAACAGTCAAAAAAGGGTCTTAGACCTTTATGGCAGTAGTGATCAAAAATATTGGTGAGTATGCAAGAAACTAATTTACACGAGGTTTTACAAAATCTCTATTATCAAATGATGCCCTTGACCTCTGAGATGGTTTTTGTGGCAAAGTCCCTCGCGGGATTAGGAGCTCTTTTTTATATATCACTTCATATTTGGCAAGCTTTAGCTAGAGCAGAACCTATTGATGTATTTCCTTTGCTTAGACCCTTTGCTATAGGGCTTTGTATTATGTTTTTTCCCACGATAGTTTTAGGAGGTTTGAATTCTATATTAAGTCCGGTGGTTAAAGGAACTCATCACATTTTAGAGGGTCAGATTGTAGATCTTCAAGCCTTACAACAAAAGAAAGATTACTTAGAAAAACAGGTAATGCTTAGAGATACTCAATCAGCCTATTTGGTCTCAGATAGTGAGTTTGATAAAAAACTCGATGAGTTAGGTTGGTCCATTACTGACCTAGCAGCTATAAGCGGGATGTATTTAGAAAGGGGAATGTATGATCTGAAAAAGAGTATACGTGATGGTTTTAGGGAAATACTTGAAATGCTATTTCAAGCCTCTGCACTAGTGATTGACACCCTACGAACTTTTTTTCTAATTGTTTTATCCATTTTAGGACCTATTGCTTTTGCAATTTCTATATGGAGTGGTTTTGAATCTACTTTGGTTAAATGGATAACCAGGTATGTCAGTGTGTATTTGTGGTTAGCTGTGTCTGATCTTTTCTCTAGTATGCTTTCAAAAATTCAAAGCTTAATACTAGAGAAGGATATTCAAATGCTTAATGACCCCAACTTTATAGCAGATGATTCTAGTGGGGTGTATTCAATCTTTATGATCATTGGTATTGTAGGATATTTTACTATTCCAACGGTTACAAGTTGGGTTATACAAGCCGGTGGTGCTGGCAATTATGTGAAAAACATGAATCAAACAGCTATGAAAACGGGAAATGTTGCCTCGGCTGGTACAGCAGCTGTAACGGGAAATATCTCGGGTAGATTAAATAAAAAATAATTACACTAAAACTATTAATTATGGACTTTAAAGCCTTGCGAAATATAGAAAGTGGTTATAAAGCAATGCGAACATACGCTATTGTATTTGCTTGTTTTTGCAGTTTGATTACCGTGTTTAGTCTTTATAAAAGCTATGTTTTTGCTCAAAAGCAAAGACAAAAAATATACGTTTTAGACAATGGGAAATCACTAATGTTAGCCCTGTCTCAAGACGCTAGTATAAACAGGCCTGTGGAGGCAAGAGAACACGTGAGAAGATTCCATGAGCTATTCTTTAGTCTATCGGCTGAGAAAAAGGCTATTGAAAGCAATATGCAAAGAGCCTTTAACCTATCGGATAAAAGTGCGTATAACTATTACAATGATTTATTAGAAAAGGGGTATTATTCAAGGGTTATTTCAGGGGGGATTCAACAGCGTATCAATGTTGATAGTATTGTAATTGATTTTGACACCTATCCCTATAAAACCACTACATATAGTAGTCTACTAATTGTTAGGCCTAGTAATATTACAAGACGTAGGCTTGTTACCTCGGCAGAGCTTTTAAATGCGGTTCGTTCGGACTATAATCCACAAGGTTTTGTTTTAGAACGATTCAGCGTGTTAGAGAATAAAGATATTCAAACCATAAAACGATAAATACTAAAGGTTATGAAAAAACGATATAAAACTTTATTTGCCCAAAGAATACTACTTAAAAAGTCATGGGCAATTGGATTTGTAATTCTACTTATAATACTGTGTTTTATAGAGATTTTAAATCATTATTATAATTCAAATAACACAAAAAGTTTAATCCATATACCTGTTGCTATACCTATTGGTAAAGTGTTTTTAAACCAACAAACAAACCATCAATTGCACTTTAGTTATGATACAAAACCACCAAAATACACAAAGCAAAAAAAAGCTACTGGTAAGTTTCCTAGCCTTTAGTCTAATGGGAGGAGTTTTTCTATTGGCGATTTACTTTATTTTTAAACCGACCAAAAGTAATATTGATATTGATGAAACTGACCTGTTACCTGCGGCAATGCCTGAGAAAATGCCAAGTAATAAGATAAAAGCTTATGAATTTGATCTTTGGAGTCAAACCCAGAAAAAAAATAGCAACCACAGGATTTATTTTAAAGATTTCAAAGACACAATAACGGCTAATATTCAAAGACCTGATCAGAATATTGTGAATTATCAAAAGAACAATAACCTTGGAGATTTTAATCATTTCAATACTTCTTATGATGATTCTCAAAGAGTAATACAGGATTTTTATTCTTCAAAAGATGATGATCATCAAACTTTGGAGTTAAAACAAAAAATAGAAAAATTAGAGTTAGAGCTTTCTCAAAAAAGCATTCCAGAGCCACTGAGCCTGCAAGGTCAATTAGATCTTATGGAGAAGTCCTATCAAATGGCAGCCAAATACCTACCGGATTCAAAACAAAAGCCAATACTGCTGTCTAACCCTATTGAGCAAGAACAAAAAAAAAGGCCACTAAGAGTTCAGTCCCAAAAGGATAAAAGTGTTGTGTCAACTCTTGTTTCAGTGTTAAAGCCTATAGATTTGGTCAGTGCAAGAGAAGAAAACTCTTTTTATTCAATTGGAGTAAAATCAAAAGAGAAAGGTTTTAAAAATACCATAAAGGTAACTATAGCTAAAGATCAAGTAATTGTCGATAAAGGCTATGTCGAGCTTAAATTATGCCAAGGCATCAGTATTGGTGATATGGTATTGGAAAAAGGAAGTTTAATAATGGGTCTAGCAACAGTTTCTGATAGAGATAGGGTAATTGTGAATGTACATTCCATTTTAATTAAAGAGTATATAACTCCAGTTGAGTTACTTGGGTATGATATCTATGGGCAAATAGGGGTGCAGGCGACGGATTTTCAAGAGGTTAGTGCAACAAAACAAGTGTTGTCTTCCTTAGCCACAACAAGCAATAGAGGAATTACTTTATCTCGTGGAGCCTCCGATCAGATAAAGGCAGATTTAGCAAAAGGCGTAATTTCAGGAGTGTCAGACTATTTTTCAAAGAAAGTAAAAAGCCATAGAGTCACTCTTAGAAAAGGACAGCAACTTTTTTTGGTTTCAAAAGATTAATCATTAAAAAATATAATTATGAAAACAATATTAACAACTGCAGCAATATATATAATATTTATTTCCAGCTATGGATTTTCTCAAGAAAGCGTAATTGATAATAAGCTAGAAATGGCAAGAATTAGCCCCTATGATATTGAGGTGACTCAAAACAATACAACACATATTTTATTTTCAAATAGTATTAAATATGTTGATTTAGGCAGTAGTGAGCTCATCGCACAAAGAGTTGATGTTTCCAATAACGTTTTACGGCTAAAGGCGGTTGATTCTTTAATGCAGCCTACAAATTTTACTGTAATAACTAGTCAGGGAGACTATTATTCTTTTGGTGCCCGTTATAGTAAAAATCCAAAGTCTTTAAGTTATGATTTGCAGAAATTAAAAACTAATAAGGATAATTATAACACTGAGGCTTTTATTAGTGATTTAGGTGAGTTAAAACCTAGTTTAAATCAGGTTTTTATACAAAATATCTTTAAACATGGTAAAAATGATTTACATCTTTATCAAAAGGACTATCAGATCAAAATAGGCTTAAAGAATATCTATACTCTAAAGGGTAAGTTGTATTTTCACGTTTTTATAGAAAATCATAGTAATCTTAGTTTTATGTTGGATAATTTTAGCTTTAAAGTTGTCGATAGAAAACGGGTGAAAAACACGACTATTCAAAAGATTGATTTAAAGCCAATAAGAAGTTACGGGATGATTGATGAAATTCTCCCTCATCAGGTTGTAGATATGGTATTTGTATTGAATCAGTACCCTTTGTCTAATAAAAAATTGCTTTTAATTCAAGCCCATGAGGTTAATGGCTTTAGAGACCAAGAGTTAAAGGTTAAAACCTCTGATATTCTTAAAGCCAAACAACTAAGTAAGTTTTCCTTTAAATAAATATTTTTTTTCAACGCCCTATTATTTATATGATAGGGTGTTTTTTTAGTTAATAGTGTTAATGTGTTAACTTTTTTATCTCAACTAATATCGATAAGTAAAAAAGATAATTTTAAAACCATATTTTGTTTAAGTAAAGACATTGTTTTTTTTTATAATAATGAATGTTTAATGTAATTATGTTTTTTTTAATAAATTAATATTTTTATAAGTATTGTTTTGGGCGTTTACTCAATAAACAGGTGCTTTTACTAAATATAATTCTGAAAGATTAGAGCTAAGCCATAGATTAGCATTTACTATTAGAAATTAGCTTTAAGCTTATATAACCAAAGAGTTAATCAATAAATACCCCAAAAAGGGTATTTCCAAAATGCGAATACTGATAGATATTTGTAGTGAATAAAAAATATCTAATAAATGCTATAATTAACTCTTTTAAAATTTAGTTGGTTATTGAGTTTTTAATGTGTTTTTATTTTGAGTTTATTGCTCAAGATTACCTATTATCAAAACAATGATCCATTAGAGTTTAAGCAAACTAAAAGTAAATAGAAAACAAAAAAATGCACTGTAAAAATTGCTTTAAATAAATTGGTAAACTAGTTTAATATAGCTATTTAATAGAGAAAGAAACCCCCTGAATTACGATGACTTAACACCATCTTTAACACTAAATCTATTACTATGTTAATTGTCCCTGTAAAACACCCCACAGATTCTACTCTAATCGAGAAAGAGTATCAAGAGCTATTAACTCTTATTGAAACAGCAAAACAAAACAATCAAAAACAATTTGAAGTAGAAAATTTGTCGTACTACAATCATATGCGACTAATTAATAAAAATTATGTAATTAAGAAGTTTATGAGAAGGTATTTTTTCAATCTAAAGGTCAAAAAATACTATTTGGTTAAACTTCCTTTATAATATATGTCTTTTTCTTATTTGTCTTATTAATAAATACTTAGTTGTTTTTACTTAGCTTTACACCTTACAACTATAATACCTATAAGTTAAGACATAGACTACGCTTTTGAAATTGAAAAAAAGGGTAAGAGTAGTATTTCATGTTGCCCTGTTTGATTAGGACCTAAAGAAGTGTATTGCTTCTTTAGGGACTTATCAATATAAATGACTTAATTAAGGCATTACAGGTGGGGTTATTGTTGTTGTTTGCGAGGATAACCCGTGTAAGAATTCAATTATAGCTTCTTGTTCTTGTTTTGTAAGGTTTAAGGGTTTTAAAAGCTTTGAAGTAACTGGAAAAAGCGAATCATTTTTGTACTCTTCTCTTCTATAAGGGGTATTCATTCCAATATTATACATACTAATTACACTTTGAATATTTGGAAATATTCCCTGATGAAACCAAGGCCCTGTGTTGATTACATTACGCAAGCCAGGGGTTTTGAATTTTCCAACATCCTCTGGAAGTTTTGTTATGTTGTATCTACCTAAATCTTCCCTTTTTCTTTTATAGAATGTAAAGCCTTGATTGTGGTATTGTAAGTCGGTAAAATATGGACCGTTATGACAATTAATGCATCTAGCTTTGGTTCTAAAAAGGTGTAGTCCGTGTATTTGATTATCACTAAGGCTTTGATAGTCTCCATTTATAAACCGGTCAAAAGCGCTAGTTTTTGAAACGATAGTTGTTTGAAATAAAGCAATTGCATCAAGGATTCTATCCAAAGTGATTTGTCTTGATCCATAGGCTTTTTTAAATAGTATTTCGTATCCTTTTATTTTTTGAATTTTCAGGGCTAAGGTTTTAGTGGATTGAAACATTTCTACGTGATTTTCAATAGACATGATTTGCTGCTGCTGTAAGGAATTTGCTCTTCCATCCCAAAATAGTTCTTTTTGGATCCAAACATTTTCAATACTAGGGGTGTTACGCTTGCCCGTTAGTGAATCGTGACCAATGGCTAGAGGGTTTTTATCCGCCCAATTTTTAGAGGGTATGTGACAACTAGCACATGATATTTTATCAGAGGAAGATAATCTAGGATCGAAAAAAAGAATCTTACCTAATTCTAATTTTCCTTGATCCTTTACACTTATTACAGGAGCGCTTGGTAGCGCAGTTAAAGGGGTATATACGGCTGTAGAATCTACTAAGGCAGCTGGCCAATTTTTACTATCGACCATATAGGCTTTTTTTAAATCTTCTATACTTTGGTACTTGGGGTCAATGCCACGGTCAAGCTTATGAAAGCTCAATAAAATGATGGCTAGAACTGCTAAAGTAGTAAGGGTGAGTTTATTCATTATAAGTACAGTTTTAGACTTGCTAGAATACTATTTCTTGTTTGTTTTTTGCTCATAAGGATATTTGCCGATAGACCTAAGTAAACTGTATAGTTTTTAATCCAAGAGGTATTGGCGTACCCCAACTGAGTCTGTAATGCCCATTTGTTTTTTTGATGATATAGGTAATCAACCCATATAACTTGTTGGGTAAAATTGTTTTGTTGAGCTGGTGCAATAAACAAATCGTTTGATAGCTTTCTATGAATTAGAGGCGATAGTTTAAAATGGTAGAGATGATTTGATTTTTTGTATAAAGTATTGATAAATAGTTTGTTGGTTGTCGAACTGTAGTTTTTAGAAGAACCAATGGCATAGTCATTTTTTTTGGTGGATTGAAAATAGCTATCTAGCCCAATCTCCAAGTGTAAGTTTGGGGCTATATCGCTAAGTTTGGTTAAGAATTGGGTATGAAGACTAAAGTGATTAACCCTGTAGTTGATTCCCTCTAATGCTCGGTAGTTTTCTGCCTTGTAATTATTGTAGGCTACCAAAAGCTGCAAATTCAGTTTTGCCTTTACACGATAATTTAAAAGAGTCTCAAGGTTTATTTGTTTGTTTTTAAAGGTGTTTTTATTGTTAAAGGTTTCGGCATATTTATTTAGCAGAGCATCTTGATTTTGAGAAATAACCTTAGCCAGGCTGTTTACTTTTAGTCTATTTCCCCAATAGGCATAAGCAAGCTTGTAGGTGTTTGTTTTTTGATCTCTATCTAAAAGGTAGTTTTGATCACTTAAGATGATATCACCATAACCTAAAGAAATATTTAGAAAACGGTCTTTGTATTGATTACTGGTTTTGTACTGGGTGTTTTTATACATAATATTGTTGGTTTGCGTGGTTTTTCCGTAACCCAAAGCAATACCGAGGTGGTGTTTTTTAAACCTGTAGGCTAACTGTAATTTGTAATTAATATAATAGTCTACCACGTCAGCTCTAGGGTCCATATTGGTTGTACTCCAGTTATAATCAAAGTCAATTCCTGCACCTATAGTTAGTTTATCTTTAAAAATGGGGTAACTAAAGATAGTATTGGCTAGGTATTGTTGGTTTTGTTTGTTGTTGGGGTGAGAAGCATAAAAATAAAAGGGATTAAATTTATCGTGTTTTCCTCTTAGGTCATTTGCAATTTGATTGTTGAATTGTTTAGAGAAAACAAAGTTTCCGTAAGCTTTTACTTTAGAAATATCTGTAAAGCCTTCTGCATTAAAATTATACTTTTGAGTATTGTTTGGGTCTTGACTTTTTTTCAAGTCTCCATTTACAGATAAGTATTCCAAACTGATTTGCCCAAATTGGTGTTCTTGAAGGTTTAAAAATAAGATATGTTTTGCTGCAAGTTCTCTTTGGTTTTTATTGGTTAGCCAAATATCTAAATGCTCAGAACTGTTCTGAGCATTTAGCATTTGAGCCAATATTATGGTTAGAAAAGTAAATAATATTCTCATGAATTTAATCAAAAAATGAATCTTCTGCTTTGGTAGCAATTGGTTTGTTTGAAACGGTAAAGTCCTCGGTAGAGTTATTGGTATCTAGAAGAACACGTCGCCCGTTGGATAAGGTGTATCGTGTTTTTCTAAAAAGTGATTCACTAGAGTAGGTTCCATTAGGAACAAACGTGTTACCTCTATCTAGTGATTCGGGTATTTTTCTAGGAGCAACGCGTCTATCTGTTGCGTGTCTGATTTGTACAGCATCAATAGTGTACTCAATAGGTATTCTTATACACTCTGTGCTATCATTACTTTTAGGAGCTTTAACCACAGGGAGAGATTCTACCGGTAGATTGGTAGGTAGTTTAATAAGTAAAATACCATCATCGGTTGAAAAGCGCATAGAGATATCTCTTTCTTGAACTTTAATGACTTTCATCTTATCAATACCTATTGTATTTAAATTGTATTTGTATTTAGGCTCAGTAATGTCAATACCATAAGTGTTTTGTAGGTAATCCAGTAGGTATACATCAAAGTCAGCTTGACTTAAATCAACGGTTTTATTTGGGTCGACAAATTCAGAAGGTTTCCCGATAATAAAGTTTTTAGTGTGGTCTATTGCCGTAGCAGCTACTATAATACTTTTTCCTGGTTCTATTGGATATTGCTTACCACTTCCTGGGAATTTGAATACTTTTTTGGCATATACAAAGTCTTTATTTAGATCTTTATCTGAAGTATTCCCTTGGGATTTATTCCAATTATAACCACCATTGGCAAGAAGAACGTTTTCTTTATCCGGACGATTTGCTGTTTTATTAGTGGCGTTGTGTAGCATAACTAAAAGTATCCCATCTAAGTACTCTGTGTAAGGACTATTGTTATAGATTTCAACAAATTGATCTCTATAAGCTGATCCGTCTTTAAGACTAGAGCCTGCATAGTAAATTTGCTTAAATACAAGTCCTGTATCACTTGATTTATTGATTTGAAGCTTTAGATGAATTTCTTTAGAACTTTGTAAATCAAGGTTCTCAATATTTGCGGTAAAGCTAATTGTACTATCCTGTATTTTAGGTTCTTTACTTCCGGTTTGATCTATTAAATCATTGTAAGTTTTCTTGTCAAGGGTTTGTTTGGCAACAATATTGTACTGTCCAATTCTAAGTTGAGCTTTGGCTATTCCATTTTTATCAAGCTTAATTGTACTGGTTGTTCCATTGGCTTTATTGGTAAATTCAACAGTGGTATTTTCCAAATCAATTGGAAGATCTGTATAATTAGTGTCGATTGAGCCTATAAAAGACACATCTATAGTTGAGGCTAATTCCTGTGATTGGTCATCAGAGCTACAACTAGTGGTTAAAAACGTGCATACAAAAAGTAGCGTTAAAATAAGGTTGTTTTTCATTATGATTTAAAATTTAATTGATATTGAGCCTGTAATACTAAAGGGGGCATTGTACTGTATAATTGATTTACTCCCATCGGAAAGCTCTTTTTCTTTGTTTATTCTGATATTAAAAAAATTATAGGTGTTAATTCCTATTCTTATATTCTTGCGTATTTCTTTGGTTGCATTTAAGTTTACAACATAAAAGATCGGTTGTTGATAGTTATTTTGTCCAGTTACAATACTTTGCTTAATGTCTTGTTCTAGGTCAATTGTAATTGGTTTGAAATTTTTATCTAAGTATTGATTTGCAAATAAGGGTTGAGTATTTAGACTTTTTCTAAACCAAAAAACATCACTATTAGCCGTTATAATAAACCCTATTTTAGGAACGTGATAACTCAATGAAAGCTTACTCATTAACGACAACGACTTTGTTTTAGCGGGATTAAACTTTGTGTAGTATACCCCATATTTGTCAATAACTTCTCTTTGAGTTACCTCATTATAAGTTGGATTAGAATCATAGTATTCACTATAGGAAAGGCTATGAGATAAGGAGATGTATAGGTTTAATGACTCGATTTTTTTAGATGAGCTACTCCAATCGATTCCATAGGATTTTGAACGTACACTATTTGTTATGGTTTGAATGGTGTAATCGGTTAAGGTTTTGTTTTTACCTGTGGGTCTATATTGTATTTTTTGATTTTGATTGATATCACCTATTACCTCATATTCAGGAATAGTTATGGGATAATATTCTCTTTTTACCCCAAAGCCGTCTTTGTTGTTTTTAAAATAGGCAAATACACTATTTGAAAAGAGTTTACCTTGATGAGAGTATCCTATTTCAAATTGTGTTGATTTTGAAGGTTTTAAGTGGTTATTATTGGTCTGTATCTTAACTGTCTTTACTAGATACAGACTGTTTTGCATATTTGAGTTGTCAAAAAAGTTTAAAAGAGGGAAGTCTAACCAAATTGGTGCAGGAAATCGGTGAGCTAATGAGGGGGCTTTGGTAGATATTCCGTATCCAAAGGTAATTTGACTACCAGGTTTTGGTTGGTAGGTTAGGTTTATTCTGGGTTGATAGCTTATTTTTTGGTTTTGTATATCCACGCGAAATCCAATATTTCCCTCTAATGGATTATTGAATAGATTAGATTTAAAGTTATCCATAAGGTAGGCTCCAATATTTAATTGAGCCTGATTTTGTCTAAAATCATAGGGTCTATCATTTCCTTTAGAGTTTTGATTCCATCTTGGTTGATCTTGTTTGTATATTGTACCTTGTCCTAAATTATCATGGTAGTTTAAAGAGGCCCCCATAGATAAATGATGCTCTATTTTTTGTCCAAAGGTTGCTGAACTCGCATTTAGAGTTGCTCCAATACTTATTGGTTTTCCGTGTATTTGTTCCACGGCTATATATCTACCATCGACATAGTAACCTTGGTATATTCCTGTTGTGTCTTTATTGGCTATGGGAAAAGGTCCTTTGTTTATTCTCTGTTGATTATATGTTTTACTAATACCATAAGAACCATTAATGTTTAGATTTAAGGATTTAATGGTTTTTGTGTTTAGTTTTATTGAGGTTCTGTTAGAGGCTCTAAAGAAATTATCACTAGCCTTTAGTTTTCGTCCTAGTTGATCATCGGGATCTTCACGTACATTATCCAATCTCTTACTAAGGCTAAAGCTAAAGGTGTTTTTTATATTTTTACCAAAGCTTTTAGTCCACATAAGATTTTGACTTATTCTGGTGTAAGATTTTACTTTATCCCTGGGATCACTGTTACTTTTTGAATAGTTTACAGAAAGATTTAAAGCTCCTAAATTCTTAGCAAGTCTAAAGCCTTTTGATAGGTTTGTAGTGGTTGCTCCTCTATTGATATTGGTTGTGAAGTTAAAAGGAGTAGCACCGGCTTGTTTGTTTATTATAATGGCACCATCGGTTAGTTCTGCATATTTGGCTGAGGCCACACCTTGAACTACTTCAATACTTTCAATGTTTTCAGTAGGTATTTCACGAAGGTCTATTCCTTGGTAGGTTTGGTTTGATATACTACCGGTATTAGCTCCGGATACCATACCGAATTGATTTAAGCTGCGAGTTTGCATATTTGCATCATTGCTAATATTTACATCATCCACTATAATGGCAACTCCGAAAGAATTATTCATCTTTTGTAGACTACCACCGGTTAGTTTATCAAAGCTAGCTCCTCTTAAATTTATGGTTTGCGCACTATTAAGATTAGGGGCAACACTTGCATGGCCGGGAAGATTATTTAATACGTCTTTTAAACTAAAGGCTTGTGCTTGTGCAATGGCTTGTCTATCAATAATGATCGCTGAATTAGAGCCTGATTGTTTTGTATAGGAAGGGGCCTTTATATTGATTTGCTCTAATGTAATTGATAAATCAACTAAAGTAAAAGTGTTTTGATATTTATTATATGTATCTAGGTTATTAATATAAATGGATTGTTTGTTGGCATAATGAATACTAAAGGGACGAAACTCATTAGTGAATTTAATTTTAAACTCACCTTTACTATTGGTGTAATCAACTTGGTTGTCTTGCCAAAGTATTGTAGCAAACTCTAATGGGGTGTTATTTTGGTCTAAGACAATTGCCTTATTTAAAGAGGTATATGAGCTTTGACTATAGCATAAGGGAGATAAAAGTAATAATGATAGAATTACTATATAAGAGTAAACCTTATCAAAGTTAGTAGGGGAGAATGTCATTATATTTATTAAGTTTAAATAATGACAAAGGTAGTTTTTCTTGTTAAATTACAAATAATAGTGCTTTTGTTGAATTGTCAAAACTGTGATTATAAATTGGTTATATTAAATAGTTAGATTGTTTAATTTACTTTTAGAAAGTGATTCTAGTAAGTGTTTTATTCTTAATAAAGTTATTTTATTTAGAATAAATAAATTTAAATGAGTGAAATTAGAATTTTCTATAAAAATGAATAAAATTGTCGTTTTACTATATTGGTGTAAGGATTTATTAATGTGTATTTGAAATTGGATTACAACAAATGGATAACACACCTTAAGGTGTAATGCTGATTTGAGTGCTTAAATTTTAGATTTTAGGGCTTAACTCGCTGCGAGGTTATATTAATTGTTAAAACATAGTAGGACAAGTGAGCTTTTTGGTTAAAGTGCACTTGTTGTAGCTTTTTTATATGGGTTTAATGATTTCTATCTAGAATAATTTTAAATAAATATATTTATTTATGTATTAGTTTAGATTTTTTTCAATTTAATACCTGTTTCAATTGTTGCTTTTTTTGTTTTTAAATAGCTGTAATATGTTGTTTTACGTGTGGTGAAGGAGTTTGTGTGAAAGATTCGAATTTAACGTTTTTATCTCTTGTCTAGTATTTTTAATAACTATAGTTTTGCATTAACTAAAATTAATCTAAATAAAAGTAATGGGGTTTTTAAAAAAACTTAGCCTATTTGTAAGTGCTATTTTATTGTTTGTGTCATGTTCTAGCGATGATTCTCAAAACCAAGTGCAGCAGAAAATTAAAGTTGTATTAAATGTAGAGGATAAGACGGGTTTTGTAAAGGATTATTCAGTTTTAAAATACGATATCTACAATCAAGATACTGGTAGAAATCTAACAGGAAATTTAGCAAAATCCGGAGTGGTTACTCTTGAATTAGAAGTTGGTAATTATGATTTCAAGGTAGATAATCCGGATATAGGGTATGCCTTGAAGCCTAATGTGGTAGTAGATAAGGCTATGACTTTAAATTTAGATATCCAATTAATCGAGCCTTCTTCAACAGGATTAGTTATCAGTGAGCTTTTCACTTCAGGATATTCAGCTAAGGATGAGTATGGGCAGTATGTTGAATTAGGTGATCAGTATGTGGTTATAACCAACAATAGTCAAAGTGTTAAGTATTTAGATGGGGTAAGCTATGCTATTACTGAGCATTGGAATAAGTTTCCGTATAATACAACTACTAAAGATGCACTATCTAATAATCAGGTAATGGCTGCTCTAGTTTATACATTTCCTGGAACAGGTCGTGATTATCCACTTGCGCCAGCTGAGGATATTGTATTGGCTCGTTCGGCTAAAGATTTTAGTGATGGTGGAAAAAATAAATTAGCAGCTGATTTATCAGGTGTCGATTTTGAGATAGTTATGCCTGAGAGAGATACTGATAATCCAAATGCTGCCAATATGATTATCAATGGAACGACTCACGCTGATATGTTAGGATATGGTACAGGGTTTTCATCTGCATTTTTATTTAAACACCAAGGCGATCTTAAAGCATTTTTAAATAAAAATACCGTTGTAGTGGAGAGTATGTATGGAAGTAAACCGGCCTTTACTATTTCAGAGGACTTAATTATAGACGGGGTAGAAACCGGGCAGGTTTCACAGGTTAAATACAAGTCTTTATTAAATAAGGTTGATAGAGGTTTTATAACAGTATCAGATACAGGAACCAGAGAGGTATATAGAAGAAAAGTAAAGCAAATCGATAATCAAGTAAAAGTTTACCAGGATACTAATAACTCTACAGAGGACTTTACAGTTAGTGTGGGCCAAAGTAGTTTCCCTGGATAATTAGTTAGTTTTTAATTTTAACACCTAAACCTATTAGTTTTATGAGTTAGGACTAATAGGTTTTTTTATGTAATGTAATGAATAATAAACTATTATTTTGTGTTGTTTATTTGCTTTTTGGGATTTTCTGTTATGCTCAAAAACAAGAGAAACAGCACTACACACTATCAATTCAAGTATTTGATACTTCTTCTACTGCGATTGCTTATGGGAGTGTAAATATTACCGATTTAAATCTTCAAGTCCCTCTTGATGCAAAAGGAAGGATGGTTATAAAGCTACCAAAAGCAGAATATAATTTGGAGATTTCTGCTTTAGGATATGAGTTAAAAACGCGTAAGGTTCTAGTTAACGGATTTACCAATGAAAAGTTCTATTTAAAGGCTCAAAGTGTAGAGTTACCTGAGTTTATAATTATGGCCAAGTATCAGAACAAAAGCTCTGATAAGGCTGTAATTACTCAGTCAGCGCTGTCTTATATTCAGCCAACCTCTATAACCGATGCTTTAGTTTTATTGCCAGGCTCGGTTTATAATTCTGCCTCTATGAATAAATTTAGTACAGTTAGTTTAAGGCAATCTGGCTCGGATAAAAATACATCATTAGGAGTATCTATCGTATCTCAAGGGGTGAGTATGAATAATGATGGGATGAGAAATCAACTTTATGGACTAACCGGATCTTCTGTTATGGCTAATTCTAAAGAAAGGAATTTAGTTTTTAATTCAGGGATGGATATGCGGATGATCTCTACGGATCACTTAGAGAGTATCACTGTTGAAAAAGGAATTTCTTCAGCCAAGCAAGGTAATTTGTCGTCTGCTCAAATTAGCTTAAATGCCAAACAAGGTAAGACGCCTTTACAAATACGAGCAAAAGTAGATCCTAATATACAACTTTTGTACATGGGAAAGGGGATAGGCTTAGGGCATAAATTAGGTGTATTACACGCTGGTGTGGATATACTTAGCGCTAAGCCTGATGTTAGAGAAACTCTAATGAAATTCACGCGTATAACCAGTCAATTAAATCACAATCTAAAGGTAAATCTACTAGGAGAATCCGTTTCTTTAAACACAAAGTTTAATCATACCTCTGGTATTGATAATCATAAATCGGATCAATCAACGATTTTAAATCAAGAACGTTATAAGGTAACTTACCATAAGTATGATATTACATTTAAGGCTTCTTCTTTAATTGGTAAATCTTGGGCAGATAAAATAGAGCTTATCGCTCATATGGATTATACTAAAGATTTACTTGATCGACGTTTAATGGTTTATACCGATACCGGGGTGAATATGTCAAACTCTACTGAGTCTGGGGTGCATCAGGGTTTTTATTTGCCTTCTAAGTATATGACCAGTTATAAGATGGATAATAAGCCACTGAATATATTTGGTCAATTAAACGCTTCTAAGTTTTTGAGTTTTGGAGAAAATGTAAGCCAAAACATTATATATGGACTTGAATATAATAGTGCAAAGAACTATGGAAAGGGAGCTATTATAGACCCTAACCTGCCGCCTTTTCCTATGGATAATACTTTTATTCGTCCTAGAGAAAATTCCAGTATACCGGCGCTTATACATACAGCCTACTATTTAGAGAGTGATTTATCTTGGTATTTAAATAATATAGATTCTAAAATAAAATTAGTTACCGGAGTAAGAGCCTCACAGCTTTTTAATTTACCTGAGAATTATCTGTTAAATAAAAAGCTTTTGTTTGAGCCAAGGCTGTCTCTTAGTTTTCAAACCGATTATTCAAGTGATTTGTCATCAAGTATAAGATTTGGTTTTGGTCAACAAAATAAGTTTCCAACTTTAGACTATCTATATCCCGATAGGATTTATAAAGATGTAGAGGTACTTAATTGGTATGCCAATGATCCAAAGGATAGGCTGTTGCTAACCCATACTTTTATTTCCGATGTTGATAATGCTAATTTAAAGGCTAGTAAAACAAGTAAATATGAGCTAGCTATGAATTGGTATTACAAAGGGTACGGTTTGTCACTTACAGCATTTAAAGAAGAAAATAGTAATGGTTTTGATTATCACAATACTTACCGGCCTATTAATTATCAGCGCTTTGTTAAAAAAGATGTGCCTATTGCTTCAAAACCTACTTTAGAGGATTTTTACCCGGTAGATCAACATAATTTTATAGAACTCCCTAGGGTTGAGAATTCTAAAAAAGTAGTTAAAAAAGGAATAGAGTATCGTATAACTTTTCCCGAGATAGAGTCAATTAATACCTCTGTGGAGATAAACGGGGCCTATTATAGAACTCTTTATAGTTCTAATAAAGGCAAGATGTATTTTCCTAAAACATTAATAAGTAATGATTTTTATAAATATGTTGGACTATATGATAATGCTAGTGGTATTATTCAAAGTAGGTTCAACACAAATGTTTGGGTTAATACTAGAATTCCAAAGCTTAAGATGATTTTTACAACATTTTTCCAGTCCATATGGTATTCTAGTTCAAGACGCTCAAGTAATGAATCTTTTATTCCTTCTAGCTATATTGACCAATACGCAAATCAAACATTTATTGATTACTCTAAAGCTGTTATAGACAATCCAGAGCTTGCTGCTTTAGATCTTCGTGAAGAATCAGCGAATTTTAGTAAAAACAAAACGGGGCCTGATTTTATGATAAATCTAAAGGGGACTAAGGAATTTGATAGTTTTGGAAGTGTATCTTTTTTTGTCAATAATATTATAAATCTAAATACGAAAAGTAAAAACAACTATAACCTTAATCAACGAAAGTGGTCTTCGGCTTATTTCGGTTTTGAGGTTACTTTAAAATTAGATAAATGAAACAGTTAATTATTAAGTGTTGGTTGGGGTATTCTCTTTTGCTTTTATTAATCCAAAACACAGGTTATGGGCAAGATCTGACCAATAAGGACAATTATATAATTAATGGTTTATCGTTTGAGAAAACAAAAGATTTAAATGGTTTTTACTGTGATTCATTAAAATCAAATCTTGGAATTGGTTATAGTACTGCAAAGCAAAACAAGAGCTATTTATTAAATAAAGGTAACCAATTTAATAGCTATAGTTTGACGGCATTATGGAATAAAGCTTTAGATAAAGAATCTAGTTTTTTAGCCACAATAAGTTTTGATAAGGCAGAGCAAGATCAGATTTTTGGAACCTCTATGCTGTATAATCAAGATTATGGGCCTTATCAGCTGTATCATAAGTTTAAAGCAGATTATCATTTTCAACATTACAATATAAATACTCAGTATAAAAAACAAGTTAATAGATTTACGTTTTTAGCGGGTATTTCCTATACAGGAAACTATAGCTTTACTCTTACAGAGCCAAGGGATAAAGCTATATCTTCTTGGTTGAAACCCAAAGTAGGTGTAGAGTATAGTTTAACTAAAAATAGTCAGGTGTTTTTAACCTCTTGGTATCAACACCACAGACAAACAGTTGAACTAGATGTTTATAATGGAAATAGAAAAAGACAATTCTTACTTCTGAAAGGTTTCGGTTTGTATGATCACCAGCACAAAGATTACGAGTTTTCTAAAAAACGAATTTATTCCGCTAATTCAATAGGAGTAAACCTAGGGGCAGATTTATTTCAAACTAACCGATTTAGTTTGTCTCTTGGTTTTATCGGGAGTATCGATAAGTTAAAAACTCAGGAGTTAAATACTATTGTCCTTCATGAGTTAAAAACCAGCAAAACTTTGGTTTCAGGTGCTTTAAATTATAAAGCTAACCGATTCTTAAATATTAAATTAAAGGCAAATTATTACTTTAAAGAGCTATTAGGTACTGAGAACAGATATAGTTATGTGAATGTAAATCAGGACTATGAAAGTGTATATGATTATATTAAAATAGCACAGGTGAGGCCTTATATTTTACAAAATAAACAATGGTATTTGGATTTAGGTTTACAGAATTATCTATCCGATAAGTTTAGTTATGTTTTAGGGGGTGGATATAGTCAAACAAATTTTGACGAGCAATATAAAACAACTGCTTTTAAAACACTTATAAATAAACAAATCTATAAAGGTTATCTGAGGCTAGATTATCAAAATAAAAAAAATAGAGCTTTCTTATCATTCTCTTATCAAAATCAAGCAACAACTAGTGCAAATTCTTATAAGGATACTGATTTAAAGGGCTTATATCAAGAGGTTTATTACCCCAATTATCTTTATGAAAAATTAAATAAAAAAGCTATTGAGTTAACCTTTGATTATAGTTATAGGTTAAAGAATAACAATCGTGTTGCACTGAATATAAAACTAGATAAATTATGGTCTACCAATACACTAAATACATCTGCAGGGGTGTTTGACTTGGATTATTTAGGGATAACGACCAAGCTTTACTACCAGTTTTAGAGAATAAAATTATAGTTTCAATTCATTGGAAAAGTTTTGAAATTTCAGAAATTAAATCTTTATAAAATAACTAAGTATACCTCTGAGATCGAGTAAACATAGAAGATTTTCTTGAGTTATCGGTTGAGGTGTACTTTTGTTAATTTGGTTCTATGGAGCTACTTAAAGAGTATCTATAATAACTTAAAAAACTGTAAATTCGATTTTGTCAGATGAATTGCGTGGTTGTCAAATTTAGATTTAGTCAATCCCCAATTTTGAATATCAATACCATTTCTTTGAACTCTTTTACTTTCTTGTAAAATACCGCTAGACTCTACCTCAATCAACTTTGGATTAGCTTTTATGAATGTGTCTAACAAACCAAATTTATGTTGGTCTTTGCCAGAAACTACAGTTTCAAACTTTAAGACAAATGATCCCAATCGGAAATTCATGTTCATGATTTAATATGAACACGTAAATTATTTGCCGGTCTTTGAGAAAATGCCGATTGCTTTTTTTAATATTTCGTGCTCTAATTCGACAGTGGCTAACTTCTTTTCTAAATATTGTATTCTTTCTTGCTCTGGAGTCAGCTTTTGTTTGCCATTGCCAGGAAAGCTAGCTTTGCCTAACTCTTNCCAACTGCTTAACATCAATAATCACTTTCACCTACGACACTTTGCCCCATTAAATGAGTCGTTCATATCTTGTTTCTAAAATACCTTTGTAAGCAGTTTTCATATCATCCGATAAAAAGGAATTGTCAATCCATTTTATAGCTTTAGGTTTATTTTTGAGCATACGCTTAAAAACACCTTGTATTTGTCTATCAGTTAATCCAAGTCCTTGACCTAAATGCTCAAAATGGGCTTTTTTTAATTTTCGCTTTTTCCCTTCAAGGGTGAGTGCCAATTCTTCAGTATCTTCAAGAAGAACAATAGACACATTTAACAAATCATATGCAGGAGCTAATATCCAACCTGAAGGGCTTTCTATCATGGAAAAGTTTTTCAAATGCATATCATTGTTTCCCGTGAGAAAACTAAAGATAGCCAATTCAAAATATAAGATTTTATCTAACAAAGTATTATTAGAATAACTGTCCAAGGCTTTACCAACTTTTTCCATGGAGCTTTTATACTTATCAAACGCTTCCGTTATTTGAAACATATCCAACATATGGATTTTCTTTCCTTTTTCAGTCCTATCGATACGTTTGGTAAGATAAGACAATTCTCCCGAAGACAATTTTATCAAACTAGAGGGAACAACCCGTATACCAAAAGCTTCCGCAATCCGCATAGTCAAATGTTCGTTCTCTGGCATTTCCGCAAATTGATGGGAGGGTGGTTTAAATATATACTGGCCACCAAGTGCACCAACAACAGTTAAGTGCGTGTCGGCTTGTTCTTGCGTTTCTTTTACCAAGGACATTGATAATTTAGGTTGCACACCTGGTACAGCAACACTGTGCTCAATAATACTCTTTGCCAATTCTGCCATTTGGTCTATAGTGTATGGGATTACTGGAGGTGTTGTAGTGCCAAAGAATTTCATAGAACATTTTTCATGAAAATCAGTTTCATTTTCAAGTGGCTCATAACAATATAAACATCTATTCTTCA
Organism: Myroides pelagicus; assembly: GCF_009711055.1. Classification (GTDB taxonomy): domain Bacteria; phylum Bacteroidota; class Bacteroidia; order Flavobacteriales; family Flavobacteriaceae; genus Flavobacterium; species Flavobacterium pelagicum. The sequence goes on from NZ_WMJY01000028.1 coordinate 30,136, forward strand.
TGGTTATCAGTTTTAGGTACAACACTTACTGCCCCAATACAATTATGGCAACAGGCTAACAATAATCCCATACGATCATTTCGGTTTATTTTCCAGTTTTTAGAAGCAATATCCAATAACCAACCTTCAGGGATCAAACCTTCAAAAAAAGGAAATAGTTTATTCTCAGTATAAGATTCATTTCTAACAGGCATGGTAAACGTTATAAATTCAGAAGGATGAGCTTCTACATAAGCTGTATCATACTGAAAAACATAATCACCTTCGTCAGTTTCGGTAATAGTTCCTGCTAAATAATCTTTATAATATACATTACCTTGTCTCATCGTTCAATGCTTTACTGTCTACAGGGGCTAGTTCATGACCAAACATAGCAAGGACAAGGTTAACCTTTTCCATATTAAGCTTGGTCTTACCTTGTTCTATTTTTCGTACCACAGTTAAAGCAACACCAGCTCTGTCGGCAAACTCTTCTTGTGTGAGCCCAACTTTTTTTCTTCGTTCTTTAACAAATTCTGCTAATGATTTCATCTTATATCTATATTATGATTATATGCTTTTACATATAGTTTTAAGCAAATATATATAATTATATGCTTTTACATATAATTTAAAAGAAGAAAACGTAATTATATGCTTTAGCATATAAATAAGGAAGATGAATTTTAAAATTAAATGAAAATGTTTGGGATAAAAAAGCCCAAAAAGATACTGGGCTTATATTTACATTTCTTAGATTCAACAAATAAATGCAACAGCATTTATTTGTTGAATCTAAGAAGTGATAAAGGAGCTAATTTTAAAGAATAACATGTAATAATTCACCTACTGAAGTCATGGATTAGGACAGTATCTTCACATATCAATAAGAAATATATCCAAGCTTACTTTAATGAGTTCGTATATAGGTTAAATAGATCCTTATTTAAGGAGACAATTTTTCATAACACAATTGTAAAGATGGTTAAAGCAAAACCAACTCCTTTAAATATGATTAACGGAAACTAAATAGATAGCTTAATAGTTAATAATTTCAAACACCCCTAAGTAAGAATCTCTTATTTAGGGGTATTTTTTATGACCCTATTTACGTTTGTCTATTAACAAATTACTTCCTTATAGTAAATAGTGTAGTTTGTTGTATTGCATCATGAAACATTTAAAAGCAAAATTTTGATAGGTGTTTTTATGAATAAATATCTTTTTTAGATAATTTGACTCACTTGTTATTCTCTATATGTGAAAATTTAAAGTAATTAATAGATTTTATGTAGATGTATGGTTTTAAAAAGCGTTATTTGTATTTTTTGTTGGATTTTTTACTATATATGTGGTTAAATGTTTAAATATTGTTATGGTTTATTGATTGTTTTGTTGTTTATTCTTCGATTTTAGAGAGGTGTTTTTATGACTAATCTTGATTTTTTTACAGTATAGTTATTCTTTTAAGGTGTATAGTTTATTGTCCTTTTATGGTATAGGTTTTATTTGAGTTTAATTTATTGATTTTCAGTTTTTTAATTTGTTTTTTAGCTAGGGGACAGGTTTGGGTTTTTATACTTTTTACTACTGCAGGCAGGGGGTTTAACCAATAAAATGAAACAATTTTAACATTATTGATTGCAAAATTTGTCCTAATAAAACATGGCGAAATGTGAATGTTTTGTCAATACAAATTTGTTAAACTCATACCTTAAAATCATGAAAAAAAGATTACTATCAGTAGCTTGCTTAATGGGAACATTAGCTGTTAATGCTCAAGTTGGTGTAGGTACGTTAGTGCCAAATCAGTCAGCTGAACTTGCTGTTGTTTCAAGCAATAGAGGACTGTTAATTCCTAATGTTTCATTAGAGAATGATACAGATAGAAAGACTATTACCGCTGGAAATGTGGAAAGTTTATTAGTTTTTAATACCAATGCAACCGACGAACTAACAGTAGGTTATTACTATTGGAATACAAACCAATGGAAGAAATTACTTGTTGAGAGGGATATTCCTGGTATTGTTATTAACTATTTTCAAGAGATTACCGAAGGTAGCGATGTAACGAATATCATCAAAAATATCGTTAGAAATACTTCAGGTAATGTGCTTTATGAAAATAACGTTTTTTATCACATCAATGAGCAAGGAGATAAAGTAGCAATCGACTTTAAACCTATAGTAAAGGCTCACGAAACCCTAACTATCCTAAACTATGACGCTCAACAAGGTCTTTTGACTTATTCTGATGAAAAAGAACAAATTGTAACAGTAAGTATTAAGTCGGCGGTAAAATCTTTTCAGACCCTAACTAAGATTAGCCAAGATATAGAAAAAGGTACTATTACATTTATCGATGAAAAAGGAGATTCAACAGTTTTAGAGTTAAAAGAAATAATTAAAGCTAATGAGACAGAGACAACTCTAGTTAAGAACAGTTCTGGAAATTATACTTATACAAACGAGAGAAACTTAACTACAGATATCACGGTGATTGGTGATTTGGTTGATGTTATTAATAATAAATTAGATATTGATCTTTATACAACATTAAAGAAATTTGTTGATTTAGAGGAATCACTAACCAAGTTAGAGTATAACGCTACCACTCGTATGTTGAGTTATACTGATGAGGACAATGCAACCCATGATCTAGATATTGCTCAAATAGTTAAAGATAATCAAGATATTACTCGTATTGATGCTGAAAAATCAAAGAATATTGTGGTTAGCAGTGAGTCTAACGGTAATGTACTTACTTATACTTTAGCGGTAAATACAGCGACTGAAAATGATCTAGGGGTTGTAAAACCTGGAAGTGGACTAAGTATTGATGCTGACGGTACATTAGCTATTGATGTGAATGCTATAGGTCAACCTCTTATTGGGACAGAGAGAATTGTTGTGACTGGTGGTGATGGAGCAGTATTAAAAGATGTGTCTTTAGATGTTAATGAACCGGCTTTAAAGCTTCAAAACATTGGAGGATTACTTAATTTGAATCAATTACACAGTGGTCAGGCTGGTGATGTATTATTGGTAGATCAAGCAGGTGATGTGGTCTGGTCTGCCTTAAATAGCATCACAACAAATGATTTAAGCCTTACTCAGAATGTATTAACTTCTTCGGTTAATGGAGTAATTTCTTCAGTTGATCTAGTGGGTAAGATTTCTAAGCCAATGATTCAACCTTTAGCTGTAACTGAAGATAAACTTGGAGCGAGACCTGATCAAGAGAGTTTGGTTGGTGTAGTGCAAAGTGATGGTTCGGTAAAGTATCAAAAGCTTTCTGCTGAAGGGATTGATTCTAGGTTATTAGATTCTGCTAATAATCTATTGACGGTTAATTCTGGTGAGAATGCTGTTTTAAAAGATGTCACTTTAACGGTAAATCAAGAAAGATTTGAGCTTAATAAAATTGGAGGAAAACTAAGTGTTTCTAAAATTGAGCCAGGAGATAATAATACGGTACTGATGACTAATGCTCAAGGTAATGTTGAGTGGGTTTCTGAAAATGTTATAAACCCAGAGATAACTAATGAGTTAGCATTAAATAGTAATGTGTTGACTAGTAAAGTCAATGGTATTGATTCATCGGTAAACTTAACCGATCAGAATGTTGCTTCTACTAAAAACATTACAGGTAATGAGATTATCGCTGTAACAGGCGGGGAAGGTTCATCATTAAAAGATGTAAACTTATCTATTA
>NZ_WMJY01000029.1 GCF_009711055.1 Myroides pelagicus
CTGTAATAAATAGTACGGAATATTGAAAAGATACAGGCTAATATAATCTAGCAATTAAGATATTTATTCTTTGTGTGTTCCTATTTCTTTGGCGGAGATATACTGTATTGAATTTTCAAAATGTATTGATCAATTGATTTTAGTTGTTATGCTTTTTTCAATAATAATTTACTGACTAATTCATTTGTTTGTGTTTTCGTGTTAGGCCAGTGGTTTGTCTTGCATTGTATACTTAAGTAATTGTTCAAACGAGTGTGTGATTTCTACAGTTTAATTTTTCCTAAAACTAGGGTAACCTTTATGTTTTTAATTTACTTGTAATTCTTAGTTTTTGCATTACTTGACCTATTTAATTCTTACTCTGTGGTTTTAGTTTTGATGAGTTTAGAAATTAATGTCTTTTTAGGTATATTTTTTATTTTTCCGTGTACCTTTGCAACAATTATTTAAATACCGTTAAAGATGATATTTTTTAACTATGAAACTGATTTTCAATTGGTTAATGAGTCTAAGTATGAAGATTGGATTGAGGAAATAGTTACATCTGAAGGTTTAATACCTGGAGATATTAGCTATATTTTTTGCGATGATGCTTATTTGCATGAGATTAATGTAAAGTATTTAGATCATGATACTTTAACTGATATTATTAGTTTTGATTATTGTGAAGGGAAGGTTGTTTCTGGGGATATATTTTTATCTATTGAACGAGTACATGATAATGCTACCGATTTCGGTGTAGATTTCGATACAGAATTATTAAGAGTTATGTCGCATGGTGTTTTGCACTATTGTGGATATAAGGATAAATCTCCTGATGATGAGCGTATAATGCGTAGTAAAGAAGAAGAGAAAATGTCTATGTTCCACGTGGAACAATAGTATTTTTCTATTTATTTAATTTAATGTTTCACGTGGAACAATGAGTATATTTGCTGATAAATATGATGTAATAGTAGTAGGAGGAGGGCATGCTGGTTCTGAGGCTGCCGCTGCTGCTGCAAATATGGGATCTAAGACTTTATTGATAACAATGAGTCTTCAGAATATTGCCCAAATGTCTTGTAATCCTGCAATGGGTGGGATTGCTAAAGGACAAATTGTAAGAGAAATTGATGCGTTAGGTGGGTATTCAGGAATAGTATCTGATAAGACGGCTATCCAGTTTAAGATGTTGAATAAGTCTAAAGGTCCTGCGATGTGGTCGCCACGCGTTCAATCTGACCGTATGCGTTTTGCTGAGACATGGCGTTTAATGTTAGAAGCAACACCTAATCTAGATTTTTATCAAGATATGGTTCGATCCCTGATTATAAAAAATGACAAGATTGAAGGAGTTGTTACAAACTTAGGGTTAGAGATAAAAGCTAAGACTGTTGTACTTACTAATGGTACTTTTCTGAATGGACTAATTCATATTGGTGAGAAGCAATTCGGTGGAGGTAGAGCAGGTGAGAGTGCAGCATATGGAATTACTGAAGACTTAGTACGAGCTGGTTTTACGTCAGGGAGAATGAAAACAGGTACACCGCCAAGAGTTGATGGACGTTCTTTAGATTATAGTAAAATGGAAGTACAAGGAGGAGATATTAATCCTTCTAAATTTTCTTATTTAGATATTACACAACCTTTAGTTCAACAGAGAGATTGTTATATGACCTATACATCTCCTGAAGTTCATGATTTGTTAAGAGAAGGATTTGATCGATCACCGATGTTTACGGGGCGTATTAAAAGTATTGGTCCTCGTTATTGTCCTTCTATTGAAGATAAGATTAATCGTTTTGCTGATAAGGATAGACATCAAATTTTTGTTGAACCAGAAGGATGGAATACTTGCGAAATTTATGTCAATGGTTTCTCAACTTCCTTACCAGAGGAGGTTCAGTTTAAAGCTCTACGTTCAGTAGTTGGATTTGAAAATGCGAAGATTTTCAGACCGGGATATGCTATTGAATACGATTACTTTCCACCTACACAATTAAAGCATACCTTGGAAACAAAATTAGTAGATGGTTTGTTTTTTGCTGGGCAAATTAATGGTACTACTGGTTATGAAGAGGCAGCTGCTCAAGGATTAATGGCTGGTATGAATGCACATTTGAAAGTACATGATAAAGGTGAATTAATTCTTAGACGCGATGAAGCTTATATTGGTGTATTGATTGACGATTTGATTACGAAGGGTACGGAAGAACCTTATAGAATGTTTACTTCACGTGCAGAATATCGCACATTATTGCGTCAAGATAATGCTGATTTTAGGCTAACACCAAAGTCTTATGAGTTAGGTCTTGCCTCTGTTGAACGCCTAAAACGTATGGAGCATAAGCTATCTGCCTCTGAGAATTTTGTACAATTCTTTAAGGAAACTAGTGTGAAAAAAGAAGAGGCTAATCCTATCTTGGAAGAGAAAGGGTCTTCTCTAATGAATCAACCTGATAAGATGTTTAAGGTATTCTCTCGTCCTCAGATTGAGCTTAATGATATTCTTAGATTTGAAAAAGTAAAGGCTTACGTAGCTGAACACAATTTAGATCAAGAGATAATTGAGCAGGCAGAAATACAAGTAAAATACTCTGGTTATATTGAGAAGGAGAAGAATAATGCTGATAAATTAAGCCGCTTAGAAGATGTGAAAATTCCAACAAACTTTGACTATGATAAGATTGTTTCGCTTTCTTTTGAGTCTCGTGAGAAGCTTAAAAAGATTAAGCCTATAACGATATCTCAAGCTTCTCGTATTAGTGGTGTTACACCTACCGATATTTCTATATTATTAATTCATATGGGACGATAAAAAGGTCGTATTTGAAAATAAATAAAGGCTTGTTGTTCCACGTGGAACAACAAGCCTTTATTGTTTACATTACCTTTTTTATAGTGAGTATGTATTCCGTTTGCTTAAGGATTTGATAAGTATTTACTTTAGTTTAATTGTGATTTTCTAAAATCGTTTTGTTGTATTTTAGGTCATTTATTTAGGTAGTTAATCCATCTGTATAGTACTTTTTGATAAGTGCTTTTATTTGCATGGGTTTAGTTTTCGACTATGTTTTTATACATTCAAATTTGATTGTTTTACAGCTGAATTTTTAATAGGCTTTATCATTTAAAGAGTAGGAGAGTGCATTGTTTTATTTTTACTTTAAAGGTTATTCTCGATTTAAGTTGATTATATTTGTAAAGCTATTAAAACAATATTGATGAATATTAATGCTAAACATAAGTATCTAGAGGTAGATGATTTTTCTGTTTCCAAAGAAACATTCACTTTGTATTTAGATGACGAGTATCAATTATTAAAAACAGAACCTACCCCAAGTTTAGATGTATTAGATTCATATTACGAAAGTCCTAACTATATTTCTCATACTGATAGTAAGTCAACTTTCTTTGATAAAGTATATCAATCTGTCAAAATTCGAGCTATTCAGAATAAGTTTAGTATTATAGAGGAGATACAAAAAGTAAACGGTACTCTATTAGATATTGGCTGTGGTACTGGAGAGTTTTTAGTAGAAGGAAAAAATAGAGGTTGGGAGGTTATAGGTTTTGAACCGAATAAAAGAGCAAGAGAATTAAGTCTTTCAAAAGGAATAAATCTTGTTGATAATCTAGATGAAATAGATAGCCATTCTGTTGATGTAATTACAATGTGGCATGTATTAGAACATGTCGTAGATTTGGATACTCAACTAAAGCAATTGCAAAGAATATTGAAGAAGGGAGGTTTATTGATTATAGCTGTTCCTAACTTTAAATCTTATGATGCTAGTTATTATGGAAAGTATTGGGCTGCATATGATGTTCCAAGACATTTATGGCACTTTTCGCAGAAGTCTATTCCTATGCTTTTCCGTCCTTATTCTTTTGATCTGATTGGTACCCACCCAATGTTGTTTGATAGTTTTTATGTATCTTTATTATCGGAGCAGTATAAGACAGGACGTAAAAATTGGTTTAAAGCTTTTCGCGTAGGTCTAAAGTCTAATATAGAAGCAAGACAAACCTCAGAGTATTCTTCACTAATTTATATTTTAGAGAAAAAGCAATTTCTAGGATAATCAATTTTCAGTATCTCTGTTTAATATCGTCTTTATAATTTAGTGGAGCAAACAGTTATTTTAGTATAGACTGATAACTTACAGTCCTCTTAAAAAAGTGGTTGTGATGGATATTTATATGTTTACATCAATTTGCTGTATGAAATAGATATAGTATTATTTCCTTTTGTTTTAGCAATTGCTATTTCAAGGTTCTGTAATCTATACTATCCAATGTTTAAGGTTGCTTTTTTATAATTATGGCTTAAAAAGGAGGGTTAGGTTGACTGATATTATCTTTATTATTTTCCCTAGCTTTCTTGACCTATAGTTGCAGTATACGTGCACTTTCCTTGCCAAGGGATTGTCTCTGGGCTAGTATACTGCAGGAATACTGCCCCCATAGCACAAGCTTGGCAACAAATACTGTTATTTTGAAATCTCTATGTGCTAGCATAAATATTTTAGTTTTTAAAAGTTTTGATCTTTGTTTACTATCCTATTATAGGATGTAGTATAAAAGCATAAAGCATTTTGTAGAGCATTTTTAAAAAATAGGTATATGTTGTTTAGTTGATAAAATATTTACCATTTCCTTTAATTACATCAAATGAAGGCTGCTTATCGTTTTATATTTTCTTAATTGAAGTAGTTTGAATGTTTTTTTAAGTATAAAACTTATTTTAAGCTATTTTAAAGCGTTTTTAATATCAGTAGATATATTTATATATAATGTTTTGAGAAAATCGATTTAATAGCTTAAAAATCGATTGATTTTTATAAGTGTACTCTATAGTTTATTTTTTTTTAATAATTTTTATCTATAAGATTTTTATTTGCAGTTTAGTTAAAAGTTTTGTTACTTTTACGTCAGTTTAAAATAATTCGAAATGAAAAAAAGTTTATTGATCTTAGGCTTAGCAACAATGTTGTTTTCTTGTAATAATTCTACTTCAAATGAATTTAAGACTGGATATGTAGATTCAGCTAAATTGTTTAAAGATTATGAAGAGGTTAAAGATGTAGAGTCTAAACTGAAAATTAAAGCAGATGAGAAAGGTAAAGCTTTTGAAAGCGAAGTAGCAAGTTTCCAGAAGGAAGCTGAAAGTTTCCAACGCAACGCTGCACAAAAAGGACAAGCTTGGGCTCAACAAAAAGCTAAACAGTTACAGCAAAAAGAGCAAGAGCTTCAAATGAAACAAAACTCTTTGATGCAAGAGCTTCAAAAGCAACAACAGGAAGAAATGGATGTTGTTGTTAATAAAGTTAAAGAATACATCGCAGAGTATGCTAAGAAAAATAACTTAGATTACGTATATAATACTGATGATGCTTCTACTATTATTTATGGTAAGGAGGGATATGACTTAACAGATACAATTTTAAAAGAGTTAAATGCTAAGTATAAAGGAGTTTCAGCTGTAGCAAAAACAGATGAAGCACCTGTAAAAGAAGAAGCAAAACCTGCAGAGGGAGAGAAAAAGTAATTCTTTCACTTACAGATATATTATATTAAAAGAGGCCTTAGGTCTCTTTTTTGTTTTAATAGGTTTCAGGATAAAAGTTCTATTTTTTATTCAATTTATTGTAATTTCAACAAAAATTTGAGTTATGACTACTTTTTCTAAGGAAGCAAATTATGTATTGCAGTTTATCAATGGAACAAACCGCAGTATATTTTTGACTGGAAAAGCAGGAACGGGTAAAACAACCCTTTTGCGCGAGATAATCAAGACAACGCATAAGAACGCTGTAATAGTTGCCCCTACTGGTATAGCTGCTTTAAATGCTGGAGGAGTAACAATACATTCTTTTTTTCAATTGCCTTTTGGCACATTTGTACCAGATATTAAAACCCCACCTTTATTTACTGATTTAATTAAAGTAGAGAATAGAAGTACATTGAGAAGGCATCTTAAGATGCACAATTCTAAACGTGCTATTTTTAGGAGTATGGAGTTGTTAGTAATTGATGAAGTCAGTATGCTAAGAGCTGACGTGTTGGATGCAATGAATTATGTACTTCAATCTATACGTCGAAATCAACAACCTTTTGGAGGTGTACAAGTTTTGTTTATTGGAGATCTGTTACAATTACCACCAGTAGTAAAGAACGAGGAATGGGAAATTCTTAAGCGTTATTACGACGGTGTTTATTTTTTTCATTCAGAAGTGATTCGCAATACTCCACCTTTATATATTGAATTAGAAAAGATTTACAGACAATCAGACGATGATTTTATTTCTATTCTTAATTACTTGAGAAACAATAAGATTACCCAGCGTCAAGTAGAATTATTAAATACTTACCTGAATCCTTCATTTGATGTCATGAAGAATCCTGGATATATTACATTGACCACGCATAATGCTACTGCTGATAAGATTAACACTGATGCTTTGAAGTCTTTGAAAAGTAAAGAATTTACATATACAGCTGAGCTTGTAGGTGATTTTCCAGAGAAGATTTTTCCGATTGAATTCGATTTATTATTAAAAGAAGGAGCTCAGGTTATATTTATTAAGAATGATATATCTCCAGAAAAGCGATTCTTTAATGGAAAAATGGGGGTTGTTAAGAAGTTATCTTCTGCAGAGATTTTTATAGAGTTTGAAGATAAAACTGTAATAGAAGTAGAGCGTTATGAATGGCAGAATATTAAGTTTTCTATTGATGAGAATACCAAAGAAATCAAGGAAGATGTATTAGGAACATTTACTCAATACCCATTGAAGTTAGCTTGGGCTATTACGATTCACAAGAGTCAAGGACTTACATTTGACAAAGCTGTTTTAGATGTTTCACGGGTTTTTTTACCAGGACAAGCCTATGTAGCACTTTCTCGTCTTCGCTCTCTTGAAGGACTAGTTTTAACTAGCCCATTGCGTATGAATGGTCTATCAAATGATCACGACGTTATGTCTTATTCAGAGAATAAGGCCACTTTAGATACATTAGAAAGTCAGCTAATTGAGGATAATCGTTTGTATTTATGGCAGTTTTTAGTAAAGACTTATTCTTGGGCTGATTTAGTTACTTCCTGGCATACACACTTATATAGTTATGCAGGTGACACTGATCGAAGCAAAAAGTCTACCTATAAATCATGGGCACAGAAAATGATAAAGGAATTAGATGCTTTACTCATTCATTCAGAGAAGTTTGTACAGCAATTAAATGCCTTATTTATAGAGTATCCTTTTCGATTTGAATTTACAAAGGGGAGAGTTGAGAAGGCGTACAATTATTTTTTCCCTAAGCTTGATCACATTGTTTTTGAATTATTATTTACAATAGCACAAGTTAAAAGACAACGAAAGATGAAGTTGTATTATGAAGAATTAGCCGAATTGGAGGACGAAATACTTCATATTGTTATCAATATGAAGAAAGCACTTAGGATGTTAGAGATTGTAGATCAAGATAAGTTGATATGTAAGGCTAACCTAGACAGTGAAGATATCAGTTCATACAAGATTAATCACTTGGTTAATATAGCTAATTTAATACGAAATAGCTCATTAGAATTAGAAGAGGATATTGATTTAGACGATTATAGTTCATCGAAAGAAAAGCCAAAAGCAAAGGAAAAAAAGAAGCCTACATATTTAATTACATTAGACTTGTGGAAAGAGGGGAATGGTGTTGACGATATTGCAAGTATAAGGAAATTAACTAAAACTACTATCTATTCGCATTTAGGTAAGCTTATAAGTGACGAGTTGATCAGTATAGATGACGTTTTACCTTTAGAGCGAATCCGTGAATTAGAGGCACTATTTGAGAAATATGAAGGAAAGACTATTTCAGAAATTAAAGCTGAGATTAATGATAAATATTCATGGGAAGAATTAAAGCTATTTCAACGCTCACTTCCGTCTAATGCATAAGAATTAAAGGGATATTAACTTGTGATATCCCTTTTTATTTTTTGTGGATCAAACGAGTTAATTTGATGGAAAGATCAGTAAATATCATCTTTGCATTTCCATTTCGTTCGATATGATACATTGCATTAGAAAGTTCTTCTACTATTTCTTCAATATTATTTCCATTAACAAAAGGTGCAAATTTTTCTAATTTGAAATTATCTACTGTTGTTTGATAATAAACTAGATTAGGTGTTTGGTAATTAAGTAATAAAGCTTGTCTAAAGAGTTCGATACAAAACTCAATAAATTGTTTTTGTTGTTCTCTACCTAATGCAGCGAGCTCATCACTCCAAGTTATTAATTCTTGAATTACAGCTGCATTACCCTTCGCTCTAAAAGCAGCTCTAACCCATTGCACAAACCACTTTTCAAAAGGTAAGGCAGAGTCTTGGTTTTGAAAGAGTTGAATTGCTTTGTTTAAATTACCTTGTGCCTGTCTCGCAATGGTTATAGCTTGATTTGTTGTACAATTGTACTTAGCTATTAAAGCGTTTTCTATTTCTTTATCATTCAGAGCATTAAACTTTAATACTTGACATCTAGATAAAATGGTTTGCAGAATATTTTTTTCGTTTTCAGCGATTAGTAGAAACACAGTGCTCGCAGGTGGTTCTTCTAGAAGTTTTAGTAGTTTATTAGAAGCTTCGGTATTCAATTTGTCGGCCATCCAAATAATCATGATTTTATAGCCACCTTCGTATGATTTTAATGAGAGTTTTTTGATGACTTCAGTAGCTTCATCTACACCAATTTGACCTTGTTTATTTTGAATGTCAATAAAGTTATACCAATCAAATAAACTTCCATACGGCATTTCTTTAATGAATTTTTTCCATTGATCACTGAATAGATCACTCGTAGCGTGTCTTTTTACTCGCTCAGTTGTTGCAACTGGGTACACAAAGTGTAAATCGGGATGGGAAAGGTTGTTCACTTTTACATTACAGCTTTCATTTCCATTAGTATTTTCATTGCCTTTGTTATTGCATAATATATATTGTGCATAAGCAATAGCAAGTGGTAAGGTACCTACACCTTCACTACCTATAAACAATTGAGCATGAGGTATTCTACCTGTTGAAACACTTTGTATTAAGTGATTTTTTATATTATTTTGACCTATAATTTCTGAAAAAAGCATAGTACAAAGATAAATAAAATGCGATGCGGTAGTGTTTTATTTATTAGCTATGTTAAGTAGAACAGTTTGATTGAATTATATACTTTTCAATTTGTTTATAAAACTTTAGTTACAACTTTTAAATTGGTATAAAGTAGATTTTGTTTTAATAGAGTATTTTATTTTAAAGAAAATCATGAGAAGAGAGTAGTTTCTCTAGTTGATATTTTGATAATTTTCTAGTTGAGATTATTATAAAATCACTTATATGTGTTAAATTATTGTGTAGTTAATTATTAGCTATAGTGAAAAGTTTATTTATTTCATTATAAGTTCTTTATAATACTAATATCAGCTTATTAAATGCTAAAATGAATTATATTTGTGAAACAATAAAATAACAGGTTCAAATTATTAGATATGAAGACAATAAATGAGTTTAATTTTGATGGGAAAAGAGTTTTAATTCGCGTTGATTTCAACGTTCCTTTGGATGAAAACTTTAATGTAACAGATAGCAACCGAATAGAAGCAGCTAAGCCTACAATTGATAAAGTATGTGCTGATGGGGGTATTGCAATTTTAGTTTCTCACTTAGGTAGACCAAAAGGAGAAAGAAATAGTAAATACTCGTTAGAGCATATTGTAAGTAAAGCTAGTGAAATTTTAGGTAAGCCTGTTACGTTTGTACATGATTGTATTGGTGAATCTGTAAAAGACGCTGTGGCTAATGCTAAAAAAGGAGATATTATCTTATTAGAGAACTTACGCTTTTATGCGGAAGAAGAAAAGGGAGATGAAACATTTGCAAAAGATCTTGGATCAATAGCTGATTTTTATATTAATGACGCTTTTGGAACTGCACACCGTGCACATGCTTCTACGACTATTGTAGCTAAGTTTTTTCCTAATGATAAATGCTTCGGATATTTATTAGCGAAAGAGATCGAAAGCTTAGACAAAGTTTTACATAGTAAAGAAAAGCCTGTTACTGCTGTATTAGGCGGATCAAAGGTTTCTTCTAAGATTACTATTATTGAAAATATTTTAGATAAGATTGACCACATGGTCATAGGAGGAGGAATGGCGTTTACATTTATCAAAGCTTTAGGAGGCTCTATTGGTAATTCTCTTTGTGAAGATGACAAATTAGATTTAGCTTTAGATATACTTAAGCAAGCAAAAGAGAAGAATGTAACTGTGCACTTACCTTTAGATATTGTGGCAGCAGATGCTTTCTCGGCAGATGCAAATACACAGATAGTTAATGTAAATGAGATTCCAGATGGATGGCAAGGTTTAGATGCTGGACCTAAGACTTTAGAGAGCTTAAAGCCTGTTATCTTAGAATCTAAAATTATCTTATGGAATGGACCATTAGGTGTTTTTGAAATTGAAAAGTTTGCTAATGGAACAATTCAGTTAGGAGACTTTATTGCTGAAGCTACTAATAATGGAACTTTCTCCTTAGTGGGAGGTGGTGATTCTGTAGCAGCTGTTAAGCAGTTTGGTCTAGCAGATAAGATGAGTTATGTATCAACAGGAGGTGGTGCTATGTTAGAGATGTTAGAAGGTAGAGTATTACCAGGCGTAAAAGCTATTCAAGATTAATCAAACCGAATCCAGACTGTATAGTATTCTCACTATGTAGTCTGGATTTTTTATATAAAACCTTATTATGAAATACAGTGGATTTTTTATTCTTACTAGTTGTCTTATAAGTGCTATAGGCATGGCACAAACTAGTGAGAATACTAAGATGGTCGAAATTAAAAAAATTGAAGATCCTCGTGTATATCTCGATTCTATTAAGAATACTTTTGTCAGTTATGACGTTATTGATTCAATCGATTATCAATGGGTCAATAAGATGAATACACTTGATATATATGAAGACTTACAAAGTGATTTAGAAGAGATTGATCTAGAACAAGTTGATGATGAATACGATGGTTTAACTACGGATCTTTTAAAAGAACGCTTGCAAATACTTAATGAAAAGACACCTTTTAATGTGGTTTATAATGAAACACTAGAAAAGGTGATTAAGTCTTTTATTAAAAGGAGAAAACGTTCTTTTGAAAGGTTAATGGGAATATCGCAGTACTATTTTCCTATGTTTGAAGAAAGACTTTCTAAATACGATGTTCCTTTAGAGGTAAAATATTTATCGATTGTTGAATCGGCTCTTAACCCTAAGGCTCGTTCACGTGTTGGGGCTACTGGTTTATGGCAATTTATGTATGCTACAGGTAAGCAATATAATTTGGAAGTAAACTCTTTTGTTGATGAACGAATGGATCCCGTAAAATCATCTGATGCATCAGCTGAGTTTTTAGCAGATTTGTATCGTATGTATGGTGATTGGGAATTAGTTTTAGCTTCATACAATGCTGGTCCTGGAAATGTAAATAAGGCGATGCGTCGTTCAGGAGAATACGAAAACTATTGGAATATTCGTCATAATCTTCCTCGTGAAACGCAGAATTATTTACCTGCCTTTTATGCAACAATGTATATGTTTGAGTTTGCTGAGGAGCATGGAATGAAAGCAGCAGAGCCAGCTCCTGTTCAGTTATTTGAAACAGATACTATTTCTGTTCGTCAAACTATAACTTTTGCTCAATTAGCTGAATTATTAGATATGACTGAGGAAGAGATTGAGTTTTTAAACCCTACTTATAAGTTAAAAGTTATTCCTTATGTGAGTGATAAAGAACATTATGTTCGTTTACCAATAGAAAAAGTAGGTCTTTTTGCTTCGAATGAGGATAAGATTTATGCTTATGTAGATTTCTTAGATTCCAAAAAGGAAAAACCTGTTTATAGTATGGAGGAAATGTTGATTGAACAAAGTAATTATAACAATAAATATCACACGATTAAATCAGGTGAAAGCGTTGGTGTTATTGCTCAGAAATATGGCTTATCTGTTAGTCAATTGAAACGTATGAATAATATGCGAAGCAATATGATTTATCCAGGAAAGAAACTGATCGTTGGTAGGACTGTAGTAGCTCATGCGAGTTCAGGAAAAGGTTATTATACGGTGAAATCAGGTGATTCACTTTATTCAATTAGTAAAAAGTTACCTGGCGTATCTATTGCTAAGTTGTGCAGATTAAATAATATGGAAGAAGGCTCAATGCTTCACCCAGGTATGAAATTGAAAATTAAATAGATGAAGAAATATATCTTTCTCTTTCTTAGCTTATGCTTGCTTAGTTGTAAAGGTGGAGTAGGGGATAAAAAACTACCTACTTCATTTGGTAATTATAACAACGTTTTAGTTGTTATAGATGATAAGTTATGGATAGGTGAGACAGGAGATAGTATACGACATCATCTAGCTGCTTATATTGAAGATGTTGATCCCGTGGAGGCTCAGTTTACAATTAAACAATTTTCTCCTAAGTTATTTAATACTAGTTATAAGAAGTACAGAAATATTATTGTATTATCAGATAATCACAATAACTCTTCCTTTTCGCATGAAGTAAATAAGTTTGCTTCTCCTCAGAATTATTTTGTTCTGACTGCAAAGAATAAAGGTGATTTAATGGCTCTGTATTGTGACAATAGTGATTCGATCAACAAGTCTGTCCATCAAACTGAAATTGCTCATTATATTGATGAGTTACGCAAGGAACCTCTTCACAACAAAGAAATACTTTCACGTCCGTTTGATATTGAATTAGATCTACCTAAAAGTTATCGATTGATTGAACGCGATAATAACTTTATTTGGTTTAAGAAAGACATAGCCTCAGGTAGTAGCAGTATCTTAGTTTATTCAGTATCTATTGAGAGTATTCGTAGAGATAAGCAGTATTTATTGACAGATATTATAAGAGTCAAAGATTCCGTAAATGGGAAGTATATACAGTCTTCGGAAGATGGTTCTTATTTGTACACCTCGGAAGAGTACTCTCCTAACTATGAAGAAGTTTACTTAAACGGGATGTCTGGTGTAGTTTTTCGTGGAACATGGGATATGGTTAATAGTTTTATGACCGGTCCGTATCTTACCTTCGTCTTTAAAGATGAGGAATTAGATAAGTATGTATTTGTCGAAGGTCTAGTCTATAATCCATCAATGAATAAGCGGGTTATGCTTACAGAGATTGAAAGTATTATAAAAACCATCGTTTTTAAATAGGAAAAAATCGCATAGTAACTTATTACTATGCGATTTTTTCTTATTTAAAGGTTTAAATTAACTCTAATGTATAAATCAATCACTTTATAGTAAAGTATCTTTAAATAGCTTATAATTACTTCTAGTGAGTAGATTAGGGACTAATATAATCCTTGTTCTTCGTTATTCTAAGTATATTTCTTTGAGTATATTTTTATTTATGCCTAGTTGCTTTTCTAGATAATTATCCATTGATAGGTAATGATTTTTTATTGTCGAGAAGACATGATTTATAAATGCTTCTTTTACTGTCATTAACTCATAAAAGGTTTGGCTTTGCTTTTTATTTTGAAAACCAAAAGATGAAATAACCTTATCTAAGGTAGGGCCTACAGCTTGATTAGTTTTTAAATAGTCAGTATAGATAATGTCTAAATCAAAGTCTAGAGCTGATAAGAATAATATAGCAGCAAAGCCTGTTCTGTCTTTACCAGCGGTGCAGTTAAACAAAGTAGGGCTACCATTATTGGTTTGAAGTTTTTGAAAAAATAGTGTGTACTCCTTTTGATTTTCTAAAACTAATTGTTTGTAGATTTCAAATAGAAAGTCATTAGCCCCTTTTAGATTTCCGTCACGTACAATTTCTTCAATAGAGGCTGGAGTGATATTACCAGGAGTGATGGGTAAATGATAGGTTGTACGTATACTAGGAGGTAGGCGATGAGGCTGCATTTTTGTTTCTTCCGCACTTCGAAAGTCTATGACGGTCGATAAATTCAACGTATCTAGCAATTTGATATCTGCTGGAGTTAGTTCATTTAATTGACCAGACCGGAATATTATTTCCTTTTTTAGTGCTAAACGATCTTTGTTTACTAGCCCTCCTAAATCGCGAAAATTGCATTGACCATCAAGCTTTATTTCAGAGGTTATAAGGTTTGATTGAAGTTGTTTTTTCGTGTTTGACATTCTAATTCTGCTTTAGATAAAAATAATGTTTATTATTCATAAATGACAGCAGTATTTAAAATGTTTTATCACTTTATTTCGTTTCAATCTGATATTTAAACTTCTCGATCATCTGTTCCATTTTCTCGTTAATCTTTGCGTAGTCTAAACGATCCTTTGTTTGATAGAAAAACATTATAGCATAGGGTTGATCTATGACGTCTAGAAGCGCTTGTTTATTTAAGCGATAAGATTCTCGTAATAATCGTTTGTAGTAGTTGCGATCTACAGCTTTTTTGAAGTGTTTCTTTGATACTGATACTCCTATGCTTAAGGGTGTGTTGTCAGTTGATTTTATAGGGACATAAACCATGCGTAATGGATATTTACTCACAGATTTTCCGCTCATAAATAATTCATTAATGGTCGTATGGCTTTTTAATTTTTCCTTTTTAGGATATGTAAACATAGGTTGTAATTATCAAGACTACAAAGGTAATCAAAGAAAGTTAATAATAAGAGGTTCATGAACAGCTTCTGTTTTTGAATAGATATATCTCTATATTTTTTCATGAGTAACAGTGTTTATCATGAAAAAATCCCCAGTAAGTGATAAACTTACTGGGGATTTTTATAGTGTTTTTAATAAACGTTTTCTATTTCTGATAGATATTGTTCTCTTGATTAATATCTGCCATAAATTGACTTGGGTCAATCATGATTGATTTAATGCTACTTTTGCTTTTTGGTATGATGAATTTATATTCTGGTTGTGCCCATCCCCATCCGTCTAAGATTGTTCTTTCGTATTGAACATATGGGTTTGGTTTATTCCAGTGCATTGAAGTATATGGAATGTAATAGGTTTCCATAGATCCATCATCATAAGTTACTAAAATATCTAGAGGCATGCCACTTCTTCCAATGCGCTTTAAGCTAACTAATGTTTGATCTTTTTGTACTTCTTCTACGAATTGAATAGCGTAATCAATTGTATTATTTGTTAGTGTCCAATCAATCATATACCAGTCTAAGACAGCTCCTGATACGCGTTCTGCTGTACGTTTGAAGTCATTTGGTGTAGGGTGGGTGTATTTGTAGTCTTCGTAGTATTTCTTTAATGTAGCCATCATATTATCCCAACCAATGATATAAGATAATTGCGTCAAAAAGATTGCTCCTCTACTATATGCTGAAGTTGAATATACTCTGTTTGTCAAGTAATGATCAGAATGAGTAGATAGCGGTTCGTGCATATTCTTTTCTACTAATCTATAGTAGCTTTTGTAGTTTGAAGCAAATGGATTAGTATCTTCTTGATCAGCTGGAGGTAATATTTTTAGCACAGCTAGATCCGAGATAAATGTAGTAAAACCTTCATCCATCCATTCGTGTTTAGTTTCATTTGTTGCTAAAGTCTGTTGAAACCAATTGTGGGCTAGCTCGTGTGCAGTTACACCTACTAAACTTTTAAAGTTGCGCTCTCCTGTAATTAAAGTACACATTGAGTATTCCATACCACCATCTCCACCTTGGATCACGGAGTATTGAGGATAACCATATTCTCCTACATTTTCATTAAAGAACTCCATCAATTGAGCCGTAATAGGTTGTAGTTTAGTCCAATTGTCTTTAATTTTATCGTTGTTTTTGTATAGAAAATGTAGTTTTACTCCGTTAGGTCCTTCGTAAGTATCGTGAATATAGTCATCATCTGCAGCCCAAGTAAAATCAAGTACATTATCTGCTTTGAAATGCCATGTAAGCGTTTTTTGTTTTTTGTGATCAGGAGCATCTACCCCTGCATCTTGATAACCATGTCCTATTTCATTGTTATTGATTAGTGTTCCTGTACCTCCTAAGGTATAGTTTTTATCAATTGTAATTTTGACGTCATAGTTACCCCATACACTGTGAAATTCTCTTCCTAAATATTGTTCTGTATGCCATCCTTCGAAGTCAAATTCTGCCATTTTAGGAAACCACTGAGCCATCGATAGGGCAATACCTTCTTTTGATTGACGTCCTGATCTACGGATCATTTTAGGTGCTTGTCCAGTAAAGTTTAAGGTTAATTCTGTTGAGTTATTTGGAGCTAATGGCTCGTTTAGTTCTACTTCAAGTAGAGTTCCAATGGTTTGATGATTGACGATTGTCTGACCATCTTGTTTTAAATTAGCCACTTTTAAGTAACCAATTTCATCTGGTTTTAGTTTAGAAATTCTACTTTCTGTAACTTTTCTACCTCGAATATTTTTTGTTTCAACCATGCGTGAATCAGGATCTGCAATGCTATTTAGCAATGCGTCCATATCACTCCCTGGTTGGAAAGCATTGTAGTACAAGTGATAATAAACTGATCTTAAAGTGTCGTTTGAATTGTTGGTGTAGATTAGTTTTTGCGTACCAGTATAAGTGAATTTTTTTACGTCAACTTTTACGTCCATTTCGTAATTTACATGTTGTTGCCAATATCCTGGGTTAGGATTATTTTGTGCACTTAGTGTAGAAAGTGTTGTAATCGTAATTGTTAGGGCTAGTAGTAGTTTCTTCATAATAAATTATAAAATTAAAACTCCACAATCATGTTTTTCTAATAATTGTGGAGTCTATAAAATGTTTGTGAGTTTTCTCTCAATTATTTTTTAGCTTTCGATAATTTCTCTGCTAGTAGTAACGCATTATAAGCATTAACGAATTTTCCTGATGTAGAAATTGATTCAAATTTACGAACCTCTTTTTTACTTCCTACAATCACTTCACGATTTACAGGTACTCCTGAATTCATAATAATTCTTTTTACCTCAGAAGCTGTAAATTCTGGATAGTACGCTCTAATTAAGGCTGCTACTCCTGCTACGTTTGGTGATGCCATTGAAGTACCTTGTAAATATTGGTATGTATTATTTGGTACTGTTGCATAGATTTTTACTCCTGGAGCAAATACATCCACATCATAGTGTCCATAGTTAGAGAATCTTGCAACCATATTTTTACCGAACTCTGGGTTTAATGCACCGACAACTAAAAAGTTGTCTGAAATTTCAGCTCCCATATTTACATTGTCGTTTGGATATCTTTCTACGCCACCTTCAATGTTTAAGTCCATAGCATCATTACCAGCTGCTACTACGATTAATACGTCTTTATCCTCTGCGTATTTAATCGCGTCTCTTACCCATTGACTGTTTTCTTCGTAGTATTTACCAAAACTTCCATTGATTACTTTCGCTCCGTTATCTACTGCATAGCGGATACCTAGTGCGATATCTTTATCGTACTCATCTCCATCAGGAACAGCGCGGATAGCCATAATCTCCACTGCATCTGAAGCTACTCCATCTCCTCCTAGGTCATTGTGACGTGATTGTGCTATGATACCAGCTACGTGTGTACCGTGTTTAGCTTCATTTCTATCTGGTCCTAACACATTGTTATCCCCGTAAATACGGTCATTGATATCAGTGTGATCATCACCAACTAATTTACGTCCATCATATTCTAGATTTAAGTGATGGGCTAATTTGCTTTCAATGGCTCCGTTGTATCCTTTTACCCAATCAGTATCTCTACCCATTTTGAATACACTGTACATTACATTTTTAGAGTGCTTAATATCGTCACTTACTGTATCATCAGCAGGGATTTTATCTAAGTCTTCTTGAGTGAATGTATCTTTGTCGAATAGTTTTGCTAAACGTTCATAAGCACGTAAGTAAGATTGTGCTTTAACAAGTTTTTCTTCAGCTTCTTTCTTTTCTTTGTCATATTGAGCAACTGCTCTTTTGTATTGTGCTGATCCATCATCTCCACGGCGAATTACACGTACCATTTCTACTGTTTCGTGTACTGAGTTTCCTAGGAAATTCCATCCGTGTATATCATCAACATAACCGTTATTATCGTCGTCAATATTGTTTCCTGCGATTTCTTTAGGATTATTCCAGATATGGTTTTTAAGATCGTCATGATCAATTTCAATACCTGAATCAATTACACCTACGACAACTTTTGAAGGAAGTTTTTTTCCTTTTAATAATAGTTCGTACGCCTTATCTACAGACATACCAGGCACTGTATCTGTCAAGATATCTAAGTGACTCCATCTCTTTAGTTGATCCTCTGTTAGTTTTGTAGTCCTTTTTTCTAGGTGATCTACATTCGTAATTGGAGAATAGTTTTGCGCATTCTCTACTGCTGTCTTCGTTCCTCCACAGCTTGTCAAAGCCAATGCTAAAGCAGCTGATAGGTATAAAGGTTTAATCAATCGCATTATAGTTAAATTTAAATTATCATTGTTATAAGTGCTAAAAATAAAAATAAGTTACATCTTGTCGATGTACTTAACACTAAATTAAGATATCATTAGCTTTTAGATTTTCATTTAGTCTTACTCCTTTCTCAGTGTGATGAACGGTGATGATTTCATTGTGAGCATCATGCTCTAAGAATAGATACCAGTTTTCGTCTGCTGCTTGTTGAAGAAATTTAGCTTTTTCATCAAGGGTAAGTAATGGACGTGTGTCATATCCCATAACGTAAGGAAGTGGAATATGACCGACAGTTGGAAGTAAGTCTGCAGTATAAGCTATTTTCATTCCTTTGTAATTTATGATTGGGATCATTTGCTTTTCGGTATGACCATCTGCAAAGAATATATCAAATCCAAGTTCTGAATTCGTCAGTAAGATTTCATTTGAACGCTTGATGAAATTTAATGCACCGCTTTCTTGAATAGGAATGATATTTTCTGATAAAAAAGAAGCTTTTTCACGTGCATTGGGTTCCGTCGCCCACTCCCAGTGGTTTTCATTTGTCCAGTACTTGGCATTCTTAAAGGCATTGACATATCCTGTACGACCAGTGTTCCAATTTACAGCTCCTCCTACATGATCAAAGTGTAAATGTGTTAGGAAAACATCTGTAATATCATCTCTGTGAAAGCCATATTTAGCTAATGAAGCGTCAAGGTTATGATCTCCCCAAAGGTTGTAGTAACCAAAAAACTTTTCTGATTGTTTGTTTCCCATTCCTGTATCTATGAGGATTAGCCGATTGCCTTCTTCAATTAGTAATAATCTAGCTGCTAGATCTATTAAATTATTGTTATCTGCTGGGTTTGTTTTATTCCAAATAACTTTCGGTACAACACCAAACATAGCACCTCCATCTAGTTTGAAGTTACCACTTTCTATAGCGTATAATTTCATAATTGTTTTAGTTTAATTGAGTTATGTGCAAATTAAGCAATTTATTTCTCCATCTGCTATTTTTTTGTAAAAGACTCTCTATATTGAGTCAGGTGGTAAAGTCTATGGTTAATACTATTTTTACAAATCAAACTTTTTTTAGGGTGTATATCTGTTAGGTATTATAATTGGGGATAAATTGATATTTTTTTTATTAAATAATTTGTACAATACTGAACTCAGAAACATTTTTAAAAATAATGTAACTTGTTTTTGCTCTTAAAGGTTTCAAAATGATAGTATTTGTTGCCTAGCTTGTGCTATGAGTGCAGTATCCCTGCAGTTTACTACCCCAGAAGTAGTTTCTTGGCAAGGTAAGTGCACGCATAGGTCAAGAACGCATGGAAAAAATATGAATCTAAGTAGATTATCAATTGCAGTAATCTTATCGACTTTAATAAGTAATGCTGATTAAAGTAATAGTTAATCTTATTTATAAAGCGTTTATGAATATTTGTTTGACGTCAGAATGGTCGAAAGTTAATGTTTTTTTAATGAAATAATGCAGAATTACTAATTTTGAAAACTGCTTACTAATTAGTTGTTTTTTTTCGAAAGAGTACTGATTTTCTCCCTAAATCGCATTTATTATAGTAATCGGTGATACATAATTACTTATTTATGTCAACTAGCATAGTGGAAGTGTTTATAGCTTTGTTTTTACTTATTAGGGTGATAACTGATTTTTTTTGTGTTTTGTCTTAAAGGTGTGGTCGTAGTCGTGGGTATTATTGTTAAAAGCTGTGAATGTTTGGTATATTATCTTTAATGTTCTTGAAATTTAGCGTTAAAGTTACAATCTTTGTGTCATAGTAAAAAAGATCGGTGTTTAGTGAAAATAACTAATTAGTTTTCAGTAGTTTTTTCACTAAACCACTACGTAAAGAATAGATTTATAGAATGTTCTAATAATAGTTTTTATTTATTTCAGTATTAAAACTTCTAATCGTTATTAATGTGTAGGTTATAGGGCAAACCATTTTTTTATAATACCTTTGCATAGACAATTTTAGAATCAATCTATTTATAAGTTACGTATGATAAAAGTATCAGATATAGCGAAGAAACATGTCGCACTAATGATGGAGGATGAAGGTTTTGATCCAGTTGCGGACTATGTTAGAGTTGGAGTTACTAGTGGTGGTTGCTCTGGCCTTTCTTACCAATTAAAATTCGATCGTGAAGTGTCAGAAGATGATAAAGTTTTTGAAGACAACGGAGTTAGAATAGTTGTTGATAAAAAGAGCTTCTTGTACTTGGTAGGAACTACTTTAGAGTATTCTGGAGGATTGAACGGAAAAGGCTTTTACTTTAATAATCCAAACGCAAGTCGAACTTGTGGTTGTGGTGAAAGCTTTTCACTATAAGACTTCAAGGTAGAAGGATGGGTGTATATCCATCTTTCTGTCCTTTTGATAATTAGTTTAAAAATAAATGAAGCGTACGAGAAAGTAGTGGCTTTTAAGTATAAACATATGAGTAAGTATACAGAAGAAGATTTAAAGAAAGAATTAGAAACCAAGGAATATGAATATGGGTTCTATACAGATATAGAGTCTGAGACGTTTCCTGTTGGTTTGAATGAAGGTATTGTTAGAGCGATCTCTGAGAAGAAAGGTGAACCAGAATGGATGACTGAATGGAGATTAGAGGCATTCCGTATATGGGAGTCTATGATCGAGCCAGAGTGGGCCAATGTGAACTATACTAAACCAGATTTTCAAGGTATCTCTTATTACTCAGCTCCTAAGAAGAAGGATCAGTATAAGAGTTTAGACGAAGTAGATCCTGAATTGATTGAGACTTTTAATAAGCTTGGTATTTCTATAGAGGAACAAAAACGTCTTTCAGGTGTAGCGATAGATATTGTGATGGATTCAGTTTCAGTAGCAACTACGTTTAAAGAAACATTAGCAGAAAAAGGAATTATATTTTGTTCTATTTCTGAGGCGATTAAGATGTATCCGGAGTTGGTTAAGAAGTACTTAGGTACTGTTGTTCCTCAAACGGATAACTTCTATGCAGCATTGAATTCTGCTGTTTTTTCTGATGGATCTTTCTGTTATATTCCAAAAGGAGTTCGTTGTCCAATGGAATTGTCAACTTATTTCCGTATTAATCAAGCGGGTACTGGTCAGTTTGAGCGTACTTTAGTTATCGCTGATGAGGGAAGTTATGTATCTTACTTAGAAGGTTGTACTGCACCGTCACGTGATGAAAATCAATTACATGCTGCTGTAGTTGAACTTATCGCTATGGATGATGCTGAGATCAAATATTCTACTGTACAAAACTGGTTCCCTGGAGACAGTGAAGGTAAAGGGGGAGTATTTAATTTTGTGACTAAACGTGGTCTATGTGAGAAAAATGCTAAGATTTCTTGGACACAAGTAGAGACAGGTTCTGCAGTAACTTGGAAATATCCATCATGTGTGCTTAAAGGTGATAATTCGATTGGTGAGTTCTATTCAATCGCTGTTACAAATAATTTCCAACAAGCAGATACGGGAACTAAGATGATCCATTTAGGTAAGAATACTAGATCGACAATTATTTCTAAAGGTATTTCTGCGGGTAAATCACAAAATAGTTATAGAGGTTTAGTACAGATTGGGCCTAGAGCAGAAAATGCACGTAACTTCTCTCAATGTGATTCATTATTGATGGGTAATGAGTGTGGAGCACACACTTTTCCTTATATCGAAGCTAAGAATACTAGTGCGCAGATAGAACACGAGGCTACAACAAGTAAAATTGGAGAAGATCAAATTTTCTATTGTAATCAACGTGGTATCCCTACAGAAAAGGCTATTGCTTTAATCGTAAATGGATTTTCTAAAGAAGTGTTGAATAAACTTCCAATGGAGTTTGCTGTAGAGGCTCAAAAGTTATTAGAGATTTCGTTAGAAGGAAGTGTAGGATAGTCTTCCGTTATTCAGCTTAGTTATACAAACAAAACCCCTCAATTAAATTAAAATATTATATGTTACAGATAAAGAATTTACACGCTAGTGTTGAAGATAAAGAGATATTAAAAGGAATTAACTTAGAAGTTAAAGCTGGAGAAATTCATGCAATTATGGGACCAAATGGTGCTGGTAAAAGTACCTTATCGTCTGTGATCGCTGGAAATGAAGCATTTGAAGTTACCGAAGGTGAGATTATTTTGGAAGGT
This sequence comes from Myroides pelagicus, assembly GCF_009711055.1. Classification (GTDB taxonomy): domain Bacteria; phylum Bacteroidota; class Bacteroidia; order Flavobacteriales; family Flavobacteriaceae; genus Flavobacterium; species Flavobacterium pelagicum. The sequence continues at coordinate 22,610 of NZ_WMJY01000029.1, forward strand.
GAAGAATTAGGAGAATTAGCTCCAGAAGAAAGAGCTCATAAGGGTGTTTTCTTATCGTTTCAATACCCTGTAGAAATTCCGGGTGTTTCAGTTACAAACTTTATGAAAACAGCTATCAACGAATCGCGTAAAGCTCAAGGCTTAGAAGAGATGCCTGCAAGTGATATGTTGAAGAAAATTAAAGAAAAAGCGGAGCTTTTAGAGATTGATAGAAAGTTTTTATCACGATCTCTAAATGAAGGTTTTTCTGGAGGAGAGAAGAAGCGTAATGAGATTTTTCAAATGGCTATGTTAGAGCCTAAGTTAGCTATCCTTGATGAAACAGATTCTGGTCTTGATATCGATGCATTGCGTATCGTAGCAAACGGTGTAAATAAATTAAAAAGCAAAGACAATGCTATTATTGTAATTACACATTACCAACGTTTGTTAGACTATATCGTTCCAGATTTCGTACACGTGTTACACGATGGTAAAATCGTAAAAACAGGAGGTAAAGAATTAGCTTTAGAATTAGAGGAAAAAGGATATGATTGGATTAAGTCTTCTGTTGAATAATTAGAAGCACCAATTAACTGATTCAATCATTTCTAACAGTAAGTAATATATGGAACTTAAAGATAAATTTATAACGTCATATGCTCCCTTTGAAGCACAAATCATTGGTGAAGTTGATGCGTTAAGAAAAATACGCTTAGAAGGTCTAAAAACTTTTGAAGCAAAAGGATTTCCTACTAAAAAGGAAGAAGCTTGGAAATATACGTCATTGAATTCTCTTTTAAAGAAGGAATACAATATTCTTCCAGCTGCAGTTTCGATATCTAAAGAAGAGGTTAAGGAGTTTTTCCTTAAAGATACGGATACGTATAAATTAGTGTTTATCAACGGAGTTTTAGCTGTTGAGTTGTCTGATTATACTTCAGATATCGCTACTATTCTACCGATGTCAGTAGCTTTTAAAAATGAAGAAACTCTTTCACTTTTAAATGAGTATTATAATCAAACAGTTAATAAAGATGATTCATTAACTGCTTTGAACACTGCGTTTGCTGCGGAAGGTGCATTTATTTATGTAGGGAAGAGTAAAGTTGTAGATAAACCAATTGAACTTGTATACTTGAGTACCTCTACAGAAGAGGCAGTTTTTACTCAACCTAGAAACTTAGTTATCGTAGGTGAAAATGCACAAGTAAAGATTGTTGAAAGACATCAAAATATCGGAACAGCTGATACTATCACTAATGTAGTGACTGAAATTTATTCAGAAAAGCACGCTCTATGTGATTATTATAAATTGCAGAATGATGTAGCAGCTGCGAATTTGATTGATAACACATATATCAAACAAGGAGATTCGAGCCGTGTTTGTGTTCATACGTTTTCTTTTGGCGGTAAATTGACACGTAACAATTTAAACTTCTACCAAGAGGGCGAGCATATCGACAGTACATTGAAAGGAATTACAATTATCGGTAATAAACAACATGTAGATCATTATACGTTAGTTTCTCATAATCAGCCTAATTGTGAAAGTCACCAAAATTATAAGAGTATCTTTGATGATAGTGCTGTAGGTGTATTTAATGGTAAGATTTATGTAGATAAGATTGCTCAAAAAACGGATGGATTCCAACAAAATAACAATATTCTATTGAGTGATAAAGCGACAGTTTATACGAAGCCTCAATTAGAAATTTTTGCTGATGATGTGAAGTGTTCTCATGGTTGTACAATCGGACAACTTGATGATGAAGCAATGTTTTATATGCGTCAAAGAGGTATTCCTCAAAGAGAAGCTAAGGCTTTATTAATGTACGCATTTACAGAGGAAGTAATGAGTAGCATTAGTATTCCATCTCTTCGATTGATGATTGCTAATCTGATTGCTTCTAAGTTGGGAGTATCGATGGACTTTGAAATTTAATTTCTATTTATTTTATAATGAAGAATAAGGTTATTTCTATTTAGAGATAGCCTTATTTTTTTGCTATAAAAAAGAAACCAGACTATGTGGGGAAATTAGTCTGGTTATCTAAAGAAAAAAGTTTGTTGTTTTTGTTGTACTGATATTATATCGAATATTATACCACTTTTAGTTTAAATTACTATTCTAGTAGTTTAACTTCTGAATTAGTATGTTTTTTAAGAGATGTGTTTTTTATTATATCGTTTTGTGATGAGGAGGAATAGTAATCCTAGTAATGGTATTAAGGTCAAGAGAGAGTATTTAAGTTGATTTAAGCTACCTTTTCAATTTAATGCTATATTATCATAAAGGAAAAGTATTAAGGTAAAAAAAGGGAATTCAATTGAATTCCCTTTTGTATATTTTGTAGTTGTTCTTATGATTCACAACTGCTACAGGTAACTAAGTTAGTTACCATTTCTTTAGAGACACTTTGACTTCTTTGATAGTAGAGTGTTTTTACACCTAATTTCCACGCTTCTATCATTAAGTTGTTTACTTCTTTGATTGGTAGAGAAGAAGGAATATTTAAGTTAAGACTTTGTGCTTGATCTACATATTTTTGACGAACAGCAGCTTGTTGTATAATTTCTAGTTGACTGATTTCTTTAAATGTTTTGAAAACATCTTTTTCTTCTTGTGATAAACCATCAATCTGTTGAACACTACCTCCATTTAACATGATGTTTCTCCAGGTTTCTTCATTGTCCAAACCTTTACTAGCAAGTAATTGTGTTAGGTATTTATTCTTGCGCATGAAGTTACCTTTTGAAAGTCCTGCTTTGTAGTAGTTACTACTAAACGGTTCAATACCAGGAGATGTTTGTCCTAAGATAGCTGATGAAGACGTAGTAGGTGCTATGGCCATAGTAGTTGTATTGCGTCTTCCATAACCTTTCATGATTTCAGGTTCTCCATAGATACGAGCTAATTCTTGAGAAGCTTTGTCTGCTTTTGAGCTGATGTTTTCGAATATCTGATTAGTAAGCATTTTTGCTTGTAAACCTTCAAAAGGAATCATATTCTTTTGAAGATATGAGTGCCAACCTAGGACACCAAGGCCTAAAGCTCTGTGGCGTTTAGCAAAGCGATTAGCAGCAGTTAGGTAGTAATTACCTTCAGTTTTTTCGATAAACTCTTGTAACACTGCATCTAAGAAGAAAATAGCTAGTTTAACAGCTTCTGTATCTTTCCATTCATCATATAGTTCTAAATTCATTGAAGATAGACAGCAGATAAATGATTCATCATCTGATGATGGTAACATGATCTCAGAGCAAAGATTACTTGCGTTTACACGCATATTAAGGTCTTTGTACACCTGAGGTTTATGCCCATTTACGTTATCAGAGAAGAGTAAGTAAGGCATACCTTTTTGTTGGCGACTTTCTAGTACCTTAGCCCATAACTGTCTTTTTTCTCTATCTCCATCGATCATTTCCTGCATCCAGTAATCTGGAATGCAAACACCATAGAACAAGTTTTGAATAGGGTTACCAATATTTTTAATGTTTAAGAATTCTTCACAGTCTGGATGGTCGATGTCTAGGTAAGCTGCAAAAGCCCCGCGACGTACACCTCCTTGTGAGATTGTATCCATAGCTGTATCAAATAACTTCATAAAACTTACAGCTCCACTACTTTTACCATTATCGGTAACAGCACTTCCTCTCTCACGTAACGCTCCAAAATAACCAGATGTACCCCCACCAATTTTAGTTTGCATGATAACCTCCCCTAGTTTATGGGTAATACCTTCTATCCCATCAGGAATATGCACGTTAAAACAAGAAATAGGTAAACCTCTTTCGGTACCCATATTGGCCCAAATAGGAGAGCTTAAACTCATCCATCCTCTTTCTATCATTTCTTGAAATGATTCTTTTAGTTCGGGTTTATATAATCTTTTTGCAGCTGCTGTTGCGATGCGATCGATAGCCCCTTCAACAGTTTCTCCTTTAAGTAAGTATCCGCGATTTAATATTTGCTCACTTTCTGAGTTTTTCCACCAAAGTTTTTCTCTCAGGTTTTTATCGTCTTCTATTTGTAGTGGTAGTGAAAAGTTATTCATATTTTTATTAAGTAAGTGTGGATAGAATTTTTTTGATTAGAATAAATCGTCAGCTGTAAAGCTTTTGTCGTGTTTAGTATAATCTACCGGACGTTTGGCAAAGAAATCATCTAATGAGTTAGCAAATACATCTTCTTCGAACCATTGTAGTGGTTTGTATTGCTCAGGAGTGATATCAAATACTTTGTTTAACCCAATCTTTTCCATACTTTCATCAACTCTGAACTTCATAAAGTTGAGTAGATCATGTTTGCTTACTGTTTCAATCTCACCGTTTACAAAGATCCAATCCAATATTTTACTCTCAATTTCTATCGAATGTATAATTACATCATTTACATGGTTAATTAGTTCTTCATCAAAGAAATCAGGAAACTCTTCTCTAATGAGATTGATAATATAGATACCTGCATTAGCGTGTACTTGTTCATCAATAGAAGTCCATGCAATAATATTACTTACGTTTTTCATTAATCCTTTAAATCTTGTAAAGGATAGGATAATAGCAAACTGGCTAAATAGAGAAACGTTTTCAATTAGTAAGGAGAAAAGTATTAGTGATACTACGTATTTTTTTCGATCCGTATTATTACTTGAATTTTCTAATACTTTTGATAAGTATTCTACACGTTCTTTGATTACAGGTATTTTAAGTAAGTCTTCGAACTCATCATTATACCCCAAAACATCTAAAAGTCTAGAGTAGGCTTCTGAGTGTCTAAATTCGCATTCAGCAAAAGTACTTCCAAGTCCGTTAAATTCAGGTTTTGGAAAATGTTGATATAAATTTCCCCAAAATGTTTTTACAGCGACTTCAATTTGTGCGATAGCAAGTAAACTGTGTTTAATTGCAATTTGTTCTTCTTTGGTTAAATGTGAATGAAAATCTTGTGTATCTGCAGTGAAATCTACTTCACTATGCACCCAAAAGGATTTATTAATAGCATCTGTAAATTGGTATATACCTGGGTACTCGAAGGGCTTGTAGTTAACTCTTTTATCAAAAATGGACATAGCAATATTTTTAAGTTAGTTTAACTTTAGTTCTTTTTATAAGAAAGTGTAGTAAAGTACACTATATTAGTCGATTAAGAAGTCAGCTATATACGAAAAAAAACTAAAAAAACTTATGATTTTATCTTAGCTAAGATAGGACATATTGTCTGGGATTTCAAATTCTGGATATTATTTTCTGTATTTTTGTTATCAACAATATTTTAATAACTTAATGCTAAGAAGAGTTTGAATTGTCAACTTAAGATTGGTTTGACTGATGTAGTTGTTTTTTTTAGGTTTTTGATTTCTTTCATCGTTGTTTTTAAACAAAAGCAACGATAATCGTTAAAAATTTTCAGGTGATATTATTTCCTTTTTCGTATACTATTTAATTATTGCTTGTTCTTCAATTTTTTTTCAGTAGTCTACCGAATATACTAAAGGCTATAATTTCAGTGAGTAATTATGCGACGTATTTTTTATTGTTTAAAATAATTCTTGATAAAGTCTTTTATTTCAGCTATTCTATTGGAAATAAAACATATTTAGATTAATATTAAATAAATATTTTATAGTGGAAAGTATACTATTGCTTATATTTGTTTGCAAATTCTGCATTTAAAATAGATGTAGAAATGAAGAGTAATAAAACTGAAATGTAGTATGTTAGATATAAAAGCAATAAGACAAGACTTTCCTATACTAAGCAGGGAAGTAAATGGAAAACCTTTAGTGTATTTTGATAATGCAGCTACTGCTCAAAAGCCTAAAGTAGTAGAAGAAGCTATTAAAAATTACTACGAGACAATAAATGCCAATATTCACCGTGGTGTTCATACTTTAAGCCAGTTAGCAACTGATGCATACGAGGAGTCAAGGCTTAAAATTCAACAACATGTAAATGCTAAGCATAGTCATGAGATTATTTTTACGGCAGGTACTACATTTGGTATTAATCTCGTTGCTAATGGATTTGGAACGTTGTTAAAGGAAGGAGATGAAGTGATTGTTTCGGCTTTAGAGCATCATTCGAATATAGTACCATGGCAATTTGCTTGTGAGAGATCAGGAGCAAAATTGAGAGTTATCCCAATGAATTTGGAAGGAGAGTTAATCCTGTCAGAATATGATACATTATTATCTGAAAAAACAAAGGTTGTAGCAATAACACATATTTCTAATGCTTTAGGTACAATTAATCCTATTAAGGAAATTATCATTAAGGCTCATGCTGTAGGAGCCGCTGTTTTAGTAGATGGTGCACAGGCTACACCTCATATTAAGCCAGATGTTATTGATTTAGATTGTGAATTTTACGTTTTCTCTGGACATAAAATATGCGGTCCTACGGGTACTGGAATTTTATACGGTAAAGAGGAATGGTTAAACAAATTGCCTCCTTACCAAGGAGGAGGAGAAATGATTAAACAAGTTACTTTCGAAAAGACAACATACGCTTGTTTGCCTCATAAGTTTGAAGCTGGAACTCCTAATATTTCAGGAGGTATTGTATTAGGTCATGCTATTGATTATTTGAATGGTATTGGATTTGACAATATTGCAGCTTATGAAAAGGAATTATTGGATTATGGAACAGCTCGTTTGTTGGAGATTGATGGATTGAAGATTTATGGAACAGCAAAAGAAAAAACATCGGTTATTTCTTTTAATATAGCTAATATTCATCCTTATGATATAGGGGTGATTGTGGATAAATTGGGGGTTGCTGTTCGTACAGGGCACCATTGTACACAACCAATCATGGACTTTTTTGAAATTCCTGGAACGATACGAGCTTCATTTAGTTTTTATAATACTAAAGAAGAAATAGATATTTTGGTAGAAGCTGTGAAAAAAGCACAGACAATGTTATCATAAAGAATAGATTAAAATAATTAATAATATGACAATCAAAGAAGCACAAGAAGAGATCATTGATGAGTTTTCAATGTTCGACGATTGGATGCAACGTTACGAGTACATTATAGAATTAGGAAAAAGTTTACCCTTGATTGATGAGAAGTATCAAGTAGAGGAGAACTTAATTAAAGGATGTCAATCACAAGTTTGGTTACATGCTGAAGAAAGAGAAGGTAAAATTTACTTTACAGCAAATAGTGATGCTATTTTAACGAAGGGAATAATAGCTATTTTAATTCGTGTATTCTCTGGTCAAACTGCAGTGAATATTACAGCTGCTAACTTAGATTTTATAGATGAAATTGGCTTAAAGGAGCATTTATCTCCAACACGTGCTAATGGGCTAGTTTCGATGATTAAACAAATTAAAATGTATGCTTTAGCTTATCAAGCGAAGAGTTAATAATATTGAGCAAATTATGGAAGAAATAGATGTACAAAAGTTAGGGGAAGACATCGTACAAGTATTAAAAACAATATATGATCCAGAGATACCTGTTGATATTTATGAGTTAGGATTGATTTATGACGTATTTGTAAATGAGACTTATGATGTAAAGATTTTAATGACTCTTACTTCTCCGAATTGTCCTGTAGCAGAATCTCTGCCAATGGAAGTAGAGGAGAAGGTAAAAGCAATTGACAATGTAAAGGGCGTGGAGATCGAATTAACTTTTGAACCAGCATGGACAAAAGATTTAATGAGTGAAGAGGCTCAATTAGAACTTGGAATGCTTTAATATGGAAGGAGAAATTGTAAATAAAGTAGCGAATAGCTCATTAAAAATCTTTGATTTAGAGGATTATTATCCTGTGAATCAACGTATGCAGATTGATATATCTCAATGGCTTTACGAAGGTTTTGTCCTGAGAGAAAAAGAGTTTAGGGCAAGTTTAAAAGAAGTTGACTGGTCAATGTATCAAGATGCATATGTAGGTTTGAATTGTTCTACAGATGCTATTTTACCTGGTTGGACGTATATGCTTTTGACAAGTTATTTACAGCCATTTGCTAAACGTACTTTTATTGGATCTGTTGAAGATATTGAGAAATCTATCTATCAAGAGATATTATTTGCTATTGATTATTCTGAATATAAAGATTTACCTGTAATTGTTAAAGGCTGTTCTAATAAAACAATTCCTGAGGAAGCATATGTATTAGCAACTCAATTAATCATGCCTTACGCGCGTTCTGTTATGTTTGGTGAAGCTTGTTCGGCTGTGCCTATTTATAAACGAAGTTCTAAGCAATAATCGTAATATTTGGATTTCTATAATTTGTTAGTATTTTTGTTTCTAAAATTTAACAATATGAACAAAGTATTACTAAGCTTATTCGCAATTTTTGCATTTAATGCTACTCATGCTCAAGAAGCATCAGACAAAGAAGTAACAAGTCCTTGGAAATCAAAAGGTAACTTCGCTGTATTAGTAAGTCAGTCAAGTTTCTCAAATTGGCAAGCTGGTGGAGATAACAACTTCTCTGGTAACTTAAATCTAAATTATGATTTAAATTATGCTAAGGATGATTTAACTTGGGATAACAAATTAATTGTGAACTATGGTTTTACAAAGTTAAAAGGGGAAGATCAAAAGAAAACAAATGACCGTTTAGAGTTTAACTCTTTGTTAGGTAAACAAGCAAGTAATAACTGGTATTATTCGATGTTCTTGAATTTTAAGACGCAAATGGATACTGGTCATGATAAAGGAGGATTAAGAAACTCTCACTTTATGTCGCCTGCTTACTTACAAGTAGGACCTGGTCTTTTGTGGAAGAAAAGCGATAACTTAAAGGTTAATATCGCTCCAGCTACTTCTCGTTTTATTTTTGTACATGATCACTTTACAAAAGATGCGGCTGCATTTGGTGTTGATCAAGGTAAATCAATGAAATACCAACTGGGGATGTCGATCAACGGATACTATAAAACGGATATTATGGAGAATGTATCGGTTGAAAATATCTTAAACCTGTACTCTAATTATCTTAAAAAACCTGAGAATGTTGTAGTTGATTATCAATTAAATGTAGTTATGAAGATTAATAAATATCTTTCAACTAATTTTACATTTCAAACAATTTATGATGACCAAGCGTATAAAGGATTTCAATTACGTGAGGTGTTAGGTGTTGGACTTAGCTATAACTTTTAGTCAATAAATTGACAATAAAATTTTAAGGGACTGATATCGAAGAGATACAGTCCCTTTTTATTCTTATAAATGTTTACGTTTACAGCAATTGAATTCCTTCACTTTCTGTTTGTAGACGTACTTCTTCTGGCCATATACTCGCTTGAACTTCTCCGATATGTCTTTTCTTTAGTAAGAATAAACAGATTCTAGATTGTCCTAATCCACCACCAATTGATAAAGGTAATTGGTCAGTAAGCAAAAGACGGTGATAGTATAGTTTTGATTTATCTATAGAATCTGTTAGTCTTAATTGGTGTTCAAGGGCTGATTTATCTACACGTATACCCATAGATGATAGTTCTAGAGAACGATCCAGTTCATAATCCCATACTAATAGGTCTCCATTGAGTCCGTGATATTGTTCTTCTGAAATAGTACTCCAATCATCGTAGTCACTAGAGCGACTATCATGAGCTTCTCCATTGCTTAATTTATGACCTACACCAATGATAAATACAGCGCCATATTCTTTCGTTATAGCGTGTTCTCTATCTTTTGGATCTAGGTTAGGGTACAGTTGCAAAAGTTGCTCAGAATGGATAAAAGATAGCTTTTGAGGCAACGTACGTTTATATCCGTATGTCTCATAAATAGCCTCTTCTGTTTTTAGCAACGATTGATAGATTAAGCGAACAATCTTTTTTAAATAACTTAAGCTACGATCTTGTTCATCAATTTTTAGTTCCCAATCCCATTGATCAACATATATTGAGTGAATAGGGCTGCTATCTTCATCTGGTCTTAATGCACGCATGTCTGTAAGAATACCTTCATGAGCATCCAAGGATAGTTCTTTTAAACGTATTCTTTTCCACTTCGCCAGTGAATGTACAACTACTCCATGATTGTTGTTTAGAAACTTTACAGGGAAGGATACAGGGCGCTCAATGCCGTTCAAGTCGTCATTGATTCCTGTACCTTCATTCACAATCATTGGAGAGGAGATAGGGTACAAATTCAATGCATCACACAAGTTTTCTGAAAATGTCTTTTTTACTAGTGCAATGGCTCTTTCGGTTTGTAAAATTTCTTGTTTACTCATAATATTAAATTTAGTTTTCTTTTAGTACAAATAAAAAAAGCTCCTCATAAGAGGAGCTTTAAACGGATAATGAATAATATATTAATTAACTTAAATCATTACAATAGCATACCTCTTCGAATCGTACGGCTGATTCAAATTATTATTAGAGATATTATTGTTTAATGATTGATACATATAATCGTAATTATTTTATATAAGTGTAAATGTAGTAAAAAAATATTTTAATTAATCGTCTAAATTATTTTTTTACAACGTGAATTCAAGTTATAAATGCAACATTAGTCATT
>NZ_WMJY01000003.1 GCF_009711055.1 Myroides pelagicus
GTCCAATATGTCTTAGAACGTGTCTTCTTGTTTATTTTCGCTTGTGTTTCAAAGCGAGCGCAAAAGTAAAACTATTTTCGAAACTCGCAAAACTTTTTTTAAAAATATTTCTAAACCAGTTTCTCGCAAGCCCCAGTTTTACTGAAGCGGACTGCAAAGATACCACCTTATTTTTTACTTATCCAAATTTATTTTTGTTAAATTCTTTTAAGTCTCTTAAAGTATGTATTTACTCTTTACTTTTCTCTTAGTTATCTATGATCGTCTGCTTGATTGCGGGTGCAAAAGTAGACCTTTTTTATTCCCTTCCAAANCTACTCAAATTAGTAACTTATTTCCTTCCCTGTAAAATCACATAAGGCCTAACTACATTATTACCCATTTTATCTTTTACCTCCTCATGATAGCGCCATAATTCAATACTCCTAAAACCAATATTAGTCATTAATCTAATCAACAAATCAATCTTATGATTATTAAAAATGTTTTCAACAACGAATGGTAGGGTCTCCGCAAATTTTGGATCAACAAAAGACATAACAACAGAACCATCAGCCTTTAACACTCTATAGATTTCTTGTAAATATTTACTAGGTTGATCCCAAAAATAAATAACGTTAACACAAAAACAATGATTTAATATATTTGCTCCTAAATCTAGACAAGGCCCCGAATCCTTATATAAAAGACTAATTCTAAAATCCTCTCCTAACTCCTTAACAACTTTAAGAGCTCCTTCGATCATAACCTGCGAAATCTCAAAACCAATATATTCAATATCACCTTGTTTTTTAAATAAATAATCGAGATGTTTCGCATTTCCAAAACCAAATTCTAAAACCCTGTCCCCTGGCTCTAAATTAATTCTGTCAATTGTTTTATAAATCATATTAATGTTGGATTTAAACATAACATCACCTAATTTCTCACCCTCACTACCCGAAGGACATCTTAATTGCATAGCTAAATTAAAATTATCAACCTTACTCATCTTAATATCTAAACAATAAGCCCTTAAGTGCGACAAACATAAGGGCTTATTAACAAAAATAAACTAACAACTCACTAAACAACATAATAACTATTACATGTTTTAGCTAAACAAAATATATTTACAGTTAATAAACTGTACAATACCATATTTACCTCGTAATTAGGAAAACCTTAGTATTAGAAAATACTCATTAAACAGTACTCCTACAATTCTAAGACCAAAGATATTCTTTATTTTTATTTAAACCAAATAAGATATATGGAATTTCATAAAAAAAGTGCAACATTACTGAAGCACTTTCTAAATTATAAATGAAAAATAATTTAAGCTTAATCCATAATTTTAGGTAAAAATACCTCCGCCATCATACAACGAGCACTACCTCCACCACAAGCCTCTATAGTGTCTAAACTACTATGCAAAATTGGACAGTGCTTTTCAATAGCTTCTACTTGTACATCCGTTAAACTATTAAAAGCTTGAGTAGACATAACTAAAAACAATTCATCATTATCTCCTTTAACCTGTAACATGTTGCCTGCAAAATTCTTAACTTGTTCTTCTGTAATAGTAATCACTTCTTTTCCCGAACTCTTCAACGCGTTTAAAACAGACTTTCTTTCTTGCTTATCATCAATACAGTCAGCGCATATGACTACAAAATTTTCAGCTAAACACATCATTACATTAGTATGATAAATATGTTTACGTTCACCATTTACTGTCTGAAACGCCTCAAATATCACAGGATCATTTTCAAACTCCTCACAAAATTCAATTACCAAACCTTCATCTGCTCTAGGCGAAAGTGCACAATAAACTTTTTCATTAACTCTATCTAATAATAAGCTACCTGTACCCTCTAAAAACAATTCATCATCTTCCGCAGAAGTATAATCCCAAATATCTGAAATTTCAAACCCCTTTTCTTCTAATAAATCTAATATATCCTCTCTTCTTTCTGCCCTTCTATTTTCAGCAAACATCGGATAAAGAACCACTTCTCCTGATTCATGAAAAGAAATCCAATTATTAGGAAAGATACTATCAGGAGTATCTAGATCAATAGTATCATCTACAACAATTACATTAACGCCAACCGATCTAAGCTTTTCAACAAAGGTATCAAACTCATGCTGTGCCTTAACATTTACTGTAGCAGGAGTAGTATTATCTAAAACTTTTTGATAATAATTATTAACTGCTGTTTGTTCATTCATACGAAACGCAACTGGGCGAATCATTAAAATTGTATTAGTTGTCTGATTCATATCTATATTATTTAATCACGAATTAATGGTAAAGTAGAACACCTTAACAAACCTTCTTGTTTTGCAATCTCGTTATAAGAGACTTCCTCAACAGTAAAACCTCTATCAATCAACCAAGTATTTAACCTGGTAAAACTTCGTTCCGATACAATTACGGTAGGAGAAATAGAAAACACGTTAGAATTCATATTATACATTTCCTCCCTATCGATATGAAACAAATTTTCAAAACCGAAAATATCAACTAAACTATTATACTCACTCTCATTATAAAAACCATCCTTATAAATAATAGCCTTATCAAGTCCAATCGGCTGAAAACAGCAATCTAAATGCAAAGCATTATCCCTTGCTTCTGTATTAGACTTAACCAAATCGAAACTTAACACTTTTTTATTAGGAAATAAATCTTCAATAAACTTAACACCTGCCATATTAGTACGTGCAGTGATTTGCTCTTTATAATCATCTCTTTTATAGGTCCCAATGAATATATAGTCATTCCACACCATCACGTCACCTCCTTCAAAATGAACATCATCAGGAGCTGTAACGATACGATCTGGATCAATCTGATCAATAACTTCATGAATAGCAGTTAATTCACGATCGCGATCTGGTAATATATTTGCTTTAATAAACATATCATCAATTACAAATCCAATATCACGAGTAAATATCTGATTATAATTATCTATTATTTCTGGACGAAATACCTTTATGTCATATTTCTGAAATACCTTATTCACTTCATCCATTTCTGAAACCATATCAGCCTCAATAGGATAAGTTCCAGCTTTTATATGCTCTAAAGATTTTGGATCATAAGCTTCCTCAACTGTTGGAATTGGTCCATTACTGGTAGCTACACCAAGGACCACAGCCCGCAAACGAGCTGTTTCGTTTTTAATATTTAATTCTAACATATCAAATGTGTTTTGCACAAATATAGTAAAACACAAGTAATACAACTACTACAGGCTTAGCATAAAAACAAAAAAGCTACACAAATGTAGCTTTTATTTTCTTTTATTTTCTTTTATTATCTATTATCTATTATCTATAGGAACGAATTCTCTCAAAGGTTCACCTACATAAACTTGACGCGGACGACCAATAGGCTCTTTATTAATTCTCATTTCTTTCCATTGTGCAATCCAACCTGGAAGACGCCCAATTGCAAACATTACTGTAAACATTTCAGTAGGAATACCTAAAGCGCGATAAATGATACCTGAATAAAAGTCAACATTTGGATATAAGTGTCTTTCTACAAAATATGGATCTTTTAATGCTGCTGCTTCTAATTTTTTTGCAATTTCTAATACTGGATCATCAACACCTAATTTTCCAAGTACATCATCAGCTGCTTTCTTAATAATACGAGCTCTTGGATCAAAATTCTTATAAACACGGTGACCAAAGCCCATCAAGCGGAATGGGTCTTCTTTATCTTTAGCTTTATTCAAATATTTTTCAACATCTCCACCATCATTCTGAATCGCTTCTAGCATTTCCAACACCGCTTGATTTGCACCTCCATGTAGTGGTCCCCATAGAGCAGAAACTCCTGCAGAGATTGATGCAAAAAGACCAGCATGAGAAGATCCTACAATACGTACTGTTGAAGTAGAACAATTCTGTTCATGATCAGCATGTAGCACAAATAACTTATCGATTGCATTTTTAACTACTGGATCAATTTCGTAAGGTTGAGTTGGTATCGAAAACATCAATCTTAAAAAGTTATCCACATAACTCTGTGTATTATCATAATAGTTAAGTGGGTATCCCTTAGCTTTCCTATATGTCCAAGTAGCAATTACTAAAAATTTACTCATTGTTTTACAAACAGCCTCGTATAAATCCTTCTCACACTCTGCATTAACTACTTTCGGATTAAAAGCCGTTAGCGCACTAGTTAGAGAAGCTAATACACCCATTGGATGTGCAGTTTTTGGAAAACCATCTATGATATTTTTCATCTCTTCATCTACTAAAGAATACTTACGAATATCTTTCTCAAATAGTTCAATTTGCTCTTTAGTTGGTAATTCACCAAAAATAATTAAGTAAGCTACTTCTAAAAAATTTGATTTATTTGCAAGATCTTCAATTGAATATCCTCTATATCTTAAAATACCTTCTTCACCATCAAGATAAGTAATAGCACTTTTGCAAGAACCTGAGTTTTTATAACCTGGATCGTATGTAATAGCACCTGTTAAGGCACGTAATTTCAACACGTCAATAGCTACTTCATTTTCAGTACCTACAATTGTTGGAAATTCGTGTCTTTGGCCATCGACCTCTATATAAGCTGTTTTAGACATATTTTGTTTTTTTTATTTTTTTACTAGTTTCTTAAAATCCTAACGTTTTATGCTTTCAAAACGATTTCAGTAGGAAAGGTAAGAATTAATATGCATACATACAAGTTAAATTAATAGAGAAAAACAATATAAAAACATTAATACAATCCTTTCACAATCATATTACCCTTATAAAAAAAACATAATAGTGCAAATAGCAAATTCGTAACAAAATACCTAAAAACATAAATAAAAAAAAACAGCCCTAATATAATTAGAGCTGCTTTATGGCAATCAAAACACTATTTTATTTTAAATGCTTTATTCTGTGGGTAATACGCTATATCACCTAATTCTTCTTCAATTCTAAGTAGCTGATTATACTTAGCCATACGATCTGATCTAGAGGCTGATCCCGTTTTAATCTGACCACAATTAAGCGCAACAGCTAAATCCGCAATTGTATTATCTTCTGTTTCTCCAGATCGATGAGACATTACAGATGTATAACCTGCATTCTTCGCCATATTCACTGCCGCTATAGTTTCTGTCAATGTACCTATCTGATTAACCTTAATTAAAATGGAATTTCCAATATTTTCATTAATTCCTCTCTCAAGACGCTCAACATTAGTTACGAATAAATCATCTCCTACTAATTGAACTTTATCTCCTATTTTTTCTGTCAAATATTTCCATCCTTCCCAATCATCTTCATACATACCATCCTCAATCGAAATAATAGGATACTTACTTACTAATTCCGCTAAATAATCAGCTTGTTCTTTAGCTGAGCGAATTTGCCCTTTATCTCCCTCAAACTTAGTATAATCGTATTTACCGTCTACATAAAATTCAGATGCTGCACAGTCCAAAGCAATCATTACTTCATCACCGAAACTATAGCCAGCATTCTCAACAGCAATTTTGATAGAATCCAGCGCATCCTCCGTACCTTCAAGAGTTGGAGCAAATCCTCCTTCATCACCCACAGCTGTACTAAGACCTCTACCATGAAGTACTTTTTTCAAATTGTGGAAAATCTCAGTACCCATTTGCATAGCTTCACTGAAATTTTTTGCTTTAACAGGCATAATCATAAATTCCTGAAAAGCAATAGGCGCATCAGAATGAGAACCTCCATTGATTATATTCATCATAGGAACTGGCAGTGTATTTGCAGAAACACCCCCTACATATCTATACAAAGGCATTCCTAACTCAGCTGCTGCCGCACGAGCTACAGCTAAAGAAACTCCTAATATAGCATTAGCTCCTAAATTTCCTTTATTAGATGTACCATCAATACTAATCATTAACTGATCAATATAGTTCTGCTCAAAAACACTAAGTCCTATTACATTCTCAGCTATGATAGTATTAACATTTTCAACCGCTTTTCTAACACCTTTACCCATAAAAGTATTACCTCCGTCACGTAATTCTACAGCTTCATGTTCTCCTGTAGAAGCTCCGGAAGGTACAGCTGCTCTTCCTAAAAAACCAGCATCAGTTACTACATCTACTTCTACAGTAGGATTACCACGTGAATCTAAAATCTGACGTGCGTGAACACTAACAATTGTACTCATATTTTTATTGTGTCTTAAAATTTAGTATAAACAAATTTACGAATAAAAAACCACCTAAACGTATCCGATAATCTTTATCACACTTAAATATACTAAAAAAGTAGCTAATAGTTAGCTACTCTTTTTTACCCATATTTGAAACAAACTGATCAAACAAATATCTAGAATCGTGTGGCCCTGGAGAAGACTCTGGATGATATTGAACTGAAAAAACATCCTTATCTTTCATTTGCATACCAGCAACTGTACCATCATTCAAGTGCAAATGTGAAATCTCAAACTCAGCATGCTCTAAAACATCTTCTTTAATCACAGCAAAACCATGATTTTGAGAAGTTATCTCTCCTTTACCACTAATAGTATTTAAAATAGGATGATTAACTCCTCTATGACCACTAAACATCTTGAATGTATTAATACCTTTAGATAGACCAATCAATTGATGTCCTAAACAAATACCAAAAACTGGCAAATCACCCCCTAGAATAGACTCGACAACTGGAAGTACACCTAATTTACCTAAAGCGCTTGGGTCACCAGGTCCATTAGACAAAAATATACCATCAGGGTTAAATGCTAATAATTCCTCATAAGAGCTATTATATGGAAACACTTTGACATAACAATCTCTTTCAGCTAAACATCTTAAAATATTAGTTTTAATACCGAAATCTAAAGCTGATACTTTATAAGTTGCATTCTCGTCACCAAAAAAGTAAGCCTCTTTAGTTGAAACCTTTGATGCTAACTCTAACCCATCCATACTAGGAACTTCCTTAACAAGTTCTCTTAGCTCATCTATTGGTTTACCATCAGTTGAAATTACAGCATTCATTGCACCATTATCTCGAATATAAGCTGTCAACGCACGAGTATCGACATCAGATATTGCAACTAACTGATGTTTATCTAAATAATCAAATAAATCAGATTCAGAATTTGCACGAGAATGATTATAACTAAAATTCTTACAAACTAATCCAGCAATCTTGATTCCATCTGAATCAACTTCATCAACATTTACACCATAATTCCCTATATGAGCAGTTGTAGACAACATAATCTGACCATAATATGACGGATCTGTGAATATTTCTTGATATCCTGTCATTCCAGTATTAAAACAAATCTCACCATAAGCAGTACCCTTAATACCTACAGATTTACCATAGAAAACTGTTCCGTCCTTTAGCACTATTACAGCAGTGTCTCTTTGATTATATTCCATTATTTAAAAATTAGTTGTATTGAAATTTCGACAAAAATAAAACAAAAAAAAAGACATTCTAAAAAAGAATGTCTTTTTATATTATAATTTACAATATGTAATTACAGGATTACTCATTAACTTGAGTATCAGTAGATTCACTTACAGAAGCTTCAGCTTCAGAAACTTTCTTTTTACCTCTACGAGTAGATTTTTTAGCCTCTTTTTTAGCTACATTGTATAGCTCGTTAAAGTCTACTAACTCAATCATAGCCATATCAGCGTTATCTCCTAAACGGTTACCCAATTTGATTATACGAGTATAACCACCTGGACGATCACCAACTTTAACAGCAACTTCTCTGAATAACTCAGTAACTGCTTCTTTTTGTCTTAAGTAAGAAAAAACAACACGACGATTATGAGTATCGTCTGTTTTAGCTTTAGTTACTAATGGCTCAATATACTGTTTTAAAGCTTTAGCTTTTGCAACAGTAGTATTTATACGCTTGTGCTCGATTAAAGAACAAGCCATATTAGCTAACATAGAATTCCTATGACCAGCTTTTCTACCTAAATGATTTATTTTTTTTCCGTGTCTCATTACTTTCTAGAATTTAGACTTAAAGCCTAGATTATTCTTTATCTAATTTGTATTTTGATAGATCCATACCAAAATTCAGTCCTTTTACAGCAACAAGTTCTTCTAATTCAGAAAGAGATTTTTTACCAAAATTTCTAAACTTCATTAAATCATTCTTGTTGAAAGAAACTAAATCTCCTAATGTATCTACTTCAGCCGCTTTCAAACAATTTAATGCTCGAACTGAAAGATCTAAATCTACCAATTTAGTTTTTAGAAGCTGTCTCATATGTAATGATTCTTCATCATACGACTCAGTTTGAGCGATTTCATCAGCCTCTAAAGTAATTCTTTCATCAGAGAACAGCATAAAGTGATGAATCAACGTCTTTGCTGCCTCAGTTAGAGCATCTTTTGGATGAATTGAACCATCTGTAACAATATCAAAAACTAACTTTTCGTAGTCAGTTTTTTGTTCTACACGATAGTTTTCAATAGCATACTTAACATTCTTAACTGGAGTATATATAGAATCCGTAAAGATAGTTCCGATAGGTGCATTTGGCTTTCTATTCTCTTCAGCAGCAACATATCCTCTTCCTTTTTCGATAGTAAGATCTAAAGTAATAGACACATTAGCATCAAGGTTACAAATTACTAAATCCGGATTAAGAACTTGAAAACTAGAAATAAATTTTTGAAAATCACCAGCTGTCATTTGTTCCTTACCAGAGAAAGAGATACTAACATTTTCGTTATCAACATCTTCAATTTGACGCTTGAAACGAACTTGCTTTAAGTTAAGAATGATTTCTGTTACATCCTCAACAACACCTGCTATAGTAGAAAACTCATGATCTACACCTTCTATACGAACTGAAGTAATTGCATATCCTTCAAGTGAAGATAGAAGAACTCTTCTTAATGCATTACCAATTGTCAATCCATATCCCGGTTCCAAAGGTCTAAATTCGAATTTACCTTTAAAATCGGTCGAATCAATCATGATAACTTTATCGGGCTTTTGAAAATTAAATATTGCCATATTTGTTTCGACTGAAAGTCAATTATTATTTGTTGTACAACTCTACGATTAACTGTTCTTTAATGTTTTCAGGAATTTGAAGTCTTTGAGGCACAGAAACGAAAGTACCTTCTAAAGTTTCAGTATTCCATGTAATCCATTCATAAACAGCACTAGAATTAGATAACGAACGTTCGATAATTTCTAGAGTTTTTGATTTCTCACGAACTGCAACTTTATCACCAGGTTTTAGTTGATAAGAAGGAATATTTACTAACTCCCCATTAACAGTAATGTGTCTATGAGAAACAACTTGACGTGCAGCACGACGTGAAGGTGCAATACCCATTCTGAATACAACATTGTCTAATCTAGACTCACATAATTGTATCAAAACTTCACCTGTCACTCCACGAGCAGCAGCAGCTTTCTTATATAAATTACGGAATTGTTTTTCTAAAATACCATAAGTATATTTAGCTTTTTGTTTCTCCATTAACTGGATAGCATATTCAGATTTTTTACCTCTCTTCTTTGCTAAACCATGTTGCCCTGGAGGGTAATTTCTTTTTTCAAAAGATTTATCATCTCCGAAAATAGCTTCGCCGAACTTACGAGCGATTTTTGTTTGTGGACCAGTATATCTTGCCATTTCTAAAAATTAAAAAAGGTAGGGATTATGAATTCAGGTCACTTTCCTCCGATAATCTATTCCTACCTTTGGTTATACTATAAATTAAACTCTTCTTCTCTTTGGAGGACGACATCCGTTGTGAGGAATTGGAGTAATATCAATAATTTCCGTTACTTCGATTCCTCCATTATGTAATGATCTGATAGCAGATTCTCTACCGTTTCCAGGTCCCTTTACATAAACTTTTACTTTTTTCAATCCTGCCTCAAGTGCAACTTTACCGCAATCTTCTGCAGCCATTTGAGCAGCATAAGGAGTGTTCTTTTTAGAACCTCTGAACCCCATTTTTCCTGCTGATGACCAAGAAATTACTTCTCCTTTTTTGTTTGTAAGAGAAATAATGATATTGTTAAACGTCGCATTAATATGAGCCTCACCTGTTGCTTCAACAAGTACTTTACGTTTTTTTGTATTCGCTTTAGCCATATTACTACTTATTATTTAGTTGCTTTTTTCTTGTTAGCAACTGTTTTTCTTTTACCTTTTCTAGTTCTAGAGTTATTCTTAGTTCTTTGTCCTCTTAATGGAAGACCAACTCTATGACGAATTCCTCTATTACATCCGATATCCATCAAACGTTTGATGTTTAATGAAATCTCAGATCTTAATTCACCTTCGATAGTGTACTGAGCTACAGCTTCACGAATTGCTCCGATCTCTTCGTCGTTCCATTCTGAAACTTTCTTATCTTCGCTAACGTTTGCTCTTTCAAGAATTTCTTTTGCTCTGCTTGAACCAATTCCGAAGATATAAGTTAAAGCAATAATTCCTCTTTTGTGTTTAGGTATATCTACCCCTGCGATTCTTGCCATAATTATCCTTGTCTTTGTTTAAATCTAGGATTCTTTTTATTAATAACGTAAAGTCTACCTTTTCTACGTACTATAATGCACTCGGCACTTCTTTTTTTAACTGATGCTCTTACTTTCATTTTAATAGCCTCTTTAATATCTATAAGTAATTCTTGCTTTAGTCAAATCGTAAGGACTCATTTCAAGTTTTACTCTATCACCTGGTAACAACTTAATGTAATGCATACGCATTTTACCAGATATATGAGCGATCACGATATGTCCATTTTCTAATTCTACGCGGAACATTGCATTAGAAAGTGCTTCTATAATTGCTCCGTCTTGTTCTATTGCTGCTTGTTTTGCCATAAAAATTAAGCTGTTGCTCTCCTATTTTTACCACTCGTCATCATACCATCATATTGCTTGTTAAGCAAATACGAATTAATCTGTTGTATAGTGTCAATAACAACACTAACCATAATTAATAACGAAGTTCCTCCATAAAACATTGCCCAATGATCTTGAACTCCTATAACACTTTTCATGATTGCAGGAAATACAGCTATAAGCGCAAGAAATAATGAACCTGGGAAAGTGATCAAAGACATAATTCTGTCTAAGAAATCAGCTGTCTCACTACCAGGGCGTACACCCGGTATAAATCCACCACTTCTCTTTAAATCATCAGCCATTTTATTAGTAGGCACTGTAATTGCGGTGTAAAAGTACGTAAAAATTATGATTAATAAAGCAAAAAGCAAATTATACTCCCATCCAAATACATTATGAAAGGTTGCACTAATTGATTTTGCAGTATCTGAAGTTGATAATCCCGCTACTGCCGCTGGCACGAACATAATCGCTTGAGCGAAAATAATAGGCATTACTCCTGAAGCGTTAAGCTTTAAAGGAATCCATTGACGGTTTCCACCTAACATTGATTGATCATAAGTCCCTGAAGCACTTCTTCTTGCATATTGAACAGGAATTCTTCTAACGGCAAGCGTCAATAAAATACAAGCTATAATGATTAACAACCATACAATTACTTCTATTACCACTAACATTAGTCCTCCATTGTTATCTGTTGTTCTTGATTGAAACTCTTGCACAAAAGCCATTGGCAATCTAGCAATAATACCAACCATAATTAACAATGAAATTCCATTTCCAATACCTTTATCAGTAATCTTTTCACCTAACCACATTGCAAAAACAGTTCCGGTAACTAGTATAATTACTGAAGAAAACAAGAATGAGAAAGAGTTGAAACCTAGCAAAAATGCATCCGATGGTAATTGTAGGTACAAATTATAAATATAACTAGGCCCCTGAAGTAAGGTAATACCAATAGTCAACCATCTTGTTATCTGGTTCATCTTCTTTCTACCGCTTTCTCCATCATTTTGTAGTTTCTGTAAATACGGAACAGCTATTCCCATTAATTGAACTACGATAGAAGCAGAAATATAAGGCATTATACCTAAAGCGAAAACAGAAGCTTGCGAAAATGCTCCTCCTGTAAACACATTAATTAACCAACCAACACCTTGATTAGTTTGCTCTGTTAAAGCTTGCAATTTTGTAGCGTCAATACCTGGAAGGGTTACTTGTGTACCGAAACGATACACAAGTAATAATCCCAATGTTATTAAGATCTTATTTTTTAGTTCTTCAATCTTCCAAATACTGGCTAATGTTTCAAAAAACTTCTTCATCTTGTTTACTAAGATTTTATAACGTTACAATTTCTCCTCCTACTGCTTCAATAGCCTGTTTAGCTGAAGCAGAAAATTTATGAGCAGAAACTTTTAATTTAGCTTTTAATTCGCCACGTCCTAAAACCTTAACTAAACCATTTTTAGAAGCTAGACCTAAATCTACTAAAAGAGCGAAATCTACAGTATCTGTAACTACGCCGTTGTCAACTAAACCTTGTAAAGTCTCTAAATTAACAACATCATATTCTACTCTATTAATATTTTTAAAACCAAATTTTGGTACACGTCTTTGAAGTGGCATTTGCCCTCCTTCAAATCCAATTTTTCTCGAATATCCAGAACGTGATTTTGCTCCTTTATGTCCTTTTGTAGAAGTTCCTCCTTTTCCAGAACCTTCACCACGACCAACTCTTTTATTTTGGTTGTGTACTGAACCGTTTGCTGGTTGTAAATTACTTAAATTCATACTTTACAAAATTATTTAATTTCTTCTACAGAAACTAAGTGTTGAACTTTTTTTACCATTCCTAAAACTGCACTAGAAGCATCATGTTCTACAATTTGTCCAATTTTACGAAGTCCTAAAGCCTCTAACGTTCTCTTTTGATTAAGAGGACAGTTGATTTGGCTTCTTACTTGTTTTACTTTTATCTTTGACATAACTCTTTCAAATTAACCTTTAAATACTTTTTCTAAAGAAATTCCTCTCTGTTTTGCAACTGTAGAAGCACTTCTTAAGCGTAATAAAGCATCGAAAGTAGCTTTAACCACGTTATGCGGGTTTGATGAACCTTGAGATTTTGATAATAAATCTTTTATCCCTACAGATTCTACAACTGCTCTCACAGAACCTCCAGCAATTACTCCAGTACCCAAAGATGCAGGCATCAATAATACTCTCGCTCCACTGAATTTACCTTTTTGCTCGTGAGGAATAGTATGACCATTCAAAGGAATTCTAACTAAGTTCTTTTTAGCATCTTCTACCGCCTTAGCGATTGCCTCAGAAACATCTTTCGATTTACCTAAACCATGACCCACTACACCGTTCTCGTCTCCTACAACAACTACAGCTGAGAATCCAAATGCACGCCCACCTTTTGTTACTTTAGTTACACGATTAACACTAACCAAACGATCTTTTAAATCAAGACCACTTGGTTTTACAAATTCTACGTTTTTATAATTTTGATACATAACTAATTAGAATTTTAATCCAGCTTCTCTAGCACCTTCAGCTAATGATTTAACACGTCCGTGGTATAAATAACCATTTCTGTCGAAAGATACATTTTCTATACCGGCTTTTAAAGCTTTTTCTGCAATTAGTTTCCCAACTGATGCAGCAGTTTCACTATTGGCTCCTCTTGTTATACCAGCTTCTCTTGAAGATGCTGAAGTTAGAGTTACTCCATTCACGTCATCTATGATTTGAGCATAGATTTCTTTATTACTTCTGAATACAGAAAGTCTTGGTTTTACTGAAGTTCCAGTAACCACCTTTCTAATTCTGAATTTTATACGTTGTCTTCTTTCAGATTTTGTTAATGACATAGTCTTAATTTTTAAGCTGATTTACCTGCTTTTCTTCTTAACTCTTCACCCACAAACTTGATACCTTTTCCTTTGTAAGGTTCTGGTTTACGGAATGAACGGATTTTAGCTGCTACTTGACCTACTAATTGTTTATCAAATGAAGTCAATTTCACTAATGGGTTTTTCCCCTTCTCAGAAATAGTTTCTACACCTACTTCTGGAGCAATATCTAATAAAATATTATGAGAATAACCTAAAGCTAAATCTAACTTTTGACCTTGGTTAGAAGCACGATATCCTACCCCTACCAATTCTAAAGTGATTGTAAACCCTTCAGATACACCTGTAATCATGTTGTTAATTAAACTACGGTATAGACCGTGCTTAGATCTGTCATCTTTTGAATCAGATGAACGCTCTATTACAACATTATTTTCTTCAACTTTAACACTAACTGCATCAAATTTCTGAGTAAGCTCTCCTAATTTACCTTTAACAACTATCTCTCCTTCTTTAACGTCAACCGTTACTCCAGCAGGGATTGCTATTGGACTTTTTCCTATTCTTGACATCTCTTAGTCTTTTTAAATTAGTATACGTAACAAACTACTTCTCCACCAACATTTTGTTGTTTCGCTTGTTTTCCAGTCATCAATCCTTTTGATGTTGAAATAATAGCGATTCCTAAACCATTTAAGATTCTAGGAAGATCAGCTGCAGAAGCGTATTTACGCAAACCTGGTTTACTAATTCTTTGGATATCTCTAATTACAGACTCTTTAGTGTCCTTATCATATTTTAAAGCTATTTTGATTGTTCCTTGAACAGAACTATCATCAAACTTATAGCTTAAGATATATCCTTGATCGAATAAAATTTTCGTGATTTCTTTTTTAAAGTTAGATGCTGGTATCTCAACCACTTTGTGGTTAGCACGTACAGCGTTTCTAATTCTTGTAAGAAAATCTGCTATTGGATCTGTATACATTGTTTTTACCTTTAAATCTTAATTACCAACTTGCCTTTTTAACTCCTGGTATCAATCCATTATTTGCCATCTCACGGAAAGTAACACGAGAAATACCGAATTGACGCATATACCCTCTTGGTCTTCCCGTTAGTTTACATCTATTGTGCAAACGTACTGGTGAAGCATTTTTAGGTAATTTTTGTAACCCTTCGTAGTCACCAGCTTCTAAAAGAGCTTTTCTCTTAGCAGCATATTTATCTACTAATGCTTGTCTTTTAACCTCACGGGCTTTCATTGATTCTTTAGCCATACTTAATTCTTTTTAAAAGGTAATCCTAATTCAGCAAGTAAAGATTTCGCTTCTTTATCTGTTGGTGCAGATGTTACGAAAGTGATATCAAAACCAGCGATTTTGTTTACTTTATCAATATTGATTTCAGGGAAAATAATTTGCTCAGTTACACCTAAGTTATAATTTCCTCTTCCATCAAATCCGTCAGATTTTATTCCTTGGAAATCTCTAACACGTGGTAAAGCAGAAGTTACTAAACGATCTAAGAACTCATACATTTTCTCTCCACGTAAAGTTACTTTAGCTCCAATAGGCATTCCTTTTCTCAATTTGAAAGAAGCAACGTCCTTTTTAGAGATAGTAGCAACTGCTTTTTGTCCTGTAATTTTAGTTAACTCTTCTACTGCATAGTCAACTAATTTCTTATCAGATACAGCTGCTCCAACACCACGGCTAACAACGATTTTCTCAAGTTTTGGAACTTGCATAACGTTTTTGTAACCAAATTCCTCAGTAAGAGCAGAAATTATTCTGCTTTTATATTCTTCTTTAAGTCTTGGTAAATAAGCCATAACTATAATACTTGATTTGATTTTTTAGAAACTCTCACTTTTTTTCCATTTTCCTCTTTGATAGCTACTCTAGTAGCTTCATTAGACTTAGGATCAATAATCGCTAAGTTAGAAATATGAATTGGAGCCTCTTTTTTAACAATTCCACCTTGAGGGTTAGTAGCACTAGGCTTAACATGTTTTGAAATGATGTTTAACCCTTCAACAATAGCTTTGTTTTTTTCACGTAATACTCGTACAATTTTACCTTCTTGACCTTTATGATCACCAGCAATTACTCGTACTGTATCTCCTGTTTTTATCTTTAGCTTAATCATCTTTTGAAAGAATTATAACACCTCTGGTGCTAATGATACAATTTTCATGAATTGTTTTTCACGAAGCTCTCTCGCTACTGGACCAAAAACACGAGTTCCTCTCATCTCACCTGCAGCATTTAACAATACACATGCGTTATCGTCAAATCTGATGTAAGACCCATCGGCTCTTCTCACTTCTTTTTTGGTACGTACAACAACTGCAGTTGATACAGCTCCTTTCTTAACGTTTCCGTTTGGAGTTGCTTCTTTTACTGAAACTACAATTTTATCTCCTACAGAGGCATAACGACGTTTCGTTCCTCCTAACACGCGGATAGTCAAAACTTCTTTTGCTCCCGTGTTATCTGCTACTTTAAGTCTAGATTCCTGTTGTACCATAATTATTTCGCTCTTTCAATGATTTCAACTAATCTCCAACATTTCGATTTAGATAATGGACGTGTCTCCATAATTCTAACTGTATCTCCAATGTTGCAGTTATTTGTTTCGTCGTGCGCAACATATTTCTTAGTTTTCAACACGAACTTTCCGTATAAAGGGTGCTTTACTCTCTTTACTTCAGACACAACAATAGATTTCTCCATTTTGTTGCTAGTAACAACACCTATTCTTTCTTTTCTTTCTTTTCTATTTTCCATCTTTCGGCAGAATACAATTATTGTAACTCTCTTTTACTTAACTCTGTCTTCACTCTAGCGATGCTTCTTCTAACCGATTTGATTTGAAGAGGATTCTCTATTGGAGAAATCGCGTGAGCAGATTTTAAGTTATTATATGCGCTAACCAATTCTGTTAATTGGTCTTGTAATTCAGCTACAGATAGATTTACTATTTCTGATTGTTTCATGATAAATTTTAGATTATGCTTCGAAATCTCTAGCGATTACAAATTTAGTTCTAACTGGAAGTTTTTGTGCTGCTAAGCGTAATGCTTCTTTTGCAACAGAAATTGGCACTCCACCAACCTCAAACATAATTCTTCCTGGTTTTACCACAGCAACCCAGTACTCTACTGCACCTTTACCTTTACCCATACGTACTTCAAGAGGCTTTTTAGTAATTGGCTTATCTGGGAAAATTTTAATCCACAATTGCCCTTCACGTTTCATAAAACGAGTCGCTGCAATACGAGCCGCTTCGATTTGACGAGAAGTGATAAATGCAGAGTCCATAGATTTGATACCAAACATACCATTTGAAAGTTCATGCCCTCTTTGAGAAATCCCTTTCATTTTACCTTTCTGTACCTTACGGTATTTTGTTCTTTTAGGCTGTAACATTTTTCTTCAGTTTAAAAATTACTTTCTTTTGCGTTGGTTCGTTTTACCTTTATGAGATCCTGCTGATTTAGATTGTTTTTTATCCATACCAGCTAACGGAGAAAGATCTCTTTTACCGTAAACTTCACCTTTCATGATCCACACTTTAATTCCCATTCTACCGTAAGTAGTATGAGCTTCAGCAAGTGCATAATCAATATCAGCTCTGAAAGTTGATAAAGGAATACGTCCATCTTTGAAAGTTTCAGAACGTGCCATCTCAGCACCATTTAAACGACCAGAAATCATAACTTTAATTCCTTCAGCGTTCATTCTCATCGCACCAGCTATAGCCATACGAATTGCACGACGATAAGAAATTCTGTTCTCAATTTGACGTGCGATACTTGCAGCCACAAGATATCCGTCTAATTCAGGACGTTTGATTTCAAAAATGTTAATCTGAACTTCTTTATTAGTAATCTTCTTTAACTCCTCTTTTAGCTTGTCTACCTCTTGTCCACCTTTCCCGATAATGATACCAGGTCTAGCTGTAGTGATAGTAACGGTTACAAGTTTCAAAGTTCTTTCAATGATTACTTTTGAAACACTAGCTTTTGATAAACGAGCATGGATATACTTTCTGATTTTGTGATCTTCAGCGATTTTATCACCGTAGTCATTTCCACCATACCAGTTTGAGTCCCATCCTCTAATAATACCAAGGCGATTCCCGATTGGATTAGTCTTTTGTCCCATACTGCTTATTAATTGCTTTGTGTGTTATTATTAGCTCCCAACACGATTGTAACGTGATTTGAACGTTTTCTAATTCTATGTGCTCTTCCTTGAGGTGCAGGACGTAATCTTTTTAACATCGAACCACCATCAACTCTGATTTCTTTAACGATTAATCCAGCTTCTTCAATATTTGAATCACTGTTTTTCGCTTGCCAGTTAGCGATTGCAGATAAAAGCAATTTCTCTAAGTTACGAGAAGCTTCTTTTGAACTGAATCTTAATATATTTAGAGCTTTTTCTACTTTCTGTCCTCTAACTAAATCCGCTACTAAGCGCATTTTTCTAGGAGAAGTAGGGCAATTATTTAGCTTTGCAAAAGCAACCTGCTTGTTAGCCTCTTTAATTTGCTCAGCTCTCTCTCTTTTACGAACTCCCATAGCTTCTTATTATTTTTTACCTTTATTCTTTGCACCAGCGTGACCTCTAAACGATCTTGTTGGTGAAAACTCTCCTAATTTATGTCCTACCATGTTCTCTGTTACATAAACAGGAACAAACTGACGACCATTATGCACTGCAATAGTTTGTCCAACGAAATCTGGAGTAATCATAGAAGCTCTTGACCAAGTCTTAACAACCCCTTTATTTCCTCCTTCAATATTTTGTTGAACTTTTTTCTCTAATTTAAAGTGAACATAAGGTCCTTTTTTTAACGAACGTGCCATCTCTTAATCTTTTATTTCTTTCTACGTTCAACAATATACTTATTACTCGCTTTAACTTTAGAACGCGTTCTGTATCCTTTAGCAGGCATCCCGTTTCTTGAACGTGGGTGTCCTCCTGATGAACGTCCTTCTCCACCTCCCATTGGGTGATCTACTGGGTTCATCGCTACAGCTCTAGTTCTTGGTCTTCTACCTAACCATCTTGATCTACCAGCTTTTCCTGATACGATTAATTGATGATCGTGGTTAGAAACTGCACCAATCGTTGCCATACAATCTAACAAGATTAAACGGATCTCTCCAGAAGGCATTTTGATTGTAGCATATTTACCATCTCTTGCAACTAATTGCGCAAAAGTACCAGCCGAACGAGCAATTACAGCTCCTTGTCCTGGACGTAGTTCAATACAAGAAATAACAGTTCCTAAAGGAATATTTCTTAAAGGCATTGCATTACCAACTTCTGGCGCTGCATCTGGACCTGAAACTACAGTTTGTCCAACTTTGATACCACTTTGTGCAATGATGTATGTTTTTGCACCATCCGCATAAGCTAATAATGAAATAAAAGCTGAACGGTTTGGATCATACTCGATAGTTTTAACTGTAGCTGGAATACCAACTTTAGCTCTTTTAAAATCTACCACACGGTATCTTTGCTTATGACCACCACCCATATAGCGCATGGTCATTTTCCCTTGACTATTTCTACCTCCAGATTTTTTTTTCGGTGCTAGTAAACTACGCTCCGGCTTATCAGTTGTTATAGCGTCAAAACTATTCACAACTCTAAAACGCTGACCTGGGGTAATAGGTTTTAATTTTCTAACTGACATTATTTATTAGATATTTGAATAAAAGTCTATACTCTCTCCTTCTTTCAATTGAACTACTGCTTTCTTATAAGCATTAGTTTTAGCGTTGATCATACCACTTTTTGTGTATTTCACTGAACGCTCTGCACCATAGTTCATAGTATTTACACTAACAACTGTAACTCCATAAGCAGCTTCCACTGCTTTTTTAATCTCAATTTTGTTAGCTTTTCTATTCACTACGAAACCAAAACGACCAAAAACCTCACTGTCTTTAGTTATTTTTTCTGTAATTATAGGCTTAATTAAAACACTCATCTTCCTATTATTTACTTAAATTTTCAACAATACCAGCCACTGAACCCTCTGTAAGCACTAAACTTCCTGCGTTTAAAATCGCATAAGTACTTAATTCTGAGTTAGTTACAACAGCAGCCTTCTCTAAATTGCGTGATGACAAATATACATTTTTATTTGATTCACCCAACACAAATAGAGATTTTTTATTTTCCAACCCTAATCCTTTCAATACATTAATGAAATTCTTAGTACTTGGAGCTTCAAAGTTAAAGTTTTCAACAACGATTAAATTTGACTCTTGCACTTTAATTGAGAATGCAGATTTTCTCGCTAATCGTTTTAAACTTTTGTTTAATTTTAAAGAGTAAGTTCTTGGTCTAGGTCCGAAGATTCTTCCTCCCCCTCTGAAAACTGGAGACTTAATACTTCCTGCTCTTGCAGTACCAGTTCCCTTTTGTTTCTTAATCTTGCGAGTACTTCCAGAGATCTCAGCTCTTTCTTTAGCTTTATGAGTACCTTGTCTTTGATTTGCTAAATATTGTTTAACATCAAGATATACTGCATGATTGTTTGGCTCTATACCGAATACTGAATCTAAAAGTTCAACTTTTCTACCAGTATCTTTTCCTGTGATATCTAAAACTTTTACTTCCATTACTTCTGAATGATTACATAAGAGTTTTTGTGTCCTGGAACTGCTCCCTTAACAACAAGTAGATTTTTATCAGCAACTACTTTTAAAACTCTAAGGTTTTGTACTGTTACATTTACTCCTCCTGTTCTTCCTGCCATACGCATTCCTTTGAATACTCTAGAAGGATAAGAAGATGCACCTACTGAACCTGGCGCTCTCAAACGGTTCTTTTGACCGTGAGTAACTTGTCCAACTCCACCGAATCCATGACGTTTTACAACCCCTTGGAATCCTTTACCTTTAGACACACCTTGTACGTCTACAAACTCACCTTCTAAGAATAAATCCACAGCGATTGCATCACCTAACTTATACTCTCCAGCAAAATCTTTAATTTCAACAACTTTTCTTTTAGCAGATGTTCCAGCTTTTTTAAAGTGACCTAACTCAGCTTTAGTAGCATGTTTATCTGATTTGTCATCGAAACCAAGTTGTAACGCTTCATACCCGTCAACCTCAATGGTTCTGACTTGGGTAACGACATTTGGAGTAACTTCGATTACTGTACATGGAATGTTTTTTCCATTTTCGTCGAAAATACTAGTCATGCCGATTTTTTTACCAATTAACCCAGACATAAATATTAATTATTAATTATAAATTGTTTTATTCATTTAAGAAGCTAAGTATTAAGAAACAAATCTTAATACTTAGCGAGAATATTTTTCAATATGAAAAGTTAGTTATTATCACACTTTGATCTCAACTTCAACTCCACTTGGTAACTCTAATTTCATTAAAGCATCAATCGTTTTTGAAGATGATGAATAAATATCTAACAATCTTTTGTATGAACTTAATTCAAACTGCTCTCTAGCTTTTTTGTTCACGTGAGGAGAACGAAGAACAGTAAAGATTTTTTTATGTGTTGGTAATGGAATTGGCCCAGTAACAACAGCACCTGTACTTTTTACAGTTTTTACGATTTTCTCTGCTGATTTATCAACCAACATATGATCGTAAGATTTTAATTTTATTCTGATTTTTTGACTCATTTTTCTCTAAGATTAAGCGTTTCCTTTTGCTTTAGCGATTACATCCTCTGAAATGTTTGATGGAGTTTCAGAGTAGTGAGAGAACTCCATTGTAGAAGTTGCTCTACCCGATGATAATGTTCTTAACGTAGTTACATAACCGAACATTTCTGATAAAGGTACAGAAGCTTTAACAACTTTAGATCCAGCTCTATCATCCATACTGTTGATTTGTCCACGACGACGGTTCAAATCTCCAACGATATCACCCATGTTTTCTTCAGGAGTTAATACCTCTAACTTCATGATTGGCTCAAGGATTACAGCTCCTGCTGCCTTAGCCACTGCCTTATACCCCATCTTAGCTGCTAATTCGAATGATAATGCATCCGAGTCAACCGCGTGATATGAACCATCTGTTAAAGTAACCTTCATTGCATCCATTTCGAATCCAGCCAAAGGCCCTTGCTTCATTGCTTCTCTAAATCCTTTCTCTACTGCAGGAATATATTCTTTAGGAACGTTACCACCTTTAACTTCGTTAACGAATTGTAACCCTACGAATGGCTTACCATCAACTTCGTCAGCTGGTCCAATTGTAAATACAATATCCGCAAACTTACCACGTCCACCTGATTGCTTTTTATAAGCTTCTCTGTGATTAGCAGTACGCGTAAGCGCCTCTTTGTACTCAACTTGTGGCTCACCTTGATTAACCTCTACTTTAAACTCACGTTTCATACGATCGATAAGTACGTCTAAGTGAAGCTCACCCATTCCAGAGATTACTGTTTGTCCAGACGCTTGGTCAGTTTTCACTGTAAATGTTGGATCCTCTTCAGCCAATTTAGCCAAAGCAACACCCATCTTATCCATATCCGCTTTTGTTTTTGGCTCAATAGCGATACCAATTACAGGATCTGGGAATATCATACTTTCAAGTACGATAGGATTTTTCTCATCACATAGAGTATCTCCAGTTTTGATATCTTTAAACCCTACAGCTGCACCGATATCTCCAGCCTCAATATATTCTACTGCATTTTGCTTGTTAGCGTGCATTTGGTAAATACGAGAGATACGCTCTTTGTTTCCTGAACGAGTATTCAACACATAAGAACCTGCATCTAAGTGCCCTGAATAAGCTCTAAAGAATGCTAAACGACCTACATAAGGATCAGTAGCAATTTTAAATGCTAAAGCAGCGAACGGCTCAGTTACAGAAGGTTTACGTACAATCGGTTCTTCAGTATCTGGATCTGTACCTTCGATAGCTTCCTTATCCATTGGAGAAGGCAAATAACGACATACAGCATCTAACATAAACTGAACCCCTTTATTTTTGAACGATGATCCACAAGTCATTGGGATAATACTCATATCAAGAGTAGCTGCACGTAAAGCCGTGTGTACTTCCTCTTCAGTGATTGAGTTTTCATCTTCCATATATTTCTCTAAAAGATTCTCATCGTAAGCTGCAATTTCCTCAATTAATTGACCTCTATATTGTTTAACATCATCAGCCATTTCAGCTGGGATATCAACAATATCAAATGTAGAACCATGATTCTCATCATGCCATACGATTGCGCGGTTTTTCACTAAGTCAACGATTCCTCTGAAATCAGCCTCATCACCAATTGGTAAAACGATTGGCACAGCGTTAGATTTCAACATATCCTTAACTTGTTGACAAACTGCTAAGAAGTTAGCTCCTTGACGGTCCATTTTATTAACAAACCCCATACGTGGAACTTTATAGTTATCAGCTAATCTCCAGTTAGTTTCTGATTGAGGCTCAACACCATCAACAGCACTAAATAAGAACACTAATCCATCTAATACACGTAAAGAACGGTTAACCTCTACCGTAAAGTCAACGTGTCCCGGAGTATCAATAATATTGAAGTGGTACTCCATAGACTCAGGTAACTTCGCTCCTTGGTTTGTTGGGAAATTCCAAGTACAAGTAGTAGCTGCCGATGTAATAGTAATACCTCTTTCAGCCTCTTGCTCCATCCAGTCCATAGTAGAAGACCCTTCGTGAGTTTCTCCCATTTTATGGTTTTTACCTGTATAGAACAAAATACGCTCTGTAGTTGTTGTCTTACCAGCATCGATGTGAGCAGCGATACCAATGTTTCTTGTATATTTTAAATCTCTTGCCATTGTATATAGTTTCTGTATGGATTAAAATCTAAAGTGAGAGAATGCTTTATTAGCTTCAGCCATCTTATGAGTATCCATTCTCTTTTTAACAGCAGCTCCTTCTTCTTTAGCAGCAGCTAAGATTTCAGACGCTAATTTTCCAGCCATAGATTTCTCATTTCTTTTTCTCGCATACAAAATCATCCATTTCATCGCCATAGAAATCTTTCTATCCGGACGAATTTGCATTGGAATTTGGAAAGTTGCCCCTCCAACACGACGAGAACGCACTTCTACGTGAGGCATAACGTTAGTTAATGCATCTTTCCAAACTTCCAAAGAAGTTTTCTCCTCATCTTGTTTTTTCTCTTCTACGATTGCTAACGCATCATAGAACACTTTAAAAGCCGTAGACTTTTTACCATCCCACATTAAGTTATTCACAAAACGCGTAACTAATTGATCATTAAATTTCGGATCCGGTAAAAGAGGTCTCTTTTTAGCCTGTCTTTTTCTCATGTCTTCCTTCTTAAACGTTTATACGATTACTTTTTGTCTTTAGGGCGTTTAGCTCCATATTTAGATCTTCTTTGAGTTCTACCGTTTACTCCGGCAGTATCCAAAGCTCCACGTACAATGTGGTATCTAACACCTGGCAAATCTTTTACCCTTCCACCTCTAACTAATACTATCGAGTGCTCTTGTAAATTGTGTCCTTCTCCTGGGATGTAAGCGTTTACTTCATTACCATTTGTTAAACGTACCCTTGCAACTTTACGCATTGCAGAGTTTGGTTTTTTAGGTGTAGTAGTATAAACACGCGTACAAACTCCTCTTCTTTGAGGACAAGAATCCAAAGCAACCGATTTACTCTTCTTAGTCAATTGGGTTCTCCCTGTTCTTACTAATTGTTGAATTGTTGGCATAATGTTTATTAATAATTTCCAAAAATATATTTTCCCGCACACTTTACGGGGTTGCAAATGTATAAACTTTTTTGAATTATTCAAAGTCTCAACATATTAATTTTCAATCATATTAAACTTTTTTCATACTCAACCTATTCTCACCTACTATTGCACCAGCAAAAAACATCTATCCCATAAAAGCATTCGAATCAAACAATTACAAACATCTATATTTTTTTTTCAAACAATACCTCTTATAAACAACAAGCAAAATAGTCGTAACTCAGCTAAAGTTATCAAAGCCCTACACATTACGCTAAATCACCCACACACCTATTCTATTAAATCACATTTTTAAAACTTTACCATCCCCCATACTGTATATCTAATAAACACTCAATATAGACTACAAACTAAAAAAGTTACTTACGAATTTGCTAATACACCTAAAAACGATTATTACTCCTCAACATTCCTAAAATCATCATCAACCAATAAGCTTCCCTATTAAAACAACATCAATAAACAACATTAATTCATAATGCTCTACTAAACAAAATACACCTATAAATTTCATATCTTTGCATCGTAACAACACGTCAACTGATATTTAGAGTACTAAGAGATATACTATTCAAAGCCCCCTTGGTTACGCTGCAAAAACACCATTCCACAAGGTGCTTTATTTTTCTCATTTTATCATTTGTTTTTTTCTTTAAAACCTTAAAACCCACAGTCATCCTCAGTATTTATAAGCCTTTCCCAAGACTTCTTCGAATCGTATTCGGAAAAAACCCTAGTTGTAGGCACTTCTACCGAAGACGTCTCGAACAAGACTCGAAAAAGCATGCTTAAGCCTTAAATCCATTAAGCTAAGACACATTTCAGTAAGTTATAATCTACTTTTTCAACTATCCCTATAGCACATTTTAAGAACAGTAAAAAACAATCTCCAGTTGATCAAATACCTACAATTAACTTAGATAAAACATTAATTGAAAAAACACAGCATAACGACAACCTTTTACTTCAAAAGGAAAGCGAGTCAATTACTAATGATGGAAAAATAAAAATACAATTAATATGTATACAAGTTCAAAGACTCTCCTTTCCAATTACCCAGTATTTTATATTACATTTGCATCATGGAACAGGACAATCAAATATTTGGTATTCGTGCTATTATCGAAGCCATAGAGGCAGGGAAAGACATTGATAAAGTGTTTATTCAAAAAGAAGCTAATGGAGAGTTAATGAATGAATTAACAAAAACACTAAAAAAGAATAATGTTAATTTTTCATATGTCCCCATTGAAAAATTAAATAGACTGACAAAAAAGAATCACCAAGGTGCAATAGCTACCATTGCTCCGATTTCTTTTGTATCGATGGAAACGTTAGTTGAAGATGTTCTAGCAAAAAAAGAAAAACCTTTATTTGTAATTCTAGATCAACTATCTGATGCGCGTAATTTTGGTGCAATTATTCGTACAGCAGTATGCTGTGGTGCAGACGGTATCATCATCTCTAAAAATGGAGCAGCTCCAGTCAATGGAGACACTGTTAAAACATCAGCAGGTGCGGTATTTAATATCCCTATTTGCAAAGTAGACCATATTAAAGATGCTGTATTCTACCTACAAGGATCTGGAGTAACAACACTAGGTGCAACAGAAAAAGCTGAGCAGGAAATCTATGATGTTGATCTAAACGTTCCGATAGCAATCATCATGGGAAGTGAAGATAAGGGGATAAATCCATCTGTATTAAAAATCATTGATGTAAAAGCTAAATTGCCAATGTTTAGTGTAATTGATTCTCTAAACGTATCTGTTGCTTGTGGTGCATTCTTATACGAAGCAATTCGCCAAAGAAGATAAAACAACATGAAAAAAGACATTAAAAAACAACTAAAAAAGCCAAGTTATCCCGTATCAAAGCATCTGGAAAAATACCTTGATAAATATAAACGTACTACTAAAATCAGTATTCTGTACGAGGACTTGTTGCGTTTTAGTGGTTACATTAGTGTTGAAGATAAAAATGGCAATGATACACTTTGGTTAAGAGTCTATTATCCCGAGCATGAATACAAAGAAATTGAGGCAAGTCTTACCAAAATATACACCTTACTGCATTCAG
The DNA here is from genome assembly GCF_009711055.1 of Myroides pelagicus. GTDB lineage: Bacteria > Bacteroidota > Bacteroidia > Flavobacteriales > Flavobacteriaceae > Flavobacterium > Flavobacterium pelagicum. The sequence goes on from NZ_WMJY01000003.1 coordinate 26,589, forward strand.
ATGGTGACGTAGAGACCTTACAGCACTTAACAGTAGATTCGATTGACTTTTGCTCCTTTGGTAACTCACAACCATTCCGCATCAAAGTAAGAAACAAGCTAAATGACATCTATACTAATTTCTATATCAAACGCGCAGATGCTTCCCGCATCTATGGTTTAGAATTAGAAGAAATGTTATCCCCTTATTCTATGAACTATCTTGTGCACCAAGATACTTTAATAGAAGAACATATTATGGGGATTCCTGGCGATGTATTCATCAATGAACATTTAGAACAATGCAACGCTCTAGAACAAGCACAAATTGCAAAAGAGTATGTAAAGTTTAATGAGCGTTGTCTGATCGGTTTATTAGGTGATATGAGGGCATATAATTATGTCATTATTCCTACGCATGATTTTGACCATGTGGTCTATCGTATACGACCTATTGATTTTGATCAACAATGCTATGAAGGTAGCCTTAAGTTTTATCTACCTCAATTCTTCAAAGAAAACAATAAAATTGTCCAATTAGTCTTAGGGAAATTTAAAGACACAACTATTGAACAATATCGAAAAGAAATACGTTCGGTTTTGGTCAGAAGGGTATTGAGTAATAAAGAAAGACTAGAAGACCTTTTAGAGGTAATGAAAAATGATCATATCGCTCCACGAGAACACGTAGAACAACTCAAGTTAGAACTATATGACTATGTACACGAAAAAGGTTTCAAATACTGCGAAAGCATGGGAGACATATTAGATACAGCCATTGCATTTACAGTAAAGAATTATAGAAGCGTCTTTTAAGACGCTTTTTTTTCATAACTTTTCCACATACTTACTCAAATAATCTACAGGAATTACGGGTAAGCCTAAACGATAAGGATTCTTCATCTCATTGGAATTCTCCCTAGGTTTCAAAACAAAATTACCCTGATCATCAAAACACTGCATAAACGGATCTAAACGTTCATCGTAATCTGGCCTTTGCCACTCGTATCTATAATATTTTTCAGGAATATCAGGCTCCTCTATCCATACACTCAAAATGAAACCAACAATAAAACCACTTAGATGCCCTTCCCAAGATATCCCCTCTTCTACAGAAGGAAACATATACCATACAGCCCCTCCATAGATAACTACCACAACAAATGAAACTGCCATCAATCGATAATAGCGCGTACGCATTCCTTTAAAGAATATAAAACTAATCATCACATAAATCAATCCACTCGCTCCTATATGATAACTCGTACGTGCAAACAACCATGTAAATAGCCCAGAAAGAAGAATGCCATAGACAATAACCCTACTTGTTTGCTTCTTATAAAAATATTGTAGCAATAAAAGCAATACAAAAAGAGCCAAGGAATTGTGATATAAATGTTTTAAATCGCCATGTATGAAAGGACTAAAAAGTACACCTCTCAACCCTATCCACGTTCTAGGGTAAATCCCAAACTCATACAACTGCAAATAAAAATAACTCCAGTCAAGCCAATAAACTAGCCAAATGCATAAGACAAAAAACAAAGGCAACAAGACAATAGATAGCGATAAATGAGGCACTTTCTTCATTAAACTAAAATAACACTTTTAAACTACAATGTACAGCAGTATTCACAAGATATTGACTGAATTGAATAAAACTCGCTGTAATTGTGGAATAAATTTCCAAAAAGCATTGTATTTTTGTTTTGAATAACCAAATGAATTATGATGGATGCACCATTAGCAGAAAGAGTGAGACCCCACAGATTAGAAGATTATGTCAGTCAAAATCATTTAGTTGGTGAACATGGAATACTAACCAATCAATTAAAGATGGGATTCATACCTTCATTAATCTTTTGGGGACCTCCTGGTACAGGAAAGACAACGTTAGCGGAAATCTTAGCTAAACAGAGTGAGCGACCATTCTATGTACTTAGCGCAATCAATTCAGGAGTAAAAGATGTTCGTGAAGTAATAGAGAAAGCGAAGAAAAACACTGGTCTTTTTACAACAAAGAATCCTATCCTTTTCATCGATGAGATACATCGATTTAGTAAATCACAACAAGATTCCCTATTAGCAGCTGTAGAAAGAGGATGGGTAACTCTGATAGGAGCAACAACAGAAAACCCAAGCTTTGAAGTGATACCTGCTTTACTATCCCGATGTCAAGTATATACACTTAATGCCTTCACTAAAGAAGACCTCAAAACCCTACTTAATAGAGCAATAGAACAAGATGAAATTCTAAGAACTAAAAAAATAACACTTAAAGAAACTGAAGCTCTTTTCAGACTTTCTGGAGGAGATGGGAGAAAACTCCTAAATACTTTTGAACTAATTGTCAATGCTACAGGAGGAGACTATATTGAGATAAACAATGAGATGGTATTAAAAATAGTACAACAAAATACTGTCTTATACGACAAAACTGGAGAGCAACACTATGATATCATTTCTGCATTTATCAAGTCGATAAGAGGAAGTGACCCGAATGGTGCAGTGTATTGGTTAGCACGAATGATAGAAGGAGGAGAAGATCTAAAATTTATTGCTAGACGCTTATTAATTCACGCTTCTGAAGATATTGGCCTTGCAAACCCTACTGCATTGATTATGGCAAATAATGTATTTCAAGCAGTATCTGTAATAGGATACCCAGAAAGTCGTATCCTATTAAGTCAATGCACAATCTACTTAGCTACATCTCCAAAAAGCAATTCCGCCTACTTAGCAATAGGAAAAGCACAACAAACTGTCAAGCAAACAGGAGACTTATCCGTACCTCTACATTTGAGAAATGCACCTACTAAACTAATGAAAGAGCTAGGGTACGGTGAAGAATACAACTATCCTCACGATTTCACAAATAACTTTGTACAACAAGAATATCTTCCTGATGACTTAGTAAATACCGTATTTTATGAACCTGGTCAAAACAATCGGGAACAAAGCACTAGAGAGTTCCTGAAAAATCGCTGGGACATTAAATACGAATACTAAACACCTAAACTTAAAAAAAACTGCTTTATAGCAGTTTTTTTAATTCTATCAAGTCTGTTATTTGGAAATAATCCTTAGTATTTAATTTCACTTGAGGATTGTAATAAATAGCATCCATTCCAACAGCTAAAGCCCCCTTTACATCAGCCATCAGGTTGTCACCTATCATTATACTCTGAGCTGCATTAGCATTAGCAGCATTTAAAGCAAAATTAAAGATTTGAGGATTTGGTTTACTAACACCAGCTATCTCAGAGTTTGTCACTGTTTTAAAATAAGGTTCAATTCCCGAACGCTTCAATTTTTTGTCTTGTACTTCATTAAACCCATTCGTGATAATGTGCAATTGATATTTATCTTGCAAATATTCCAACACTTCCAATACACCGTCAAATAAATGGTTGTGATTAGGCATTTCCTGAAGGTAATTATCTCCCAACAACCTAATTTCATATTCATCAGATTGATAACTCAATTGTTCAAATGTGTCACGAATACGACCAATGCGCAGCTCTTCTTTCGAAACTAAGTTTAAACTATATTTTTCCCAATAAGCAGCATTAATCGGAACATAAAAATCTAAGAAGGTATCAGGAGCAAATGGCAATTTCAGCCTTTTTATGACTTCGTGAAAAGCTAATGCTGAATTGCGCTCAAAATCCCAAAGTGTATGGTCTAAATCAAAAAATACATCTGTCTTATCTCTATATGACAATCTCATAATTCTATTATTAAGCTACAAAAGTAGTACTATTTAGTAAAAATATAAATCTTTAAAGTATCCCTTCATCTGCAAAACTATAATACCCGAACTCAGTAACAATAACATGATCCAACAAAGAAACATCCATAATTTTACCTCCTTCTCTAATTTTCTTAGTTAGCGAAATGTCAGCCTCACTTGGTTTCAACTTTCCTGAAGGGTGATTGTGTACTAAGATCAAACCAGTCGCACGATGATCTAATGCTGCTTTAAACAACAAACGAACATCAACAACAATGCCTGTCATACCTCCTTTGCTCAAAGCTAATTTGAAATTTATCTTATTGGAATTACTCAGTAATAAAACCCAGAACTCTTCGTGATCTAAATCCCCGAGTAGCGGCTGCATTAATTCAAATACATCTTTACTACACGTAATACGATCTTGCAACAACTGATCTGCCATTCTTCTACGTTGGCCTAACTCTAATGCTGCTATAATGGAAACTGTTTTAGCCTCACCTATTCCTATAAACAACATCAGCTCTTTTACTCCTTGTCGTGCGAGTAATGTCAAATCGTTATTATAAGTGTTCAATAATCGCTTACACAGCTCTACAGCAGTCTCATTTCGACTTCCTGAGCCAATAAGGATTGCTAGCAACTCTGCATCACTAAGTGATGACTTCCCTTTACTTAAAACCTTTTCTCTAGGTCTATCATCTTCTGCCCATTGTTTTATTGTAAAATTAATTGTTTCCATATCATGTGAAATTTCACCTTATCAACATCAAAAATCCCCCCATATTAACTGAGAAAAGATTTAATAATACAATAATAATATTAACCATTACTAAGATCTTAACAATATCAGAAACCTAACACTTTAACAACGTTTCGTAAAAAAAGTAGAGGGATAATCCACACGATTATCCCTCTTATAGTGCTTCAGGCTTTTACAGCTAAGAACATCTCTCTGAAATGAATTTATCCAATGACAGACCACCGTAATTACCAGAACTCATAAATAAAAGGACGGTATCTTTTAAGTCTAATTCATACAAAAAAGATTTAAAACTATCCGCATCAGTGTAAGTATTTAATGCTTTATGATCAAATGCAGTTACCATTTGCTCTTTTGATATTTCACTCATTTGTTTAATCTTTAGAGCATCTAAAGAATAAAAAACAACGGCCTCATCTACACCATCAAGAGCTCCTTTATACTGCGTTAAGAAATCGGTATTTAAACTACTATAGGTATGTAATTCTAAACAGGCAATTACCTTTTTATTAGGATATTGAGCTTTAACTGCCATTGTGGTAGCTTTAACTTTACTAGGAGAATGGGCAAAATCTTTATAGACAATCGTACCCTCAGCATCATACAATCTCTCTAATCTTTTTGATGCTCCTTTAAAGCTTGCAATAGCTTCATAGAAGTCATCTTCATCTATTCCCATATTTTGGCATACCCATTTAGCACCATTTAAATTACTTAGGTTATGCGCTCCAAATATCTCCAAAGGCATAGCCCCTTCATTTGTTTCCAAATAAGTAACCCCATCTTCAATTGAATACTCAGGAGTAATATATGCAAGCTTGCGTATTGGGTTTTCTGTCTCTTCAACTAATCGCTTTACAATTCGATCTTCCTCATTATAAACAAGAACACCCCCATTTACGATTTTATCAATAAATATCTTGAACTGTTCAATATAGTTTTCAAACGTAGGAAAAACATTTATATGATCCCAAGCGATTCCGCTAAGAAGAGCTATATTAGGTTGGTACAAATGAAACTTTGGACGTAAATCCAATGCTGACGATAAATACTCATCACCTTCGATTAACATAAATTCATTATCATCTGTCAGATTAACCATACGGTCAAATCCTTCTAATTGAGCTCCTACGAGATAATCTACTTCACGATCATGATATTGCATCACATGAAGAATCATCGAAGTAATCGTCGTCTTACCATGTGACCCTCCTATAACTACTCTTGTTTTATTTTTAGATTGCTCATAGATAAACTCAGGATAAGAGTAAATAGACAATCCAAGCTCCTTTGCTTTTAGAAGCTCTGGATTATCTCCTTTAGCATGCATTCCTAATATAACTGCATCTATATCCGCAGTGATCTTTTCAGCAAACCATCCTTCCTCTTGAGGTAACAACCCTTGAACAGCTAACCTTGATTTAGAAGGTTCAAATATAGCATCATCACTTCCAGATACCACGTCCCCTTTATCATGTAGTGCTAAGGCCAGATTGTGCATTGCACTACCTCCTATTGCAATAAAATGTACACGCATTTTAATTCTTTTTTTACTTGAAACGTAAAATTAATACTTTAAAATAAAATGCACACATTTTTTCTATCGTTCTCTATAAATACTCTCACAAAAACTTCACTACATAGAATACAAATAAACTAGAAATGATTACTTTTAACAAAAAAAGAAATGAAAGAAAATCAATTCAATAACAACGAAAGAAACATCACCAATCAAAACAATTGGACTAGAAATACACAACAACCTAACCAAGCTACTCCGTATAATCAAACATTCGAAATAATAGCATTGGTACTAGGTATTTTAGGATTAATTACTGCATTTATCCCATGTATTTCTTTAATAGCGCTACTGTTTGTACTTCCAGCACTTATTCTTGGTATCATTGCAATTAGTAGAGCTTCAAAAGCAAATGCTCCAAGAGGAATGGCAATTGCGAGTGTAGTAATTAGTGGTATAGCTTTACTCCTTTGTCTTCTATGGGGAACTATTATTGGAGGTTTTTTCAGTTCACTAAAAAATAGTGAATGGCAAAGAGAGGGAATACAATCTACTGAATATTATGAATACGAGAAAGAAGAAGAAGATACATTGAATAATAGTACAAGTGAAGACATTGAGACAATTTGGGTAGAAGAAGATATCAATACCGAAGAAAATAATTAATCGTTAATCTTGAACACTGCATATCGTACAATTAACACAACCTTTATTTACTTGTTATTAGCTTTTTTCAGTTATATAGCTACATTATCCTTTACTTCTATTCAAGGCATTTCAATTGCTTCAGCTTGCGAAGGACTTCCAATACAATTTTGTAAAAGTAGAGGTCTTACTAGAGACTTTATAACAATATTCCAGTATGGATTTAAGCAAAATCACCTAATCAATCCGTATAGCTTAACTATATTCTTATTCTTTGTCTATGCGCTATTATCAAGAATAGTCATCAATAGGATACTAATAAAAATAACTAGTCCTATCACTATAATTGTTGATGCGTTTCTATTGATTAGTTTTTTTTTATATGCTTTTGTACCTCTAATATTCTAAACATTAAAAAGGTGTATCTATCTTACTAGTACACCCTTTACTTTTTTTTAAGAATTAATACATTCTAGCATATCTTTCAAAATATTCACATTCGTTGATCACTTCCTTGTAGAATTTGGTATTATTATACTTTTCCTTCAGGACCTTGAATCCTTTCCACTTCTTGAACATTACATCATTATACCAAGCCCCCATATAATAATCTGAGTTATGGTACTTCTCTACATAGAATTCATTTCTTTCCAATTTAGCAGAGAAATAAGCCAACTTCGCTTTCTGTTCATCAGTTGTTGCTGCAGAATTTGCAATGTCATAATACTTTTTTGCAAGCTTCATACTCAGTAGCAATGGTTTATTTACGCTCAAAATTGAATTACCTCCATACTCATTTAAAATACTATTCGTATAGAAAACTCTAGCATTTCCAAAATGAGTTGTATTATAAAATGCATTCCCTATAAGTAACGCATTATTATAAATGTCCTCACCACGCTCAACTTTATCCTTCATCTCTTTCATCTTCTCAAGGAAAGAAAGCTTTGTATATTTAACGGATTGCTTTGCTGTATGATCACAATCATTACAATCTTTTATCTTACCATTAAAAGGATTCCCTAATAAAATCGAAGACTGATATGAACCATTCCCTTCGTAAGTTGATCCCTTTACAGGAACAGCCTTCTTCATTTCTTCTATAGCAGCATCCAAGTCATCTTGATAAAACAAATATATTGAACGACTTTCGTAAATATCACTTAAATTATATTTATAATCATTGACGAAAAGTTGTTCAAAGGCGCTTCTATCTGTTTTTTTAAGATAAGCTTCCATCTGATTAGAAAGCTTTAAGTCACTATAGAATGAAGGACCCTCTGATTGAACAATCTCAGCCATAATAGGATTATAATTCTCTAAATAAATAGTAGAAATAAAACGTTTTACCCAATTGGAAGCATAGTCAAATCTAAAAGGATCATCATATGAATGCTTATTTGATTTCGCAAACAGCCAAGTCAAATCCGCTAATAACTCGGCCTCAATCTTTGCATTTACATCTTTTACCTGAGATACTTTATTAATAATTTCAAAAAGACGGATTTGATCCTTCAATAACTTATTACTAGCCGTTGCCAAGCCATTCGCTTCCTCCAAATAAATACTTGCCTGTCCATAATCACCTTGAAAAATATCGATATAAGCAACTGCTAGTTTCCACATCACTGGATTATGTAATCGCTTATTATCTGAACTAACACTCTTGATCCAAGCATAAACCTCTTGATCAATATTCGTTTTTATTTCTTCATAATAGGCTTCCTTTGAACTAAACCTACTTTCAGAAGGTATGTTAAGCTTTTGCTCTAGTTTATTTACCCATCTTGTCAATAAATAATCTAAATGAGGGCTACCTGGATCTAGAGCATAGATTGCTTTCATACTTTTGAATTCATCCAAATAAAAACCATTCATTGCCCAAACAGCACACTTCACCCCAACATCACTAGTAACACTTAAGACTTTTTCTATATTTTCTTCATCCATAGGTCTAAAGTTATATGTGGAAACTTGACGCAATTGAGGCGCTTTATCATAAGCTTCAGCATACAAAGCATTTGCCATTATATAATTACCCCTTTGATAGTAAGCTCCTGCTACGTAACTAAGACCTCTATAATAAAGAATATTTCGCTCTAGCTTCGAAGACGTTTCTTCGAAATAACTAATTACTGAATGACGATTATTAGAATAGAACTTAGCTTTCAACACTTGAAACCACATACGACTATAAAAGAATTTATCCTTACTCGTCGTCTTTAAGTATTCGTTTTCTGCTAATTGCACCAAACTATCAGGTACAAGAGAACTAATATGATCCTCATAACTCCAATAATTAAAGGAACTCGTAGTATAAGGTTCTATCTTTTTAGCTAAATCAAGAAACTGAACAAACTTTTTAACTTTAGGATTATTTAGTTTTAACGGAAAATCTGCCGATCTATCCTCTACAACATTAGTTGTCGTATAAGAGGCATTTACATGCTGATCTACTTTATTCAATAAATAATAATTCAATGCTTGTTCTGACACACTATTTCCTAAATACACCTTCCATTCTTCAATAACCGTCTGATCAAACATATCATTATTAGAGATATAGCTATTATTATAAAAGCGCTCGTATGGAGCAAAAAACATAGGTTTATAAGACTTATCTACAAATGCCTCAGGTGTGAAAGACGATGTACTAGCATAACTCCAATAGTCATCTGCGCAGGCATAACCATAAGCTCCTAACCCTATAACTACAGAAATACTACTGACATATAGTAAGTTCTTCAAATACTTCATTTTCATATGATTCAATATTTTTTGAATTCAAATCGTATAATATTATTTCTTCAGGACAAGAACCAGATGATTCTATTAAGTCCTCTTTCATCTCTATCAATTGCTGCGCTGTCACTTGTTCTACTTTTACTTGATCACCTTGCTTAAAATACTGACCAAAGTATTCCCCTTCCTTAGCAACTAAGTAACGATTCTCCTCTATCAATTTAAAAGATTCGTTTCGATTAATATCTTCTTTGCGAACTCTACTGATTAGACGTACTACATGCCCTTCTCTTATATGAATTAACCATGAGTAAATTGGTAGTGCATAATTTAAAGGCAACGAATAGTCTTTTAAATAAGAAATATACTGTCTCGCTATTTTCCTATCATATATCGAATTTAAACTATCCGCTGCAATACTCCCCATATTATAATACATCAAAACACCATTATCTACCTTAGGAATTCCCGTCTTATCAGCATATTTCACCTGATGCAAACGTATTGTTGCAGAAACTTTCCATGGTTGATTCTTTTTAATTTCCTCAACAAAGGCAAAGAAACGCTCCTTCGTAGACAAACTCCAATCACAATCAAATTGGACTTCACTTATCTTAAGGTTCTGCTTAATATTTATTTGTATGATAAAATCCGCAACTTGACTCGCTAATTTTTTCGGATGTACAAATGAATCAAGAAACACTTCATTTTTAATAAAAACAACAGGAACCAAAGCCATTGTACTATCAACTCTTTCCTTAAACATTATTGGACTTAGCGGGACAGCCGCATGATTTTTCAATACAACATCAAAATAACGCATATACATCTTATCAATAGATAAATCCTGAAGTGATTTACGCTCTACACTATCTAAAGCATAAGAGGTACGCCAATAATAATAAGACAGTTTCAACTGCTGATTTTTATTATGATCAGTACAACCTAATACGACAAAAATGACTATAAGCAGTGATAAATATTTCATATTACAAATGTAATAACTTGTACCTATTAGAAACACAAAAGCACCTCTAAAAAGGTGCTTTTGTGTATATAGTCTCTATATCTTATTTTACAATTGTCATCTCATCTATTAAATGTTTTGCTCCAGCAAACTTATCGATGATAAATAATACATAACGTATGTCAACATTTATTGTTCGTTGTAATTCTGGATCATAAATAACATCTCCTGCCATAGCTTCAATATTTCCATCAAATGCCAATCCAATCAATTCTCCTTTAGCATTAAGTACTGGAGATCCAGAGTTTCCTCCTGTAATATCGTGATTAGTCAAAAAGTTTACTGGTAAGTGACCTTCTTTATCCGCGTAAGGACCAAAGTCTCTAGCCTCATACAAATCAATTAACTTTTGAGGGTTTTCAAACTCTTCATCGCCTGGAATATGTTTCGCAACTGTTCCTTTTAATGTAGTATACCAGTTCTCTTTCGCATCATTTACTTTCTCTCCTCTTGGTAATCCTTTAACAGTTCCATACGTCAAACGTAAAGTTGAGTTTGCATCAGGGTAATACTTCTTATCTGGATTACTCTTTTGAAGACCATCTACTAATAACCTAAATGCTTTTTGGTATTTATCTTCTAATTTGGCTAATTCCTCAGTTTTATACCTTGCTTTCTCCATTAAAGCTAAAGACAACTTAAACAATGGATCTCTAGAAATTACTGTCCCTTTTGGATTATCTAAAAACGCTTTGAAAGATTCAATATTGGCAAATATACTCTTATCAAAAGCTTCATTTACAAATTTATCAAAATCCCCCTTATACTCTTTAGCAATTTGTGCAACATAAGGTGCTATCTCATACCCTTCAGATTTATTCGCATACAAATTCAATTGCTGAGCAAGCATTTCTTTCTCTAATGCTTCATATTTTCCATTATATAAACCATTAGCAAATTCTTCAAACTCTCCACGCATAGAATCTCTTACAGATTTTTTAGCTAAGATATATTTTTCTGCTCCTCCTGATAACCTATATGGTATAGAAGACATTGCAGAAGTGCGCATCATTGTCATTAAATAATTATCGTGACGTGCTTTTTCATTTGTCGCAGCGTACCACGCATTAATATCACTGATCACTTGCCCATATTTAGCTTTATTCTCAGACCTATTAGCCCAAACATTAAATGCTTCTTCATTGATTGTCTTAGCCTGAACAGTTTGATGTTGTGTCAAAGCATCAATCATCCCTTGTCTATTCTTCCAATAATTAGCTACACCAGCGTATTTTGAAGCGTAATTTAAACGAACTTCATCACTTGCAGACATGTATTTTTTCATTACATCCATACCAAGCTTAGATCCTTCAACCCATGCAGGATAAGCATATTTTATATTTTGCTCTACTCCTTGTGCAGGCATCCATCTATTTGTACGCCCAGGATAACCTAAAATCATAGAAAAATCTCCTTCGCTAATTCCAGCCATAGAAACTGGCAAATAGTGCTTCGGTTTCATTGGAACATTATCAGGAGAATATGGTGCTGGATTTCCGTCTTTATCTGTATATACTCTAAAAATAGAGAAATCTCCTGTATGACGAGGCCATTCCCAGTTATCAGTGTCTCCACCATACTTACCAATGCTATTAGGTGGTGTACCTACTAGACGTACATCTGTATAATCCTGATATACGAAATAGTAATATTCATTTCCTTGAAAAAATGAACGAACAGATACTGTATATTTACCACCTTCATTATTCTCTTTTTGAATTTTAGCTATTTCTTTATTTATTACTTTTTCACGGTCCAATTCAGACATAGCGTCATTTACTACTCCTAGAATTCTATCCGTAACATTGTCCATACGTACAAAGAAACGAACTGATAAGCCATCTGCTTCACGCTCTGTTTTTTGATTTGAAGCCCAAAATCCATTTGTTAGAATATCGTCTTCAGGTGTAGATAACTTTGCAATTTTATCATACCCACAGTGGTGATTGGTTAAAACTAAACCTTGGTTTGAGATTATCTCTGCTGTACAACCTCCATCGAATTGAACGATAGCATCTTTCAATGAATGGTTATTAATGCTATAAATCTCTTCAGCAGTCAATTGCAATCCCATCTTCTCCATATCGCGTTGATTTAAACGCTCTAAAAACATTAGGAACCACATTCCTTCGTCTGCTTTTACCTTAAAAGGCATAGCAAATAACAAAGCTGATAAGAATAATACTATTTTTTTCATAATTATTATAGAATGTTAGTTTGCGAAGATAAATTTTATTCAACAATTTCCTTCACATTTAAATTAAATAATTTTAAATAAACACAGAACGATAACTTATTATTCTTCTTTGCATCGATTATTAGGAATATTATTGTTGTTATCATAACGATCCTGAAGCTCATCTACAATTGACTTATCCCAAAGCTTTATTCCTGTTATATAAGCTGTGCGCGCAATAAGAAAAGCTGCTACTGGTGAAGTAATAAATAGGAAAAAGATAATAGCAATCACTTTGGTCGTTGTTGAAAATTCTGAAAAATGAATTGCCGCCGCTGCCAAAATACAACCAATACCCAAGGTTGCTGCTTTTATCGTAATCGATAAACGCGTATAAAAATCAGGCATACGTACTATACCAATAGACGCTATCAAAATAAATATCGCCCCTAACGTGCTTAATACCATAATTAATATATCAGTCATCTCTATTTCTTTTTTCTAAGTAAAACGAAAATGCTACTGTGCCTAAAAAAGCAATTAATGCCAAAATAATGGCTACATCTAAAAACAAGGCGCTATCAGCTATTAAACTAAACAAGCCAATTACTCCTACACCTACCGTAATAAGCAAATCTAAAGCTACTACTCGATCCGCTACAGATGGCCCTTTTAAGAATCTTATGAATATAAAGATCAAAGAAAGACTTATGATAGGCATTATCACATAAAATAAATAATCATCAACTGTCATCGCAATAACTCTAATAATTTAGTTTCTGTTCGGTCTTTTAAATTGCGTATAAACTTCTGCTTATTGCGCAAATACATTGTATGTATATATAAATAACTTTTATCATCTGCTATATCCATCACCATAGTACCTGGTGTTAAAGCAATAATATTCGTTAACATTGTAATCTCAAAATCTGTCTTTGCATCTAATGGATATTTAATTATCCCTGGTGTTGTATTATAGTTAGGCGTGATCACATCTTTTGCTACGCGTAGATTAGCCTCCATCATATCATAAAAAAAGTACATTGTAAAAACTAATGCCTTTGGTACTCGATAAAAATACTGCTTCTCCTTCAAGTTAGAATGTCGCGTCAACATCCACAAAATGAAAAAACCTGCTAAATAACCAAACAAAAAATTTGAGTAATTTAATTGACCTGTCAATGCAACCCAAACGAACGTCAATAATAGATTTAATAAAAAGTATTTCAACATATGCTATTACTTTAAATGGTTCATTACTGAATCAATATAAATCTGAGGATTCTTTAACTCATAGGCAACTCGTTCAGAAATCTCAAAAATAAAAGACGCCTTAAATCCTATAAATAAAGATACTACTGCTAAAGCAACAATAGGTAACACTAGTGCTATTTTACCTCTTTTATGAAAATTGCAAAAGTGATCTATTTCTTCACTATTTGGTTTAGGTAAATCTTTCCAAAAAATCTCCGACCAAATTCGCGCTACTATAAATAAAGTGATAAAGCTAGCAAAAATTAAGGTTCCTAACAATACGTAACTGCCTTGAGCAAATGCTTCTTGAAACAACATAATCTTCGGCCAAAAACCAGATAACGGTGGAATACCCGCTAATGAAAACAATATAATTGCAAAAACTATACTCAACTTTGGGTAATCTTTATAGAATCCTCCTAAACGATAAATATCTTGTGTTTCCCTAATTTTATTTATGATACCACTCATCATAAACAAATTACTTTTAATGATAACATCGTGGATTAAATAGAAAATAACACCTACAAGAGCTAGCTCTGTATACAAACCAATCCCTGCTATTAAATACCCTATATGACATACTATAAAATAAGATAAAATACGTCGTAAATTTCTCTTATTAATCACTCCTAATGCTCCGCTAATCATCGTCAAAACTGCAATTGCTACAAATACTCCTTGAATGAAGTCATCTGGTGTAAAAACTACCGTAAATATGCGTAACATGGAATAAACTCCCATCTTCGTTAATAATCCACCAAACACTGCACCAATAGCTGATGGTGGTGTATGATATGATGATGGCAACCAAAAATACATTGGAAATACTGCTGATTTAATTCCAAAGCCTACAAAAAATAGTAATGCAGTTACTGTTACCAAACCTCTGTTTTCAACAGCTGCCACGTGCTCTGGTAAATCAGCGATATTTAAACTTCCCGTAATACCATACAAAATTCCTATAGCCGTAAGAAATATAGACGAGGCAAGCATATTCATCGTTACATACTTCACTGCTCCTTCCATCTGTCGCTTCTTCCCACCTAAGGTTAATAAAACAAATGATGAAATAATAACAACTTCAAACCACACATAGAGATTAAAAATATCGCCGGTCAAAAAAGCACCGTTTAGCCCCATAATTAAAAAGTGAAAGATCACAAAATAACCATAGCGAATGCGACTTGTATTAATAGCTTCTGTAGAATAAATTCCTACACACAAAGATACCAAAGCGGTAAGCATAACCATTGTTGCACTTAACATGTCACTGACAAAAGTGATTCCAAATGGAGCTTCCCAGCCTCCTACTTGGAGCGTCATATTGCCATTTTGCCATACAGATATCGATAATTGCAAGCTTACTAAAAAAGCAATACTGTTCCCTATAATACTAATCGTCTTCTGTGCGCGGATTTTCTTCCAAAAAAACATTAATACTATTGCCGTAAGCATATGTACTAAAATAGGCGCTAATATAAAGTTCGAAATCATATATCTAAATCTTGCACGTTAAGTGAATCTAAGTCATCTGTCCCTGTTGTTGCGTGTACTTTCTTCAAAAGAATAATAGCAAATGCGGTTAGTCCAAAACTAATGACAATCGCGGTTAATATTAATGCCTGTGGTACTGGATCGGCATAAACGTCCGTAAATTGACTCTCTTCTCCATCGATAATTGGAGCTTTTCCCTTTGAAAGCTCTCCCATCAAAAAAATCAAAATATTAGCTCCATTACCTAACATCATAAATCCTAATAGTAGCTTGACCATACTTCGTCTTAGGATCAAATAAATCCCTGCTGAATACAATATCCCTACCAAGAAAACTAAAAGTAACTCCATAATTTATTGTACAGTTTCTGAAATAGTAAATAAAATCGTTAATACAACTCCGATAACCACTAGATAAACACCTATATCAAAAAATAAGGCTGTTCCTACTGACCCTATTACCGCTACTGAATCAGCAAACCATACCCCTGTCAAAAACGACTCTCCTAACAGTACTGGTAAAAAGCTACTGACAAATGATATGACTAATCCTATAGGGATTAACATTAAAGGAGGTATCGAAAATAATCGTAACGTGCGTTTTGTATTATAAGCAAACGAATGCAAAACAAAAGCAATCGAAGCGATCAGTCCTCCTACAAATCCACCTCCAGAAAGATAATGTCCTCTCAATAAAACAAAAAGAGAAAACATCAGTAATAAAGGAAGTAAATAATTAGTTGCCGTACGCAAAATTGTGGCATCTAACTTCCTTTTCCTATTTCTCGAGCTCTTCATCATCTTTATATTTTAACATACTAAATACTCCCATTGCAGCGATTGATAATACAATTGTTTCTATCAACGTGTCAAATCCTCTAAAATCAACCAAAATAACATTGACTACATTTTTTCCTTTTGCCAACACATAAGCATTATCTGCATAGAATCGACTAATGTCTTTGTCCGCTGGTGATACTAAAGCTTGTAAAGTTATAATTGCAATCAATGTCCCAAATGATATCGAAATTATAGCATCGCGTATCTGTAATTTTCTATCGCTAAACCTCAAAAAAGGTGGCAGTTTAAACAATACCAAGACAAACAAAACTGTAGTCAAAGTATCTATAGCAAACTGAGTCATTCCTAAATCTGGCGCTCCGTAAAAAACAAATATTAAACAAATACAATAACCTACTACGCCTGTTGCTGCTATGGCACTAAGTCGAGAAGATGTATTAATCGCAAATATCACAGCTATTACCGCAATCAAAAAAACAACCAACTCATATACACGAAAAGCCGAAAGACCTGTAGTATTTACTCGTAAAGGAACGTCAGAAAACAACTTATACCCAACCAACCCTATAAAGAAAACGATGATAACAGCTAAATATGAACGTAGGTAACTACTGTGAAACATAAATGTATAACGATAGGCAAATTGTCTAAATTTCTCTACAAAAAAGCTAATAATAACTTTTGGTGACAATTGATTGAACCGATCCATCACTGCTAGTGAATTATTCCATTTACTAAATATAACATAAACTACCGTTCCTAACACTATTGAACACCCACTTAACAAGAGGCTTGTATTTATTCCATGCCATATTTTCAAAGGCAATTCTACTACTGCACCATATAATGCTGAGAACGTTGATAAGATCAATTCATTATATATAAATAAAGGAAAAACACCAAATACAATGGTCAAAAGGCTTAGCACAATTGTCGGTACCAACAAATACAAATCTGGACGGTGATAAATGCGCTTTAACTTATCAAATGAACCGAAAAAAGGCTTAATTCCTATCAAAAATCCAGATGCAGTCAAAAAAACATTAGTAAACAACAATGCCCCCGTCAAAACATAAGCATAAACTTGATTAGTCAATAATAACCCCGTTTCATAAATCAACTCTTTACCTATAAATCCAAAGGTAAATGGAATACCTGCACATGAAAGTGCGGCTACCATAACTACAATAGAAAGTATTGGAAACTGATGTCTCAATCCCCTTATAGTACTAATATCTCTTGAATGTAAGGCATGATCAACTATCCCTGTCACTAAGAAAAATGTAGCTTTATACAATGCATGTGCTACAATAAATACAGCAACTGCATACATAGCTGTTTTCGTTCCAATTCCCAACAAAAACATCAATACTCCTAATGCAGAAATTGTAGAATAGGCTAATATACCTTTCATATCTTTTCTAAACACACTGTGAAAAGCACCAAAAACCATAGTAGCTCCACCAACCAAAAGTAAAGTATTATTCCAGTAAACCTCTCCTCCTAAGATTGGCGTAAAGCGTGCTATCAAAAACACACCTGCCTTAACCATAGTCGCTGAATGCAAATATGCCGATACGGGGGTTGGTGCCTTCATCGCCCCAGGTAGCCAAAAATGAAAAGGAAACTGCGCTGACTTCGTAAAAGCTGCAATAAAAAGAAAGGAAATTAAAAGAATATAATACGGACTTTCTTTCAATAAATCGCTCTGCGATAATAACTCACTTATTGAATATGTACCCGTTATAGATCCTACTATAATCGCAAATGACAAGAGAAAGAACCCTCCGAAACCAGTGATCGAGAATGCCCACATTGCACTCTTCCTTGACTCTTCTTCTTCGTTATTAAATCCTATCAAAAAGAAAGAACTAATACTCGTTAATTCCCAAAAAACAAATAGTGTAATTAAATTGTCAGAAGTAACAACCCCTAACATTGCTCCCATGAATAAAGTAAGGTAGCATAAAAATCGGTGCAAAAGAGGATGTCCTCTTAAATATGAAATTGCATACAAATATACCAATGTACCAATACCCGATATCAATAATCCAAAAAGAACAGATAGACCATCAAACTTAAAGTCTAAACTTATACCCAATGAAGGGACCCAATCCGAAGTATAAACAAGTGATGTTACTCCATCTTTTATCTTTGTCAGATAAATTAAGAAGTAAACAAATATCGAGAATGGTAATAGGGATATTAATGCTACAAATTTTGTTTGTACAAAGTCCTTCAACAAAAGGATTGCAAACGCAAGTACAAAAGTGAGAAAAATTAATGTTAGCATATAGGTTTTAATTCTCTAATTACTTATTTCCTGAACAGGAGTAAATATATATAAAAAAATCAAAAACTAAACCAAAAGTTAGTATTAACCAACAATTAACGTTAATTTTTTCTCACTTCTACTTACAAATAAGAATAAAATTTATATTCTTAATTCTTTATTTTTTATTCAACATTTCCCAAAGTTTATCTTTCAATTCCGTAAGCCCTTGGTGCGCTACAGCTGATATAAACATATATGGTACTCCGTCTAATTCTGTATCTAATTGCTCTTTTAACTCAGTTTTCAATTCATCGTCTAACATATCACATTTCGTAATAGCTAAAAGACGATCTTTATCCAACATCTCAGGATTATATCTTCTCAACTCATCAACTAAGATATCGTACTCTTTCTTGATATCATCTGCATCAGCAGGCACCATAAACAGCAGTGTAGAGTTACGTTCAATATGTCTTAGAAAGTAATGTCCTAACCCTTTTCCTTCCGCAGCGCCTTCGATAATTCCAGGAATATCTGCTATTACAAATGATTTAAAATCTCTATAAGCTACAATTCCTAAATTAGGCTTAAGCGTTGTAAATGGATAATCAGCAATCTTTGGTTTAGCTGAAGTCAATACAGACAACAATGTTGATTTACCTGCGTTAGGAAACCCTACTAGTCCTACATCTGCAAGTACTTTCAACTCCAAAATAACATCCAGTTCCATACCTGACAAACCAGGCTGTGCATAACGTGGTGTCTGATTTGTCGATGATCTAAAGTGCCAGTTTCCTAAACCTCCTTTACCTCCTTGAGCAACAACACGACTTTCACCGTGCTCTGTAATCTCAAATAAAACCTCTCCTGTTTCTTTGTCTTTTACAACCGTTCCTAACGGCACTTCAATAATTCTATCCTCTCCATCTGCACCTGTACTTCTAGAACTACCTCCATCCCCTCCATGCCCAGCTTTAATATGACGCATAAATTTCAAATGGAATAAAGTCCACAGTCCTTCATTCCCTACAATATAAACGTGTCCTCCTCGACCACCATCTCCTCCATCTGGTCCACCTTTTTCTATAAATTTTTCGCGGTGCAAGTGCGTAGAACCTCTACCTCCTTTTCCAGAAGCTACATATATTTTTACGTAATCGACAAAATTCCCTTCAGTCATCTTTCTTTAATTATTTCTTCTTATTGCAATAGGCAATAAATCTAAGCTGCAAAATTAGTCTTTTTTCAGATACAAACTGTATGCTTATACTAAGGTATCTATAACTTTGCTAAGACGCTCTGTTACTTCCTCTATTGTTCCAATTCCATCTACTGAAGAATACATTTTCTTATTTTCATAAAACGCTATAAGTGGAGCTGTTTTCTCATTGTATTCTTTATAGCGATTGCGAATCTTAGCTTCATTTTGGTCGTCTGCTCTACCACTTGTTTTTCCTCTTTCTAAGATACGCGCTACTAATATTTCATCATTTGCATCTAACCCAATAGTTCCTGCAAAAGAAATTCCTTTTTCTTTTAATAGCTCTTCCAATGCCTCAGCTTGCTTGATTGTTCTTGGAAATCCATCAAATAAAAAACCTGCTTTATCCATATTTTTAGCAACTTCCTCCGCCAACATATTGATTGTTATTGAATCTGGCACTAATTCACCTTTGTCAATAAATACTTTTGCTTCATTACCTAAATCCGTTCCGTTCTTTAAATTATAACGGAAAACATCTCCAGTTGAAATATGAGTTAAATTATACTTTTCTTTAAGGAACTCAGCCTGCGTACCTTTTCCAGCACCTGGCTTTCCAAATAAAACGATTGCAATCATTATTCTATATTTATACTGTTAGTCAATTATTCTTTAATCTGGTATATCTCTGGTATATTTCTTCCAAACTTATCATAGTCCATACCATACCCTACAATAAATTTGTTTTCTATTTCAAAAGCTACATAATCTAAAGGTATATCTTTAGTATATGCTTCTGGCTTCAAACATAAGGTGCAAATTTTCACCTGTTTAGGACGCTGTTGATCAAACAAATGTTTCAAAGCAACTAACGTATTACCTGTATCCACAATATCCTCAATAATTATCACTGTACGATCCGTTACATCAATATCCAAACCAATAAGTTGATTTACTTGATTTGTAGACTGTGTCCCGATATAAGACGCCATTTTTACAAAACTCATTTCACAGTCTCCATCATAATGCTTCACTAAATCACTAAACACCATAAAAGAACCATTCAATACACCTATGAATAAAGGCACTTCTCCATTCAAGTCAGCTTTTATCTGTGCTGCTATTTCTTTTAATCGTGTTTGGATTCGTTCGGCTGATATAAAAGGCACGAATGTCTTATCTAATACTTGTATTTCCATTGTGTTGTTTATTGATAATTTGCAAATATACAAAAAGAAAAAACCTATATAAGTTTATTAACAAAGGAATTACACAAACACATTAATAAACAAAGTATTCCTTCTTAAATTTAGCAATCTTATCTATAAAAGACCAGAATATTAATCAAAATAGACAAATAAAAAACGTAGCGTTTCACAACGCTACGCCTAAAACAAACTAATTCAATCTAACTCTAAAACCAAAGTAGAGTTTTATCGTTGAGATTATTTTTATTACTATTTCTAGTAATCTATCTTTAGAAACGTACTTCTATTTTTATTCCTTTCTCACAAATATAAGTTAATTTTTTTAACTAAAAAATACTTTTTTAATAAATCATTATAATTAAAAAATAAACACCTTTTAATAAAATGCTAACAAAAAACACAATTAATCACACTTTAACTCCAAAATCAAACTAATTATAATATTCACTTAAATTAAAAGGATAATTCACAAAGAAAATATTCTCCTTATAATCTCTTTCATCACACTTTAATTTGCTTAAAACTAAATCTTTCAGATGAACAATAATGTCTCGTTAAATCAACCATTGAAAATCAATTGATTACTCATAAAGATTGAAGACTAAACCTTAATTATTCATTTTATATAATTTTAAATTATCTTTGTGGCATAACAATACAACTACACAATGAATTACTTTTCTACTGATTTCCGTTTAGGAATATTAGGAGGCGGTCAATTAGGTAAAATGCTCCTATACGACACTCGCAAATTTGACATCGCCACGAATGTACTAGACCCTAGTAAAGATGCTCCTGCGCAATATGGTGCTCATCAATTCTTTCAAGGAGATTTAATGGACTTCGAAACGGTATATCGCTTTGGTAAAACGGTCGATGTACTGACTATCGAAATTGAAAACGTTAACTTAGATGCCCTTGACAAACTTGAAGAAGAGGGACTTAAAGTATTTCCTTCTCCAAAGACGCTACGTCTAATCCAAAACAAAGGAAATCAAAAAGATTTTTACACAACTCACAATATTCCTACTGCTCCGTATAAGAGATATAAGAGTATAGAATCGCTAATCTCAGCAGCAAAAACAAATGAGGTAAACATGCCTTTTGTATGGAAGTCTGCACAGTTTGGATACGATGGTAATGGTGTAAAAGTAGTTCGCTCGATTGCTGATTTGGAGACTTTACCCAATGTAGAGTGTATTGCCGAAGTAATGGTTCCGTTCAAAAATGAGTTGGCGGTAATCGTGGCTCGTTCTGCATCTGGAGAAATCAAAACTTACCCTGTAGTAGAAATGGAGTTTCACCCAGAGGCAAACCAAGTAGAATACGTCATCTGTCCTGCGCGTATAGATGCGACAGTAGCTGACAAAGCAAGAGCTATCGCTCTTCAGGTATCTGAGAAGTTTAACCACGTTGGTTTACTTGCAGTAGAGATGTTCCAAACACAAGAGGACGAAGTATTGGTAAACGAAGTAGCTCCTCGCCCACATAACTCTGGACACTATTCGATCGAGGCAAGCTATACTTCACAGTTTGAGCAACACATCCGTGCTATACTTGACTTACCTCTAGGTAATACAGATAGTAAAGTAGCCGGTATTATGGTCAACTTAGTCGGTGCTGAGGGATATACAGGTCAAGTGTTTTACGAAGATATGGAGGAAATCTTAGCTATAGATGGAGTTACACCTCATATCTATGGCAAAAGAGAAACAAGACCATTCCGCAAGATGGGACATGTAACGATCGTCAATAGCGATATGACTGAAGCTAGAAAAATAGCACAACAAGTAAAAGAAACAATCAAAGTAATCAGTAAATAAATTATGAAAATAGCAGTAGTAATGGGCAGTGTATCAGACATGCCTGTAATGCAAGATGCAATCAATATAATCAAAGAATTCAGTGTAGAGGTAGAAGTAGATATTGTATCTGCACACAGAACACCAGAGAAGTTAGTAGACTTCTCTTCAAACGCTCACAAACGCGGCATCAATGTAATTATCGCAGGTGCAGGTGGAGCTGCTCACTTACCAGGTATGGTAGCTTCTATGTCTCCCCTTCCTGTTATCGGAGTACCTGTCAAATCGAGCAACTCTATTGATGGTTGGGATAGCGTACTATCTATCTTGCAAATGCCAGGTGGTGTCCCAGTAGCAACTGTAGCACTAAACGGAGCTAAGAACGCAGGATTACTTGCTCTACAGATATTAGGTAGTCAAAACGAAGAACTACTTAACAAAATGGTAGATTACAAAAACGGATTACGAGAAGCTGTACTCAAAGCTGCAGAGTCTATAAAATAACAACATCTGTTTTATTAGATGAAAAAGGGAGTTGATAATAGGTACAAAAACACTATTACTATTCCCTTTTTTCATATCTTTATTGAAAGATCATCAAAATTCACCTAACGATTCATAAGTAGATAACGTACTGACATCTATTCAACTCAACATATTGAGTTTCTTATAATCAAAATCATTAAAGCAAACTATATGATCACAGAGATAAAGTGTGTTTATTATCTTCGTGCCTCCCCTAGACACCCTATTTTATTGTCATTTCCTCGCAAGGTTGAGCCATACGTGCAGTATTCGTGCAGTTTACGAGCCCACAGAGCATCTCTTGGCAAGGAATGTGCACGAATACTGCACGCATAGGTCTATCTCCTACGACACTGACTCACTGATAGATTTTTGAAACTATAAAGCTATACTGAAAATCCGATGACAATTTGAATGCTACCTTAATGCCTGAATTTGAAACTTCTAAAAAATACGAAAGCAACAACTACAAAAACAAACTGTGCTGACCTGCTGTCATTAAGTCTCTAAATACTCTATTGATATCAGCGTCCTTATTGATAACCGTTAACCCTAAATAAGGCATACACTCCACGATGTCTTTACGTCCTTCAAAGACGACTTGTTCGCATACTTTATCTACTGCCGCAAGTAAACCATCTGTAAAAACTTCATCATCTTTCACAACTTGCCAACACTCTTGTGCTTTTTGATAAAACTTAATCTTTCTATTTAAAAAACTTGCTTTCATTTGTCCCAAAAGGCTCTGGTGCTTTATAGCATGTGTTTTACTAGACAGTGAATTAAAATAGTGCTCAGCTAAGGCTATAAAGTGGGCTTGAATACCTAAGTGATTAACTGCCAACGTAAATTTAGCAAATGGCAAAAAAGGAAAAGAAAATAACGCATTATCAATAACCTTATCCTCTTTTGTTATAGAAAAAGCTCTATTACGACTTACTTTTAATCGATTTACAGTAAACGAATCACTACCTGTAGCTATAAGCCCCATAGTATTCCACTCTTTGACAACCTCAACCTCATCAGGTAGAAAACAAAAGGATTGATAAATCGGATTTCCTTCGGCATCTTCAACAAACTTTCCATCACGCTCAATTTTACAATTAGCTGTGAATACAGTACAATGATGTAAACCTGTAGCCACTTTCCAATGTCCCGAAACAATATAACCGTCTTCTATCTCTATAGCTACACCACCTACTTTTCCACTACCTCCAAAACATACTTGAGAGTCGGCAAATAATTGCTTACTCAGCCCCTGATCTAAATAACCAACAAACATATTCGCTCCACTACACAAAGCGACCGTCCAACCTAAACTTCCATCTATACAAGCTATTTCTTCTTGTAGCTCCAGGGCATCTATAAAATCAAGTGCTAAACCTCCATATTCTTTTGGAACAAATAAATTGAATAAGTTGTATTTGTAAATTACTGTAAGTTGTTCTTTAGTTAAATGACCTTGTTCCTCAGCAGCAACTATAGATTTCTGCAAGGCTAACTTATCTTCTAAAGCTATTTTAATCATAATTACATTTGTTATTTGGTGATGGCAAAACTATCATATTTACCCTATCAATCGCTGTTAATTCAACATTTAACATACTATCCTGTCGTTTTTTAGCACTATTATACATTTTACTAAACCTCTCAACAATCTTACAACACCCCTAAAAACAGTTATGCTGTCACACCAAAAAGCAAACATTGATATAGATTTAACAGCTTATTCCTTTAAAAACTCGTATTTTTAATCTTTCGATTAAAAATTAAGTACACAATATATGACATTACTAAACAGTAAATTCAACACAGTACACAGTACTGCTCCTTTTACACAGATTAAAACAGAAGACTATATCCCTGCTTTTAATAAAGCAATTCAAGATACTAAAAACGAGATAGAAGCAATCACTTCTAATAACAGTACACCAACTTTTGAGAATACTTTAGAAGCTCTTACATACTCAGGTATGGAGTTAGATGTATTGTCTAATATCTTCTTTAACCTCAACTCTGCTGAGACAAATGACGAGATGCAAAAGATAGCACAGGAAGTAGCTCCTATGTTGTCTGCTTTGAGTAATGACATTTCATTAAACGAAGAGTTGTTTAAACGCGTTAAAGCTGTATATGAACAAAAAGACGGCCTTAACCTAACGACAGAACAAGAAACACTATTGACAAAGAATTATAAGAGCTTTGTGAGAAATGGTGCTTTGTTATCTGAAGACAAAAAAAAACGCTTAAGAGCTATTGATGCGCAACTATCTACTACTGCTCTAAAGTTTGGAGAGAATGTATTAGCCGAAACGCATAAGTACCAACTACACATCACTGCTGAACAAGACTTAGCTGGATTGCCAGAAGGAGCTATCGAAGAGGCTAAAGCATTGGCAGAACAAGAAGGTAAAGAGGGATGGGTATTCACTTTAGACTATCCAAGTTATATTCCTTTTATGACGTATGCGGATAACCGTGAGTTGCGCAAAGAAATGGCTATTGCTGGTGGTAAAAAAGCATTCCAAGACAATGAGTACAACAATGAAGCAAATGTTTTAAGCATAGTAAACCTTCGTCACGAAAGAGCTAACCTATTAGGATATGCTACACATGCACACTTCGTATTAGAAGAGCGTATGGCACAAAGTCCAGATAAGGTAAATGCTTTCTTAGAGGAGTTATTGGCAAAGGCTAAGCCTGCTGCGGATAAAGAGTTTGCAGAGTTAACTGCATTTGCTAAGAAAACAGATGGTATTGATCAGTTAGAGAAATGGGACGGTTCTTACTACTCTGAGAAATTAAAACAAGAGCGTTTTAGCTTAGACGACGAGTTGTTAAAACCATACTTCCAATTAGAGAACGTATTAGATGGGGCTTACCAAGTAGCGAATAAATTATATGGATTAGTATTCACTGAAGTACATACTATAGAAAAGTATCACGCTGATGTACGTACGTTCGAAGTTACAAACGAAGCAGGTGACTTTATCGCTGTGTTCTACACCGACTTCTTCCCTCGTAAAGGAAAGAGAAACGGAGCTTGGATGACTTCATTCAAGAACCAATACATCAAAGAAGGTGTAAACGAGAGACCACATATCTCTATTGTATGCAACTTCACAAAACCTACTGCTACTAAACCATCATTGCTTACGTTTAATGAGGTGACAACTCTATTCCACGAGTTTGGACACGCACTACATGGTATGTTGGCTAATACTACTTATCCTTCGTTATCAGGTACTAATGTATATTGGGATTTCGTAGAGTTACCAAGTCAGGTAATGGAGAACTGGTGCTATGAGAAAGAAGCGTTAGAGTTGTTCGCAAAACACTACCAAACTGGGGAGACTATTCCTATGGAGTTAGTAGAGAAGATTAAAGAGAGCGCAAGCTTCTTAGAGGGGTTAGCTACAGTACGTCAATTGAGCTTCGGATTATTGGATATGGGATGGCATGGACAAGACCCTACTGCTATCACAAGTTTGAAAGACTTTGAGGTAAAACAGTTCCAATCTACACAACAGTACCCTGATGTAAAAGAGAATGCGATGAGTACTTCGTTCTCACATATCTTCCAAGGGGGTTACTCATCTGGATACTACAGTTACAAATGGGCAGAGGTATTAGATGCTGATGCTTTTGCATACTTTAAGGATAACGGTATCTTTAACAAAGAAGTAGCTACCAAGTTTAAAGACAATGTACTGTCTCAAGGTGGTACTGATCACCCAATGACTTTGTACAAAAAATTCAGAGGACAAGAACCTACTCCTGATGCTTTACTAAAAAGAGCAGGATTGTTATAAAAACACAGAAGCCCTTTGCGTTGCAAAGGGCTTCTTCTATTTTGAAACGTTATCTACATTGTTGTTACTGGATAGTAGACAGGACAGAAAGAAGAATGTCCAGTGGACATTATGAATGATGAGCCAGGAGAAGGAAGGATTAGTACGTCTCTACAGAAAACACTCCTCGTTATAGTCGTAAGCATCTATCGTAATAGGCATCTTTTTAGCCTCTTCAAGATCGTTTTGAGCTTCGTTATACTTATCTTCCTCCGATGCAGCTTTAGGGTCTTTAATAGTACCTAAAAGGGTATTGATACGGTCTAACTCTCGTTGTTGATATGCTTTAAGATATCCTTCTGCAACTTCACATACTTCTTTGAATGTCTTACCTCCTACTTGCTTTAAGAAAACAGCATCAGTTTTATCATTATCTATATCTTCCTCTGCACCGTAAACGATGTTATAATTTCCTATAATCTGTATTGCTTTTTGCAAACGCATTTGATCATCGTCTCCTAAAGACACCATCATTTTGTCTTCAGATTCTGCATACTTATCCATATTCTCAGCAGACAATCTAAGCTCCGTAGTTTTTGGTTGTTCTTCTACAGTTTCTACTTTTGTTTCTTCAACTACTACAGGTGTTTCTACCTCTTTATCTTTACAGCTTACTGTCAATAACATCAAGCCTACTATTGCTAAACCTACTTTCCTCATACTTGTATTTTAAAAGACAAATGTAAAACCATCTATCCTAATTATACAATAGCCAGAAACAGCTATTTTACAAATAATCGTTAAGTATATTATTCACTCAACTCACCAAACTTACCTGCATTAAAGTCGTTAACTACTTCTACTAATTCATCTCTTGTGTTCATTACAAAAGGACCATAGTGAGCAATTGGTTCATTTATAGGTTCGCCAGCTAATACTAATATCACAGCATCTTGTGTAGCTTCAACTTCAAAAGTTTCTCCATCATGTTGCATCACAACCATGTGATCTTGTGGAATAAGATACTCTCCATTTACTTTCATTTCACCTTCAATTACAAGCAACATTACATTGTAATGTTCAGGGAAATTGTAAGAAGCCTTTCCTCCTGCTTTTGCTTTAAAGTTTGACATATGGACAGGTGTAAATGTAGAAGCTGGTCCTTTTGCTGTTTTATAGTTACCTGCTATGACCTCAACAACACCTAATCCATCTTCTAAGTTGTACTTGGTCATTTGTGCATGTTCAATCGCTTGGTACTTAGCAGGACCTTTTTTATCCTTTGCAGGAAGGTTTACCCATAGTTGTACCATCTGAAACAGTCCTCCTGTTTTACTCCACTCTATTTCGTGAAACTCTTTATGTAAAACTCCAGAAGCCGCAGTCATCCATTGTACATCACCTTCTCCGATAATACCTCCACCTCCACTACTATCACCATGCTCTACTCGTCCTTTATAAGCAATCGTTACAGTCTCAAATCCTTTATGTGGGTGTACACCTACTCCTCTTGGTATCTCTGACGGACCAAACTCATATTTAGAATTATAATCTAACATAATGAAAGGATCCATTCTTTGCATACTCATACCTGGCATACTAGGTATAAAGTTATGTACTCTAAAACCATCACCTACAAAATGTGCAGGCTGTGGTGCTACTACTTGTTCTATACTTCTCGTTTTCATATCTATTGGTTTTTGTATTACAAAGTTACGTCCTATATCGGCAATAGCACTTAACCTACAACAAGAAGTAATTAAATACAAAAAGGGGCTTACCACAGCAAGCCCCTTTTCAATTCAATTTCATTGTTTAATCGTAACCTTTACTCCCTCGGTATGTGCACTTAACTCAGGAGCATACATACTCTGTAAGGTCATAACCCCATTTGAAAACACACCTGGTACACTAGCTCTCAAGTCATACTCAAATACATAAGTGCCTGATTGCAATCGAGAAATAAAGAAATTTGTCGATGCATCTCTTGTTTCTTCATAATAACTCAATGAGTTTTCCCTTCTATAACCTGATAACACATTCGTCGGTTCAAAACCACTAGCACGCATATCTTTCAAATGAACGTAATCCATATCTTGTCTTACTTCCATCTCTAAACGCACAGTAACTATATCACCCACTCTAATCGGTGTATCTTTAGTAATCTCTTGTAAAACATTACCTTTTGATGTAACCGTCTTTATGTACAATTGCTTATTTAGTGAAACACCCGTATTACTAGACGTAATCTTATCTAACTTTTCAAAATACTGCCAATACATACCGCCATAGGCCACACCTGGCGATTGCTTTGATACCTCAACAGTCTGCATCATCGGGTTAATCTCCTTCGCGGACCAAGCTTGTTTAACATACCCTATTTTCATTTGCTCTGAAGCTGTTATATCAAGAGGTTCTCCTCCAATCTTGATTACTAAGTCCTGATTATTAGCCTTTCCTGACTTTTCAGTTCGCATTAACGCGTAAATTGCTTTTACTGTAGCTTTATCAGAACGCCAAGCCTTCGCTTGTTTGTTTCTCAACAACCAAACCTTCATAGCTTCAATCTCCTTAGCATACTTGTGCGCATTAATTTCTAAAGCAGCTTCTAACATTAAAACCTGATTACTTACTGGTGTATCATACCAATTACACCCAACTATATTCGATTTCCAATACATTCCAGTATTAGCAGACTCTACTGATTGATTGAACAAAGATTTCATTTGTTTAGCAGCACTTTTGCCTTTTCCAAAACGGTAAGCAACAATGGCATTTACTCCTTGTTGATACACCATTGACGGTTGATAATCCTCTGTTCTCTTTAAATATTGAGCAAACATGGTTGTATAACGATCATTAATTCTAACATCTTCTATAAAAAAGGAACGCACATACAAATACTGTGTTTGCAATGGATACAATGCTTTATCTTGTTCCTTTTCCTTTAGGTATTGACCATATTGTACCTCATCTACATAAGTTATTGCACGTTGTATCAATGTCTGATAATCAAAACCTAGCGATTCATTCAATAGTCCCATCTTTTTCAATTCACCAAAACCTTCAATAATTGATTGTGTTACATGAGTATCTGAATCGCCACCAGGAAACCATGGAAAACCACCATCACTATTTTGCAACTCTAATAAACTCTCGAACTTCTGTATGCGGTCTTGTTTCATTTCATTTAAGTCGAACAATAAAGCAATGCGTTTCATCTGTTCCTCTTCTCTCTCCGCATCAGCTAACCACGGAGTCTCAGCCAAGAGAATAGTTCTCAACTCTTCTTGTTTTGACAAACGAGATTTTAATTGCCCAGTAGTGTTCCATTCTTCAAACACCTTTTTAATAACAGGATTATTATTTACAATCCCCGTAGAAACAACATTAGCATACAATTGACGAAATATAGCATCTGAATTCTTAGACTTTGTTTCTCTTAAACTAGGTAAAGCAAAAATAGCATTCCACAAAGGGTTTGTTGTCATTTCAAATGTCAGACGAAAATCTTCTGTCGATTCAGTACGTGCTTGAACAAAACGGTCAAAAGTAAATTGTTTGTCATCTCCTTTTTTTACAAAAATTGGCATAGACTCTGTTAGTAGTATCTTATCACTTAATACTGGCAACGCCGCTTCTTCACCATCACTAAAATCCCCTGCTTTAGCTACTATTCGATAAACAACAGCTTGTATGTGTTGTGGTACATTAACTGTCCACTGTACAACTCCTGATTCTCCTCTTTCTAGACCTATCACCTCTTTCACCTTATCCACGTGGTTAAACGCAGCATCAATTGGCTCCATAGTAAACGCATCGAACAACAATAACGCAACATGACTATCTACTTTTCCATCACTAAGATTTGTCACCTTAGAAGATAAAACAATCTCATCACCTTGACGCAAGAAACGGGGAACATGAGGAGTCACCATTAACTCTTTCTGTGTACGTACTGTTTTCTCTAAATAGGCACTTTCCAAGTCTTTAGTATGTGCATATGCCATAAACTTCCACTGAGTCAATGCTTCAGGTGCAGTAAACTCAATCTTGACATTGCCATCTTTATCTGTTTTTAACTGTGGATAAAAGAAAGCTGTTTCTTTAAGGTTCTTCCTACTATCTATATTCTCTAAAACTTGTAATGCCGCATCCTTAGTCGTTATCACAACAACACCCGCTGAACCGCGACTTCCATAAAGTGCAGTCGCCTTCTCCTCCTTCAGTACTTCTATTGTTGCTATTTCATCTTTAGCAGGTGCTTCATTCACAATTACACCATCGACAACGTATAACGGTGAATTATCATCATTAAAACTCGATGCTCCTCTAACTTGTACACTTTCATCAGATTTAGTCCCTATCCCTCTTTTCTTAGCTTGAACAGCTGGAGGGGGAGGCATAGTCCTTCCATTAGAGTCTGCAATTCTAAAACTACGTGTAGAGAATTTGAAATCATTCAATTCTACTATTCTAAAGAGATAGAAGCTAGTAGCCAAATGACCATTAGACATAATTTCTCTTCCATAAGTACGCTTGTCAAAAGCGTTGCCAAATTGAAAATAATTAGAGTTGTTATAGTAATGCTTACGAGGAGTATAAAGATCATTCAATGAATGTGGGACAAATTGATCTAAAGACTGATCATACATCGTTGCAAGTACTTCAGCGAGTACTTTATCTTTATTTGCTCCCTTGATTAACAATGACCACTTTTCTTCTTGACCAGGACTTAACTTATCTCTAAACGTACTGACTTCAATAGAAAGCCCCTCTACTTGCTCACGCGTATCAATGGCAACACTTTCTATTTGATATAAGTTTTCTTTTACCACGGTAAAGTAAACAACTGCTTGATCATAAGCTTTTTTAAAAGAAACACTTACATCTTTGGGTTTAGTACCAACAGTAATCAATTCACTAGATTGCTTTTTCCCTAGTGCAAATACTTCCATCAATACTTTAGTATCAGCTAGTGCAGCACGAAGTTTAAAGCTTGCTGGTTGACCTGCACGATACGTTTTCTCAAGTTCTTCAACAGCAATTAGATCCGTAGTCAACAAACTAGAAAGCTTCGTATTAGTAACTTCTACTATTTGCTCTACCGTAATTTTCTCCCCTTTGCTATCTGTTATTTCTCCTTTTAAAATATAAGTACCAGAAGGTATATCTCTAGCTCCATTCCAAGTGATTCTAGACGACACCGAAGTATCAAATGAAGAAGTGAACAAAACAGCTCCCTCTTTCCATTTAGTTTTATCACCTTCCTCTCCATATGCTAAATGAGGAAACTTAGCTACGAACTCTTCATATGAATAAGTCTCTTCTTCACTCGTATGATTCCACCTTTTATTCAATACTCGATTGCGATATGGTGAAACTAATGGGCGAATAGATATCTTCCCTTTTCCTTTATAGTCCGCTCCATTTAAGGTAGTTGATGTGATTGTAATATTCTTCAAGTCCTCTGCAGAAATAGCATCTGCTACATTAAAAGCTAACACTACAGATTTATCGCCTATCCTAACACGAGAAGACATCGATTGGATTTCTCCCGTACTATCAATAACTTCAGCATTTATAATATATTGATAGGTGCGAGGATCACTTGATTCTTTCTTTGAAGCCTCTGCTTTAAACACAATAGCAAACTTCCCCTCTTTATTAGTAATTACTTCTCCTTCCGTTATCTGTTTATTACCACCATATCCAATCTTCATTCGTCTATACCAAGGTAAATAAGGAAACTCCTCTTGTCTAAACACAGTATATCGCACTTTAGCTTCACTTATTTTGATACCTGAATACGCGATAGCCTCACCTGTAACCTCTACTTGATCTCCAATAGTATAAAGTTTATCAACCTTATCCATCGTTACTTCAAAAGTCGGGCGCTTATACTCCTCTACACTAAAATACTTACTTCCCTCATTCTCATTAACTTCAATAACATAACTACCCAGCTGTCCTGTATTCGGAAGTACAAAAGCTCCCTGTACCGATCCAAATTCA
The DNA here is from genome assembly GCF_009711055.1 of Myroides pelagicus. GTDB lineage: Bacteria > Bacteroidota > Bacteroidia > Flavobacteriales > Flavobacteriaceae > Flavobacterium > Flavobacterium pelagicum. The sequence continues at coordinate 59,540 of NZ_WMJY01000003.1, forward strand.
TTAGAGACCAATTGTAAACTCGACACTGTTTTTCCATTCACATCTTTTAGCGTTACCTCTGCATATTTATTCGGCTCAATATATTCCTTGACTCCTTCAATGCCCGTCAAAATACTCTTGAAGTAAACAGTCTGCCCAGGTCTATAAATTGCTCTATCTAAAAAAACCTTTGCTGTAGTGAATTTTGCATTTTCGTCTTCTTGACGCACTCTTCGATTATAGTAACGATTGCTATAAACAATAGGTTCTTCTTCGAAGCTATATAAACGGTAACCATTTTTATCGTCTAAAGTCAAACTATGCTCCCCTTTACTATCCGTAACAACTATCATTTCCCAATAATTCTTATCTTCTTGATCTGAGCGTCTATTTGTTACTTTAATGCGTGTATTGACTAATGGCTGACCTGTTATGCGATCATAAGCACGTAAAACCTTATCACTAAAAACTATTCCCTTATTTGAAACATTAACAGTCATACGTTCTACTAGATCTTTTCCATTCTTAAGTTTATCTAATGGAGCAGAACTTATGACTACATCGTATTTTCCTACTTTCAATCCCTGTAAAGCTACATGCGTACTGTGCCCTTTATAATCTTCATGCTTCTTTAGAGGTAAACTATAACTGCTAACTAATGTTCTATTAGATGTCAGATAGTAGAGTCCTTCTTTTTCGTGAAAATCATGAGGAAATTCTTCATTATAGGTACGGTTAGTATTCTCAAATACTTGTACATATATTTTTTCTAGATTCGTATAATTTAGAAAGACAGGGGTTTCCTGATTAGCTACCGTATATTCATTTAAATAAACTGATAAAACTGGTTTTTCAATCTGTTTTCTAAGGTTGTCAAAATACAACTTATCCGACTCAATCAAGGTCGTTGAAAGTTTCTTCTGCGCTTTATTAATAAAATCTAATAAGGCCTGTCCAGAAACGCTAAACTTTTCTTCCTGATAATAGGCATTAAATTGGTTATATAAAAACTGTGTATAAGCTTTATATATATCTACGTTATTAGAATACTCCTTTAATAGTTCACGATAGTGCTTATCTTTCTCTTTTGCTGATAACTCCCTTCCTGTTTGAAGTGTATATAAAGTAACGTAAACGACTAAATCTTTCTTTTTACGCGCTTGCAAATCGGATACAACGTTCCTTCTGAGCTTTTCTGTTGTTTCGATAACCGATTCACGTAACTCATCCTCAACAGAATAAAACAAACTATTCTCTAAGTAATTCGCATATTCTAAACGCAGTACTTCATAAATAGTAAAACTTGACAAATCAATACTAGACGACTGATCATATAAAAATAGAGAATCCCACTCCTTAACCAGCACTTTATTGTGCTTTTTTGCCTCTACCAATGCACGTTGATAACACTCGTTAATCTTTTCCTCCAGATACTCTTTCGTTGCCATACGAATATCATCCATTGGCTTCGATAAGTCTAAACTTGTTCGACTATGAAGCTTATATCTATTCTCTGATAAATAGATCTGATATATCTTCGCTAGATAAACGTCGATAAGTGCACTATAAATCCCTTTAGCCTTACTTCGTTCTTCAACAAATGCTTCTATAACCTGATTAATATTATACTCTGAATCTTCTTTTGTATTTATATCAACTTTAGCTTTATAAAACATACCTTTCAAAAGACTAGCATAATCCTTTTGTTGTCTAGAAATATCTATAATCTTATTGATATCAGAAGACATTGCTTTCACTTCACGCTTCTCTTCCATCGAGAGGACGCTTTCCCAAAGTTGTTGCAAATTGCTTTCGCCTCCTCCTTGTGCCATTCCACCAAGAGGAGCTAAAAGCATTAAATACAGGCAAATTTTTTTCATAATACGCTATTTTTTAAACAGTAGGGGTAAATACGCACCCTTTCAGTTATTAATCTCTTAAATATATTCATAATACACAAACGAGGAAAATCACTTCTTTATTTTATAAACTCACTCCCAAAATACCAAAAAGGGGAACAAACTTGCAGCTGTTCCCCCTTTTCTATATTAATCTATTCATTACTCGTGCGTTTTGGCCCTTTCGATTCTGGCCATTTTTGACGTTCGCCGTCTTTAGTCAATGGCAATACTATACGTTCTCTCGAAACTAGCTCTTCTTCTTGACTTGCCTTATAAGCAAGAATTGCGATCAAGATAGCATTGCTTTGTACATCATCATAAACGATTTTATCCGCAGTATCTCTGTTGGTATGCCAAGTATATTTACCATATCCCCAACTTAAAGAACTCATCATAAAACCGGGAATGTTTTTACTTACAAAAGAAACGTGGTCTGAACCTCCTCCCGAAGGGGATCCAGGGAAATAAGTCTTCAAATCTTGTTTATACTTCTGTGGAACAGCATGAAGCCAATCTGTAAGGAATTGATAAGAATTTAAGAAACCTTGTCCTGATAAATAAGCGACTCTTCCTGTACCATTATCTTGATTAAATACTGTTTGCGTTTTTTCTACAATTTCTGGGTTATCAGCCACGAAAGCGCGAGAACCATTCAAACCTTGCTCTTCACTTCCCCAGTTACCAATTAAGATTGTACGTTTTGGTATTGGTAACACTTCTTTCAAAATACGTGCAGCCTCCATCATCGTAATAATACCTGTACCATTATCTGTAGCACCTGTACCACCATCCCAACTATCTAAATGAGCTGAAAGAACCACATACTCATCTGCTTTTTCTCCTCCTTTTAACTCTGCAATCGTATTATAAGTCTGTGTTGTACCTAAATCTTTAGACTGTGCATTAATATTAATCTTAGGTTGTTTTCCATTCTCTGCTAGACGGTATAACAGTCCATAATCCTCCAAAGCAATATCAACTGTTGGAATTCTTTCTGTTGTAGCTCCAAATATTTTGTTTGCACCAACAACGCCACTCCAATGTGACATTACTATTCCAACAGCACCCGCTTCCTCTAGCACTTTCGGTAATTCCTTTGCTGTATAACCAGTATTTTTAATGCGTTGTGCCCATGCTTCCGTAGCAGCCTTTTTATTCGCTATCATCTTTTCATAAGACTCTTTTGTAGCATATTCTTCCCATTGGTATTCAGGACGACCAGTCTCTTGATGCATAGAAATCAAAACAATCTTTCCTTTAACGGTAGGTAGCCATGCCTCAAAAGCAGCCTTGTCAGCCACATCAGCTAAAATAATCACCTCTGCTTCCACACCATTTTTCTTTGTACTAGGACTCCATGCTAATTGGGTTCCTTCAAGACTTTTGATGCGCGGATAAGTCATTGTCAATTGTGTTGTGCCACGATCCCAAGCTTTCCATGTTCCATAAGCTTCGTTACGCGCTTCGAATCCCATCGCTTGGTATTCGTCCTTTACCCAATTATGCGCTTGCATCATCTGAGGAGTACCTACTAAACGGGGACCTATCACATCCAACAATTCAAAAGCATAACGCTTTAACTGTGAGTTTTCCGTTCCCTCTTTTACAATTGCATCAATAATTGGATCATTTGATTGTTGAGCTTGCATGAAAGTACTTGAAAGAAGTGTAACTCCCAAGACCCCCATCTTTACCACATTGTTAATTCTCATTTTGGTTAGTTTTAGTTAAATTCAAACAACCAAAATACACAAATATGCCTATCATAACCAAGAAAAGCAGTAGCTATCTAGTAAATAAGTACCATATTTAACATATTCAACTCAAAAAAATTCCTTATCTCCCTAAAAGTACTCGTATGTATAGAGTTTTCGGGTATCTAAACCGCCTCCTTCACCTTGCTCCACAATCAAAGCATTATCTCTATCTATCACTCTGTTTACAATTATTTTTTCAGCATCTCCACTGCGTTTAATTATTTTATCTAAACTCCCATCTTCTTTATAAGTAAACTCTTCAGAATAGGTAAATGGAACTTCAGAAACAACCCCTTCGTTTTCTATCAAAATCAATTGGTTATGATCATTAAAACTTTTAGTACTTTTCAATCGATAATCACCATTAATCTGCGTAACTACTAATTGCCCTTTATCATTCCATTCTTCGGTTGACGACATAACAGAAACACCATTTAAAGGTTTGGTTTGTATTTCACGTTTGCCTTCAGCATAGGCAGGATATTCAATTGAATTCATCATAAACTCTTGCACTCCTTCGCTATCCACCTGCATTATAAAAAATGATTCCGCTTTAACAATATACCCTTGATCATTAAAAGAATAAACAGTTTTAATCGTTTCATGTTTATTCAAATTAGTAACAGTTTCCGTATAAGACTTTACTTTCCCCTTAATCCCAGCAATCAAAAGGTCATTTTTTATTAAATCACTCTTCTGCGTACAACTAACAAATGATGCTATAAGCATCAATACAAACAACTTTTTCATAATTTCCTTTTAATTATTTTAAAGCAGAAAATTAACAATAATTATTAATACTAAAAAATATTTTAAGACGTTGTATTTATACGTTATCAACTTAGATAATAAAAAAAACCTATAAACGTAGATTCAATTATTCTAAGTATCTACACAATAAAAAACTGCCCTAATCATGTGATTAACTAAAAACTATGCAAGTCAAAAGTAAAGCGTACATTAGCCGCAATTATCAAAACATTCAATATATCGACAATGAAAAACCTAAAAGGAATCATCTACGCACTAATTTCCTCAGGAACCTTTGGTTTAGTTCCGTTATTTTCCTTGCCGTTAATTGTACCGGGGTTACGACCAGAAGGTGTAGCGGCAATTGGAATACCTACCATATTATTTTATCGATTTTTATTCTCCTCTATTACAATGGGAGGCGTATGCTTATACAAGAAAACAAGCTTAAAAATTAACACAAAAGAATTGGTTGTTGTTTTCTTCTTAGCATTATTATATGCAGCAACGGCAAAGTTTATTGTTGATTCTTATGAATACATTGCCAGTGGATTAGCAACAACAGTCCACTTCCTATACCCGATATTTGTTAGTATTGTGATGATTCTATTCTATAAAGAAAAGAAGTCAACAGCACTCATTATTGCTTCCATCCTTTCTTTAATAGGCGTAGCTTTAATGTGTTGGCATGGTGAACCTTCACCAGCTTTATTCAAAGGATTAACACTAGCTGCCTTAACCATATTTACCTACGGTTTATACATTGTAGGATTAAACAAATCAAGAGTTTCAGAAATGAACTTTGATTCCCTTACCTTCTATGTTCTTATCATGGGGTGTCTGATATTTCTATTTTACGCTTTACTCACAACAGGATTACAAATGGTTACCTTACGAAGTGACTGGATTAATCTAATATTATTAGGTTTCTTTGCTACGTTTATTTCTGATTTGTGTCTAGTATTAGCTGTCAAACATGCTGGATCAACTATTACCTCTATCTTGGGGTCAATGGAACCTGTAGTCGCTGTATTAGTAGGTACATTATTTTTTGCCGAGCACTTTGATTGGGTTTCCGCTATAGGACTACTTTTTGTCTTAGGAGCCGTGACATTAGTCATTATAGCTAGTAAGCGACAAGAACATTAAGCCGTTTAATCAAGCAAAGGAAGGTATAGTCACCAGTATGATACAGAATAGAGAAACAATTTCTTCTTTAATTATGTAGCTAGTTCTAGCTCATAGAGGTTTTAAAACACTAGCTTTTGTTGCCAAGCTTGTGCAATACGTGCACTTTACTAGCCCAGAAGCACTTTCTTGGCAAGGAAAGTGCACGCATTCTGCAAGTATAGGTCAACAAAGCTGGGGAAAAAAAGTCTGTTAGTACCTTAGCAGTAAAGGTCTCCCAAAATGCTTTCAGATAATATTTGAAAAGGTAAAGCTCTTTCGTAGTTTACACACCCACTTTGGCTTTTTTATTTGCAATTTGTGGAACAAATAGATTGCCACTTCATCTAATGAAAGAAAGCAAATTAATACTTCTCCACTAAATAACACATAGTTTTTTCCTCTAAAAACTGTCTAACTGATATTTAGATTTTCCGAAAAACTAATGCAATTTACATTAAAACAATACAATAAGACAATACGAAAAGTCAAACTTCTTATTAATCAAAAGGAAAAAACTAAACTATACTTTAGGAAGAACAAATCTTTGTTGCAAGTAAAATAGAAAACCACCTAAAACATAGCACAATATATCCAAATAATCAGCTGTATATCTTGGCTGATACTGCGGTAAATAATATTCGAAATAAAAGGAATAATAAAGAACTACAATAGAAATCATAGAAATAGGCAATAGATAATGATTCCCCTTTCTCCATTTCAATATTGTTAAAATGAGACATAAAGTTAAGGGGATCGACAGTAAATCGTTTAGATAGTTATTAACTAATCTAGGAAGTATAACCCCTATACGCTGCAAGACATAAACAGGAGTAACAATTAAAATCATAACTATAAAAGACCAGTGCTTGATTACCATTTAAGCAACTATTAGACCTATTAACCATGCTATGAACATAGCAATAGCCATAACTGTAAACCAAATCCCATAAATCAGTTTAAAAAACAAGCGGACTAATATCCAACGATGCTTAGTCATCTTAATTAAAAACTGTTCGATAGCAGAAGGCTTCTCCGCTAGTGCTTTAGCAACTCTTTCTCGTTCCTGATCTAGACGTTTTTCTTCACGCTGTTGAACAGTATTTAATCGTTGGCCACACTGAGAACACACCTCAGCATTTACACTGAAAGTGCCACATTTGGGACAACGAATATGTACAATATTTGATGACATGATTTATTTGCTATTCATCTTCAAAGCTACCATTTTATTCAAGAATAAAAAAACAGGGATCATTTCCTCTATAATTAGCACGACAAATACGGTCAATATTATCGCCAAAGCCTATAAAATACACTTCGAAAATTATACTATCGATACTTAATTATTAATGCTAAAAATCCAAATAATAAAACCACTATACATTCTGTTTTCGAGTATTATTAACCATTATATAACAATATATAAAAAATCCAAACAAAACTATAACTAACTGAAAACTATTCAAATACAACAACACACTAACCTAACTTAAGGTTTACAATTGAATAATACAAAATCACTCTCTATATCAGTAATACGTGCTTTATTTGCTGTGAATAAAAAAACAAAAAAGAAATGAAAAAAATTATTCTAAGCCTAGCTTTAGGCTTTATATTGTTTTCTTGCTCTAAAGACGACAATACACCTGAAACTAAAACTAAAAACAAGAAGTATCAAACTGAAAATGTTGTCCTACTAGTCATTGATGGGCCTAGAATATCAGAAACTTGGTTAGAAAAAGACCAGATACTTATCCCAAATCGATTAAACTTATTGAAGCAAGGGGTTTTCATTAGCAACTTTAAAAACAACGGCCTTACCAATACCAATGCAGGTCATACAGCTTTAATAACAGGAGTCTATGACAGTATCCAAAACAACGGTAAAGAACTACCGACAAATCCATCTGTCCTACAACAATGGCTAAAACAGAGTAAGAATGATAATAGTAAAGCATGGGTTATTGTTTCTAAAGACAAATTAGAAGTATTAAATAATACAAAAAACACAGAATGGAATAACAAATATATGCCTAAAGCAGATGCTGGTACAGCAGGGAACCCCTCAGCCTACAGAGAAGACGCTGTTACTATCTCTAAATTTAAAAACGTAATCAAAACAGACAAACCTAATATTGTAGTTATTAACTTAAAAGACGTGGATAGTAAAGGTCATTCAGGGGATTGGGACGGATACTTAGATGCAATCGAAACAACTGATCAAAGTATTAAAGAGATATGGGAATATTTACAAGGAGATGAAAACTATAAGGGAAAAACTACATTAATTGTATCTAATGATCACGGTCGTCACGTAGATGACAATGGAAAAGGTTTTATCAGTCATGGAGACGACTGCACAGGATGTCGTCACATTGAATTCTTTGCTATAGGCCCCGATTTCAAGCAAAACACTACGATCAGTACTGGAAGTTATGAGCAAATAGACGTAGCTAACACTATCGCTGAATTACTAGATGTAAAGCTTGAATATAGCCAAGGAAAAGTAATCAAAGACATTTTTAAATAAAGGACCAAACAGGAAAGTCTTATGGTGTACATAAGACTTTCTTGCTTTTTTCTTTCACTATAGTGAAAGAAAAGCTATTAAATACACTTGTATTTACTCATTACTTAGCAAAGCTCTGACCTTGTGTAACTCAGTAAACTCACGCGACTCATCACATACCCAACCAAAACCATCGGACTTGTTTCTGGGAAATAAGTGAAGGTGGAAGTGCCCTATATCATTAAATAATCCTCCATTCTGCATAATTGTATATCCTTCCATCGGGCAAACACGACGTAAGCGCTTTAAAAGCTTCTGTGCTATTAAAAAAACTGAAGTAATTAATTGCTCACTTAAAGCGTCTAAATCAAGTAAGTGATCTTTAGGTATTATTAATATATGCCCATTATTGATTGGATCAATATCTAAAAAAGCTAAGAAACTATCATCTTCATAGATTACCTCGGCAGGTAACCTACCTTCGACAATCTGACAAAACACACATTCGTTCGAAGTTGTACTACACGTCATCATCACACTTCCAATTGAAAAATATAATCATCCATTACATATCCTCCTCCTATATCTACAGTTTTGGATTCAATACATCGCATTCCCATTAATTCATAAAATGCAACTGCACGTCTATTTCCCTTATTTACTGTCAAATATATAGCTTTTGCTTTGTGTGTCTTAGCATACGTTATCACAAACTCCATTAAAGCCCTACCTAAGCCTTTTATTTGCTTTTCGATATCCGTATATATTTTAGATAAAAATACGCGATTATCATCCTCCAACTTGAAATCAAGGTATCCTACTATATTTCCTTTATGCTTGATTAATACCCATTGATAGCCTAAAGCTTGCTCTTCAAGAATTCGCTCATCACTATACATCATTGGCAACATATAATCAATCTGCTCTTGCCCTATCAAGTCAAGGTAGGTCAATTGCCATATACGCTTCGCTAAAGGAAATATACAATGCAAATTATCTTTATCTACTAAAACAAACTCTAATTCATTAACTAACTGGTTCATCTACTTCTCCTATTTAGTTTGACTAAAATACAATAAAACATAAAAGAACAAATGAAAAAAGGGATAAATAGCACAACTATTTACCCCTCATCAATTCTATCTTAATCTAAATTACTATCCTTTGTAATTCGTCAAGAAGTCAACAAGCGTACGTACTCCACTTCCTGTACCACCATTACCTTTATAGTCTCTCTGTGCATCCATCCAAGCTGGACCTGCGATATCCATGTGTATATACGGTGCTTTAGCGAAGTGCTCTAGAAACTTACCAGCAGTTATAGTACCCGCAAAGCGTCCACCAATATTTTTCATATCAGCAATATTTGATTTCAACAAATCTTTGTAGTCATCCCAGAAAGGTAACTTAGCTAAACGCTCATGCACAGTATATCCAGAAGCAATAATCGCATCCATTGTTTGCTCATCATTCCCCATAATACAAGAAGCAATATCTCCAGCTACAACCAAAGCAGCTCCAGTTAATGTCGCAGCATCAACGATGACTTGCGGATCATACTGATTTGCATAGGCAATAGCATCAGCTAAGATCATACGTCCTTCAGCATCAGTATTTAACACTTCAACGGTTGTACCATCATACATCGTAACAACATCACCAGGGGCATATGCATCTCCTCCTGGACGATTATCTGTCGCAGGAATTAACCCTATCACATGAACATCTAACTTATTCAATGCAGCAGCGTAAATAGCTCCAGCCATACAGGCAGCCCCTCCCATATCACTCTTCATAGAATCCATAGATCCTGCAGTTGGTTTTAAGCTTAATCCCCCTGTATCATAAACTACCCCTTTTCCAACAAAAACAATTGGCTTTTTATTGATTGGGTTCGCTGGTTTATATTCCATAATTGTAAATGTAGGCTGCTCCACAGAACCTTTATTTACGGCAAGAATACCTCCCATCTTTAGGTCTTCAATATCTTTTCTACCTAACACCTTTACTGAGAAAGATGCTTCTGATCCAAGTTTTACTATTTCTTCCGCAAGCTGAGTTGCTGTAAGGTAGCTAACTGGTTCATTTACCATAGTACGTGCCCAATAAACAGCTTTCACTGTATTATTTAAAGCTTCTATTTCTTTCACTGAAAACTGTCCATATACATCTATTTTTTCCAGTGCATACTTCATATCAGCAGCTTCCTTAAAATATTTTAAAAACTGATAATTAGAAAGACTCAAACCTTCAACTAATGCTAATGTACTTTCACCATTTCCAACAACAGTTATATTATTCACTGCTTTATCCAATTGTTTACGCACATTAAACCCCGCTAAACGCATCTTCTCAAGGCTTTCATTTTCTTTTATAAAAAAGAAATACTGTCCACCAATTTTAAGGAAGTCATCTTGCTTATCCCCTAATTGAAACTCCTTTGCGAAATCATTAATAGCTACTGGAAAAATAGTTGCATCAATAACACCTTTTCCTACAACAAATACAATATTACTATCTGTTTTTACCTCGTTAATTAATCTAATCATCTTGAAAAATTTACTACAAATATACATTTATAAGCATAACTAAAAAATCTAGACTTATGAAAGTCCTATGTAGTACCAAAGTATCCGAAAAGGATAAAATTCATGTTTACAGCTAATTATTTATCGAAAATCAACAAAAATAAAGATTGTATATTATATATTTGCTCTAACTAAAAAACTAAATACTATGATAACAAAAATAGTTGCAATTATTGTTACTTATTGTGTATCTTTCATCCCTTCAGATTACTTAACAACAAAAAGTATTGATCAAGGAGATAAAGACACTACTATCCTTGTCGATAAAACAAGAGACGACATTAACAATGAAACAAAATAAGCCGATTAAATTTAGAATATTTTCTATCATACTCGTAATTATTTATGCCTTTACGATAATAAGTCATTTTGGCGACTTAATAAAAGGCTTTAAGGATGGGTATAACGAATTTAATGAAAACTCTCTTTATAACAACACCACCTTTCTAAAGGTAGAAAGACAAATTCCAACTGAGGAATTACAAACCTTAGAAAGCAGCAACTACACTATTGCGTTAAAGAATATAGAAAATACTAGTGAGGTATTAGTCGAGTTTAATACACTCTCTCCATTCTATAATTTTGTAGATAATTTTCTAATGTTCTTTGGAGTAGTAACTTTAATCGCTATAATAATATCAGTATTCGTATTACTTAAGTTCTTGCAGCAAATGTTCTTCGGACATATAGCTAGCTCTGCTCAAATAAAAAGACTACGATATATTACTTACCCTCTTCTTTCTTTTGCTGTCTTTAACACCTCTTACATTTTATTTTTCAACCACCTACACGAAGAACTACTTCAGCCTTTTGATTTAAAACTTATTAAAGAAGATATAGATACATCTGTATTCTTTATTCCAATTATTTTATTGGTTATTTTAGAAGTCTTAAAGCAACACGTGAAAATTAAAGAAGAACAAGAACTAACTATTTAATCCCCTAAAATGCCCATAATAGTAAACCTAGATGTAATGATGGCTAAGCGTAAAATGACGCTGAATGAGCTAGCAGACAGAGTGGGAATTACCATTAGTAATCTCTCTATACTAAAAACCAATAAGGCAAAAGCAATTCGATTCAGTACGTTAGAAGCTATTTGTAGAGAATTAGATTGTCAACCCGGAGATATATTAGAATATCAACCAGAATAAGGTCAGGTATTACAACATCACACCTTATTGTGTGAATAATGTCCCTTGCTGAAACACTATAATTAGCCACCATATTATTGGAATACTCTCAACCCAAAACAACGTATAAAACTTTGTCCTTTTGGGAGTCGCAAACCAAATAAAGAATAAAGTTAGGGTGACTATAGCCAGATTATTCCATGCCTGGATTGAATGGTATCCAATCTTAAAGAACTCTAGAGTGTAAAAAGGCAATAACAAAAAGGATAAAAACCATTTAGTCGTAGTAATCCCCAATTGTTGAGGTAAAGTTTTTAAACTTAAAGAATCATGTTGTAAATCAACTATCTCAAATATTCCAATTAAAACTAAAACGAGAATAAAGCGCTGAACACACTTAATCAATATGTCCAAATTCAGTTCTTGACTTGCATTTATCACAGGAACCACTACCGTAACTACTGCCCAGCAAAAACAGACAATATACACTTTTAGACCAGCTAAATTTCTTAAATTAGGTATCTTTTTACTAATTGGAATAGCGTATAATACAGACAAGAACAATAGCCCTAAGGTTACTAGTTGTGCTTTAGTATGCAGTTGTAGAAAAGAATAGGTTCCTACTAGAAGTGCCAATAGACTCAACCCTACAATAACCTTCAAACTAGGAGAAATAGAAAACCTAACACTGCGTATTAATGAAGCGTATTTAATAAAATTGTATGAAAACAATGTGCCACTAAACACCATCAAAGACGTAAATAAGTCGAAGGGAAGACCGCAGAAATAAAACGTCATTTGTGTTAAGGCAAAAACAGCCAATGAAACGTGAATACTTCCATTCAAATAAACGTAAAGTAGTTGATTTTTTAACAGATTCATAAAATAAACTAAGTTAACACGTACCATATACGCTAATTCTCCAAAATTAATAGTTTATTGAGTACTATTACGAGATTAATGGTTATTTTTGTTTGCTTAAACACAACTTTTATATTTAACGCTCAAATGAAAACAAACGCATTTGCATTAAGACACATTGGTCCTCGCCCTGAGGATTTGTCTGATATGTTTAAAACGATCAACGTTGAGAACATCGATCAATTAATAAATGAGACTTTCCCTGAGACAATCCGTTTAAAAGAAGATCTTAAATTAGCTCCTGCTAAAACTGAGTATGAATATCTAACACATATTCAAGAGTTAGGAAATAAGAATAAAGTATTCCGTTCTTTTATTGGTTTAGGTTACAATGAAGCAGTAGTTCCTGCAGCAATCATACGCAACGTATTTGAAAACCCAGGATGGTACACTGCCTATACTCCATACCAAGCAGAGGTTGCTCAAGGACGTTTAGAAGCTTTATTAAACTACCAAACGGCTATCATAGAACTAACAGGAATGGAAATAGCGAATGCTTCTTTATTAGATGAGGCTACCGCTGCATCTGAAGCTATGTTATTACTATACGACGTTAGAACAAGAGACCAAAAGAAAAATAATGTACTTAAATTCTTCGTTTCAGAAGAAATACTTCCACAGACTTTAGCTGTATTAGAAACTAAAGCTGCTCCTTTTGATATCGAAATAGTAATTGGTAATCACAATGATTTCGACTTCTCTGAAGACTTCTACGGTGCATTAGTTCAATATCCAGGTAAATACGGACAAGTACATGACTTCACAGATTTCATCAATGTTGCTAAAACGAAAAGCATAAAAGTAGCTGTAGCTGCGGACATTCTATCTTTAGTTAGTTTAAAAGCACCAGGTGAAATGGGAGCTGATGTTGTTGTTGGTACTACACAGCGCTTTGGTATTCCACTAGGTTTTGGAGGTCCACACGCTGCTTATTTTGCTACAAAAGAAGAATACAAACGTAGTTTACCAGGTCGTATTATTGGTGTTTCTAAAGATGCTGATGACAACTATGCACTTCGCATGGCTCTACAAACACGTGAACAACACATCAAACGTGAAAGAGCTACCTCTAATATCTGTACTGCACAAGTGTTATTAGCTGTTATGGCTAGTTTCTATACTGTGTACCACGGACCTAAAGGACTACAAGCTATCGCTAATGGAGTACACGCAAAAACAGTGACCCTTGCTAATAGCTTAGAAAAATTAGGTATTGAACAAACAAACTCTGCTTACTTTGACACAATCGTTGTAAAAGCAGACGCTGAAAAAGTAAAAGCTGCTGCTTTAGCTAAAAATATCAACTTAAACTATATTGACACCAATACAATCTCTATCTCTATAAACGAGACTGTAGAGTTAAACGATATAAATACATTAGTTGCTGTATTCGCTCAAGCTGTAGGTAAAGACACTTTTGAAGTAACAACTTTAGATGAAACTACGACTAAGTTCCCTGAGAAATTAAAACGTACTTCTAAATTCTTACAACACAAAGTATTTAATAGCTATCACTCAGAAACTGAGTTAATGCGTTATATTAAAAAGTTAGAGCGTAAAGATTTAGCTTTAAATCACTCTATGATCTCTTTAGGATCATGTACAATGAAATTGAATGCTGCTGCTGAAATGTTACCTTTAAGTAACGCTCAGTGGAATAATATTCACCCATTTGCTCCACTTGACCAAGCACAAGGATATATCGAAATGCTTACAAACTTAGAGAATCAATTGAATGTAATTACTGGTTTTGCTGGTACAACGCTTCAACCAAACTCTGGAGCACAAGGTGAGTACGCTGGCCTTATGGCAATTCGTGCATACCATCACTCAAGAGGTGACTTCCACAGAAATATCGTATTGATTCCTTCTTCTGCACACGGTACTAACCCAGCGTCAGGTACTATGGCAGGAATGAAAGTGGTTGTAACAAAAACAACTGAAGAAGGTAATATCGATGTTGCAGACCTTAAAGCTAAAGCAGAGCAGTACAAAGATAATTTATCTTGTCTTATGGTTACTTACCCATCTACGCATGGTGTATATGAATCTGCTATTATGGAGATTACACAAATCATCCATGATAATGGAGGACAAGTATATATGGATGGTGCTAACATGAATGCTCAAGTTGCTATCACTAATCCAGCAAGTATCGGAGCTGACGTTTGTCACCTTAACTTACACAAGACTTTCGCAATTCCTCATGGTGGTGGTGGTCCTGGAGTAGGTCCTATCTGTGTCGCTGAACACTTAGTTGAATTCTTACCATCGAATGGTGTTGTAACTGTTGGAGGTAAAAATGCAATTAAAGGTATTTCTGCTGCTCCTTATGGTTCTGCTCTTGTTTGTTTGATTTCTTACGGTTATATCTCTATGTTAGGAACAGATGGTCTTAAGAAAGTAACTCAACAAGCTATCTTAAATGCTAACTACATGAAATCTCGTTTAGAAGAACACTATTCAATCCTTTATACTGGAGAGAAAGGCCGTGCTGCTCACGAAATGATTGTTGACGTACGTGAGTTTAAAGCTAAAGGTATTGAGGTAACTGATATCGCTAAACGTCTAATCGATTACGGTTTCCACGCACCTACAGTATCTTTCCCTGTTGCTGGTACTTTAATGATTGAGCCTACTGAAAGTGAGAGTAAAGAGGAACTTGATAGATTCTGTGATGCTATGGCTTCAATTCGTCAAGAAATTGAAAATGCTACATTAGAGAATCCAATTAATGAGTTAAAGAATGCTCCTCATACATTAGCTTTATTAACTGCTGATAACTGGGATCTTCCATACTCAAGACAAAAAGCTGCTTACCCACTACCTTATGTAGCTGATAACAAATTCTGGCCATCTGTACGTCGTATTGACGATGCTTATGGTGATAGAAACTTAGTTTGTTCTTGTGCTCCTATTGAAGTTTACATGGAAAACTAATTCCAACTATTTATAGATAAAAAACGCCATCGTTTGATGGCGTTTTTTTTATATCTCATGAGTACAGAAGCTTCGACTCTTAGTTATCATCATTCCAATCTTTAAGTTATCAACATATCATTAATAAAATATGAATAATTAGAAAACACATTAAACACTAATATTCAATCAAATACAATAATTATAAACAATTCAATACCATACTTATCAACATACATATACACTTATCAACATTTATATCCACTTACAAACAATCATATTGTTGATAACTATGAACGGAAACTAGATAGTCTATCAGCTTTTGATAAACTGGATTATAACTTAATACCTCAGCGTTTCCAATTATAATCATTTGCTCCTTTGCACGAGTAAGAGCTACATTTAGTTTACGGTCAACCGTTTTATCCTCATTCATACTGACAATTCCTTCTAATTGATAAGGCTTACTCACAGCTAAAGAATACAACATAAAATCACGTTGTCCACCTTGAAAACGTTCTACTGTATCAACAACTATATTTACAGCATTTACAATAGAACTAACCTCTAACTTTTGCTTAATTAAGGCTATTTGATTTTTAAACGGGGTAATAACACCTACTTGCTTTGCTACATCTATTGTTCTACCATTTAATGCATACAGCGAGATGATATGCTCAATTATACGAACGACTAACTCCGCCTCTCCTACATTTGCTTTGGCATAAAATAATTCAGTTGTATTTTCTATGTCAATAAAAAACATTCGCTTAGTAGCTAACAACCTATCAAGTTGACTTGTATCATAATAATTTAAATCTAAATCTGCTATTTGCCTTGACAAAGCTCCTTTAGCTTCTAATGACAAATTAGGTAAGTGTACTGCTTCACTTAAAATACCATTATAAAACTCTTTGTTCGGAAACTCGGCAATCTTCTTATGCATACGTCCTTGATAAGTCAGCGTATCACATGCATAATGAATCCGGTTATTTTTACAATAGTCATACAATCGCTCAAACAACGAATTGCGGTGTGTAAACAAATTTATCTCGTGAAGTTGAGATAAGGAAGTCTTAGCAGACTCTTCGTTTTGTAGAACAATAGCTGGGAGTTGTTTGTGATCGCCAATCATAACGAATTTCATAGACCTCGCCAATAATCCTATAATCTGAGGTTCTAATATCTGAGAAGCTTCGTCAACAATCACCAAATCAAAGTTCTTCATTGCGAGTAATTCTTGCTGTCCAACAATTGACGCTACTGTGGACAAATAAATACGTTGGTTACTTAAAACGTTGTGAAGATGCTTACGCGAAAAACGCTTATTCGCTTGTCTTAGTCGTTCTTTTTGACGCTTAATTATCTGTTTTAGCAAATAAGGTTGAAACTCACTTGCACAAGAGTGTTCATTCCCAATGCGCAAAAAAGCTAAATCACTAGGTCTTTTAGGAGCTCTAGAGACCGCATCTAACACAGCTGCAGATAATTCATCGACTGCCCTATTTGTATATGAAATGACTAATACATTCGCTGTGGAATGAAAGTACAGCTCCTCTATAAGCTCTTTAATTATATGTGAAGTCTTTCCTGTCCCAGGAGGTCCATTCAAAATAAAATAATCTTCTGCTGACAATATATTATTAAGAATTCTATTTTGTTCCTCAGACAAATGTGACTTGTGATAACCATAAGATGCTCCTTGTTTTGGCGCACGCATATTCAACAGTAAATCCTTACGCTCGTTAGGGCTATTCATAAACGAGTAGAGCCCCTTATACATACTGCCGAAACTAGAATCCATAAAATCTTTCTCTATTGCCCAACGGTCATAGCGCATAAAGTAATGCTTATTGTTCTGACGATAACGCAAAGAAAATTCAATCGCGTCATTATCTATGGCTTTTATAACTCCCTTGTATATGCGATAATCTACAGCAGTATCCGTTGGATTTAATTGAGGATATAGTACACAAGAATCACCAATACGAAAACTTGCGAAACTATTATCTATGGTATCACGCTTAAAAATAATACGCTTAAGCTCAGTATCTACATCATTCTGCAAAATCTCAAGATTTGAAAAAATGCTAAAAGCATCGCGCTTATCTTCAATTGATTTGTTCCAAAGACTAGATAAAGATTGATTCCCTTCACGTGCTGAATCACCTATTTTGCTAAAGTTCTGTTCTCTAGCTATAAAACTAAAAAAACTAAAAAAATAGGCTTGTTGAAGTACCGATGATTGAAAGATTGGATCAATTAATCCTTTCAGTTGACTATCGTATAAACGCTTGAATTTATCATTTGTATGTTTATCTAAAATATTATCTATGGTCAGCTTACCGAAGAGACTTCTAACCTCCTCTAAATCGCCTTTTTGAATTAATAGCTCATTCAAAAGAATGCGATTCCTCAATTCACAAATCTCCTGTAAGCGAAGAATTGTAATTTGGTCTGATCGCAAATTATTTATTGCTAATTTACTATATAAAATATATCCTTTCAGAATTGATTGATCACCCAATTCATCGAATGAAATTCCCAAGGCTTGACCTATTAATAAATAATACAGAAACAACTGAGTATTGTGATTGGTCTTAATATTAGTCCCTGAGTCAGGATAAGCAGTACTACCTGACTTTAACTCCAATATCAGAAAATTCCTTGCTTCAGGATTGTCATAAAGCACATCTAGTCTTCCTTGTAAACCAAATACATTATTCAAAAAAGCAGGCTCTAAGGCTATGTGGTCTTTATCTTTTAAGCCGTAAAATCCAAAACCTTCATCAATAACTTTCTTGATATGATTAAAGTGCATTTCACAAGTTGACTGATAATCTATAAAGGCATCTCCTTCACTTATATCCTTACAGAATAAGTGCTCGAAGGGATAGTTTTCAAAATGTCTATGAAATAGTTCTATAAACACTAATTCATTAGTATGCTCTTGTCCATTAAGCATCTCATCCATCACCAAATTGGCAAAGTTTCCAATCAACAGATATTTAGTATTAGACACTGGTTCTATTTTTGATTTTAAGAACAACAATGGAGAAGAACCAAAATCTTGATTACACTCAGCTACTCCAGTTACATCAATCAAATAATCAGGTTCTAATATCACTAAAGAAGGGTAATAGATATTATCCTCGCCTAAGAAAACATTCACCAAGTACAGTGTTGATGGAATAGGACATACATCTAATGTAGGAAAAGGCTTAGAAAACCCATTTTTCAAAACCTGTACTTCAATAGTTTCATTAGTATCCAATCGCAAACAAGACAAAGAATCCCCCACTCTACCCATCAGGGAAACCTTAATTTTTTCCTCATATTGCTGATATATTTTAACCGCAAAAGAGCGTCGTTCTTGAACTACAGGATACCACTGTGTATTTGATACAGGCACCAACACACCAAATACTCCAGATATAAATAGATTAACA
The DNA here is from genome assembly GCF_009711055.1 of Myroides pelagicus. GTDB lineage: Bacteria > Bacteroidota > Bacteroidia > Flavobacteriales > Flavobacteriaceae > Flavobacterium > Flavobacterium pelagicum. The sequence continues at coordinate 78,616 of NZ_WMJY01000003.1, forward strand.
TCCTGCCAATAAGTAAGAAACCATACCGTTAATTCCTTATCACTGTACTTACTCAACTCATTTTCGATTATTCGAAATTCGTGGATCTCAACAGATAGTTTATACTTAGCACAGATATAAGACAATCGACTAAATAGGTTAGAAAATACAATCTTTTCATCGCGAACGACTTCCTTACTTATTTGATCTAAAAGATATCTTAGCCGATGATATTTTAATCGAATGGAAACAGAATCCTTTGTACTCACAACATCTAAAAGTGAGCTAAAATAAAAACCTACTGCATCCTGATTGACCATAGCTTATTCGTTTTAAACACAAAAATACTAGTTAAATAGTGGACTCAAAAAAATAATACAGTTATTCCTCTACTTAATATACTACAATAGCCTATACGACAACTTTTAAAACTATATGCTTTTTCAAAAAATTCAGTCTAGTGTGGTAAGTATCACCGTTTATTATCATAACCTGGGTTTAGAGAAAAGCAAGAATTCATTCGAAAAACATAGCTAACTAAAATATTATCTTCAAAAAAAGTAATTCTACGTTATCTACTCAGAAAAGTTTTATTTTCCTCCACTTTTATAGCAAATACATATTCATAAACGTCTTATAAATCATGTAATCTAATGCTTTCGTCAGCATTATTATTTAAACTTGATTAGGTTACCATAACTGATAATCTACTTATAGACCTAATTTTTCCATCCCTTCTTGACCTTTACGTGCAGAAGCTTGGCAACATATGTTGCTATTTTGAAATCACTATGAGCTAAAACAAGTTAGTTCTTTTAAAAATAATCTATCCCTATGCAGCAGCATACTAGTAATTTAATAGAAAAAGCAGTAGATTTTCGAAAAGTATAAAGCGCAACATATTGTCTTATTTAAAGTAATCGTAGGTCATCTAGATAGAAAAACACCAACTAATCTCCCGTTAGTACATCTATTAATAACAATCAAATGTTATAATTTAGAGTCAATATAAATAGCTATATTTGCTTACCTAATACAAACCAGAAAACTTATGTTTAAAACTACGTTAACCTTACTACTTTTACTATTAATCAAGATGAACACATACGGGCAAAAAGACATCACAATTGGCAAAACATACACAATTAATTCTGAAATACTTCAAGAGGATAGAACAATACAGATCTACTTACCTAAAAGTTACACAGATACGAATTATTCGCTTCAACACTACCCTGTTATTTATTTACTAGATGGAGAATCTAACTTTAACTACCTAACTGCATTTGTAGAAAAGCTTTCGCGAAATCCCTATCCTTCAATTCCTGAAATGATTATTATAGGTATAGTCAATACTAATCGAACAAGAGATCTTACACCTACTACTCCAAACGAAAATAGCTTATCTGCAGAACAAAAAAATAAAACTAAGGGAGAAACAGGAGGAAATAGCCGCTTTTTTGAATTCATTGATAAGGAGTTAATGCCTTTTATCAATGAACAATATAGAACAAAGGGTTATAATGTACTAATTGGTCATTCTTTTGGAGGAATAACAGCATTAAACAATCTACTCAACCATACCACTATGTTTCAAGCATACATAGTACATGATCCAAGTATTTGGTGGGATAATCAATACATACTAAAAACCTATAAACAAGCGATAAATAAAGACTTTAAACATCGTAAGCTATTCATTACACAAGTCGATGAAAGCCTAAATAAAGACATTAATAAACCTCACTATACAGGTATCAAAGACTTCCATAGGTTAATGCAAAATGAACAACTGCACAATCTAGCATACAAGTATATCGAATATCAAGGTGAAGATCACGGTAGTATTCCAATGAAAGGAAATCTAGACGGATTGAGATATATCTTTGATGGTTATAAAATCAATCTTAAAGACATCAAAAACAATCTTACCCTAGTAGAAGATACGTACAAGAGCTTTAGCAAAAAAATACATTTCGAATTTCTACCAAGTGAAGCTTATTTAGACTTTATTATTAACTATTATAAGCAAATAAACAATCAAGAAGTGGTAGACTATTATGAACAATACAAGAGATCGTTATATAATTAATAACATTCAATAATTAAAAAAATATTTAGAAAACAGTTAGAAAAATACTAGATAATATTTTCAACTTCTAATTAAAAAGACAAAGTTATTGTCATTAAATTAAAATTACCTAAGTTTACATTATACAAACCAATCCCCAAAAAAAATTATGAATATAAAAATTAGTGGATCAGGATGCTATATTCCTACCCAGGTAATAACAAACAATGACTTTGGTCAATTTGACTTTAGAGACGAAAAAGGAGAGCCTTTTAAAGACACAAACGAGCGTATTGCTAAAAAACTACAATTAATAACAGGTATTGAGGAACGACGATATGTCACTACTGAGTTAACGACTTCAGATATCGGAGCATTTGCAGCCAAAAAGGCTCTAGAAGACGCCAATATAGATCCAGAGACAATCGATCAAATTATATTTGCACACAACTTTGGAGATATTAAGCACGGAACCATTCAGTCAGATATAGTACCAAGTCTTGCCTCACGAGTTAAACAGCGATTACAAATAAAAAACCCCAACTGTATAGCTTACGACCTACTATTTGGTTGCCCAGGTTGGATACAAGGTGTAATAAATGCATATGCAATGATGCAATCAGGTTTAGCGAAGCGCTGCTTAATAATCGGTGCCGAAACACTCTCTCGAACAATAGATTTGCACGATAGAGACTCTATGATCTATGCAGATGGAGCAGGTGCGACAATCTTTGAATTAACAAATGAAGAAGGAGGAATTTTAGCAGTTAATAGTGCGAGCTATACATTAGAAGAGGCCTTCTATATCCACTATGGTAAGTCATACCACCCAGACTTAGATCCAGACACTAAATACATAAAAATGTATGGTCGAAAAATATATGAGTTTGCACTTACTTGTGTACCACTGGCAATGAAGGCATGCGTTGATAAAAGTGGTATAGAAATCAGTCGTATCAAAAAAGTAATGATTCATCAAGCTAATGAAAAAATGGACGAGGCAATTGTACAGCGATTCTACGAACTTTATGATATGAAAATGCCAGAATATATCATGCCGATGAATATACATAAACTTGGTAATAGTAGTGTAGCCACTTTACCTACACTTTACAATATGATTATTAATAATCAATTGGAAAATCACCAATTAGAAAAAGGAGATATTTTACTCTTTGCCTCTGTAGGAGCAGGAATGAGCATTAACGCATTTGTTTATCAATTATAACAATACACAAAGGGCTCCTAATTGGAGCCCTTTGCTTATGTTAATCATTACGCTTTGTACAAGCATAAATAAGTATAGTTAATCCTAAAATAAGATAACAAAATAGACTAATACTCAAACTATATTCTTCAAAAGCATCAAACAAGTCAAGTATTAAAACAATTACAATTACAAAAATAACTGTAATCAAACCATTATTGACAATCTCCTTGCGCATCACATTAAAACGATTTCCGTACGCTATTCAAAACTAAATAGTATTATAAATTATTAAACTACACGAGTTTCAATTATTATGCCATTTAATAGATCTAATAACCAATACCCACCGCAGTGAAAAATAAACCTTTTGTAAAACAGTAAAACCACTCATATAATATTTTTCTCTAACAAACCTACACTATCGATAAGTTCACTACTTTTAGCAAAAAAAAACGAATGAAACTCAACTTATTAACAACAATACTACTCTTAGTATATTGTATTTCTCATGGACAACCACTAACACAAGCTGCACATCAAACCAATGTCTCACTTGAAAAACAAACAATAAACTTTAACCTTAAAGAAAAAAAATCATTCTTTGAACAAGATGCTGTGAAGATAGCTTTAGTTCCTACCATCTTTTTTGGAGCATCTGCAACAGTTTGGAATAGTAGAAAAGATGTAAAAGAAGTGCGCAATCGATACATTCCAACTTTTAAATATAAGTTCGATGACTACATGCAATACACACCTGCTGCCATCACATTTGGATTAAAAGCCGTAGGAGTAAAAGGAAGAAATAATATTAAAAGAACTACTATTTCTTATGCTGCTAGTATGGCAGTAATGGCAGTATTGGTCAATGGACTAAAATATACAACCAAAGTAGAAAGGCCCGACGGAACATCAAAAAATTCATTCCCTTCTGGTCATACTGCTATGGCTTTTGCTAATGCGACTTTTATGGATAAAGAATATGGATTAGTTAATCCTGCATATTCTATTGGTGGATATGGTTTAGCAACACTAACAGGAGTTGGACGAAGCCTTAACAACAGACACTGGACTTCAGATGTACTAGCTGGTGCAGGTATTGGTATACTATCAACTCAACTTGCCTATTTCTTTGTGGACAAAATATACGGAAACAAAGGAGATAATCTAAGTATCTTATCAAAGTACGAAGGTAATACAAACCCCTCATTCTTGAGTATCAAACTAGGAGTGACAAGTGGACTAGAAAGTCTAGTAGAAACTGAAGAATCCGAATCACTAAACAAACTTGGTTGGGAAGCTGGATTAGAAGGCGCTTATTTCTTTACAAAAAATTGGGGATTAGGTGGACAAATAATGGTAGCTAGTTTCCCTTTCTCAGAAAATAAAATAACACCACAAGAAACACCTGGATTGGAAGCCAAAGTACTATCTGAATCTATGGGATATATGACTGCCTCCATAGGTCCTTATTATGCTATACACTTTTCGGAAAAATGGAATCTAATGTTAAAAGCACTGGGAGGCTATAGTATTGGGGCAGACGGTACAGTTACTTTAAAGGCTTTATCAGGTGAATCCTATATTCCAGAATTAGTCGATGGTAAAGTACAAATAGCCTCATATACCCCTGAGAATGTTTTTCAGTTTACAGGAGGAATGGCACTAACTTATAACCTTACTGATAATCTTGGGGCAACAATCTATTCTGATTTTAATCATAGCATGTCCAAAATCACCTATGAACTAAATGACATCTCTATAGATCAAGGTCAAATACCGACTAATACAGTCAAAGGTCCTTTCAATTATTTAAGTGCAGGAGTACGATTAACAGCGTATTTTTAAAATTTCGTCCTAGAGTAAAACTAATAACACAAGATAATAAAAACAACTAAACACCTAACTTTATAACACTTACAAAACAAAAAAGACATAACAACCTTTAAAAAAATAGTAGTATATCCAATAGCTATAATGTTTACTTTTGCAAAAAAAACAAGACTAATAATTAAGCTTGTTTATACTTACTATTAATTTATTGTGTACAAGCGTACACGTGTATAAAATGCAATCAAATAAAAAAATTTTAGGCTTTGCGTCTGCTATATTTGTAGCGATGCTATGGGGAGTTTCAGGTGCTTTCGCACAGTTTCTTTTTAGAGAAAAAGAATTCAATGCCGAATGGTTAGTGACTGTTCGATTATTAATCTCAGGAGTCTTGATGTTAATCTTTGGATTATTACAAAAAAACCCAGATATTAAGAAGATCTGGAAAGACAGAAAAGACGCAATACAGCTTGTCGTTTTTAGTATTTTAGGGATGTTGACAGTTCAATATACCTATTTTGTAACTATATTACATTCAAATGCAGCTACAGCAACAGTATTACAATATACTGGGCCTGTGTTCATCGCGATATATATTGCCCTACGTTTAAAAAAATGGCCTAAACCAATTGAAATCTTAGCCATAGGTTTAGCTATGCTAGGTACATTCTTATTGGTGACCCACGGAAATATATCCACATTAAACATTACACCAACAGCCCTTATTTGGGGGATTGCTTCTGCCATTGCATTAGCAGCCTATACAATTATGCCTGTTCACCTCTTAGATCGTTATAGCCCTATAGCTATCATAGGCTGGAGTATGTTAATCGCGGGTATCGCAATGAGTATTATCCACCCTCCACACCGATTAGTAGGTATATGGGATGGCGAAACTTATGCTACAGTAGCCTTTATTGTATTTTTAGGAACACTAATTCCTTTTTATATATTCCTTACAGCTATTAAAAATATTGGTCCTCAACGTGCAAGTCTTCTTGCCTGTGCCGAACCTCTATCTGCTACATTTATCGCCATTACATACTTTGGCGTAGAGTTTCACTATATGGATTGGATAGGAAGTTTATGTATCATCACTACCATATTACTATTAACAAAGATTAAGAAAAAGATACTTCCAGAACCTGAACTATAAAGAAAAAGGGGAGTTAATCGCGAGATTAGCTCCCCTTTCTCTTCATAACTTTTCTCTCGATCTAAAGATCTTTAGATACTTCAAGACTTCAACTTTTAAACCAAATACCCAATTTGTGCTAAAAAACACAAATCCATTGCTGATTATTACCAACCCAACTTTAATAATTAAAGTAACAAAATCACTATACACATTAGGTAAGTAGAAAACACATAATAGTATCGTTACCATACTCAACACTAATTTCAGATACACTTGATCAAAAGGCCATAGTCGCATCTTTTTATAGATATAAAAAGTCTTAGCAATATTATACAACGTCAAAGAAAGCAGAGAAGCTATCCCTACTCCTAAAATTCCAGAAGTAGTCTGGGTCAAAAAGTAAAGATTCAACCCTACATTAATAACCATAAGACTAAGAATAGATACGAGATTGAACCGGTAATACTTAGAATAAGAGATAATTTCATTATTAAAACCCGTTGCCATATTAATCACAACATTCGCTCCCAACACATAGATTATTGGTAAAGATGGCGCTAACTTATCATACGTAGGCATTAAACGGAATAAGCTTTCTACACCCACGAAAACACACGAAAACAAAAACATCCCCACAAAGAAAAGAATTCGTGCAACCTCCTTATACTTCATATTCAATTCCCTAAGTTGAATATTTGTAATAAGTTTTGCAATGACTGGAGCATATAAGGCAAATACACCTGTAGCAGGTATTGCTAACGTAGAAGCAAGTGTAACTCCAATCGTATAAGTACCATTCGCCTCGAAAGAAAGGAATGACGGTATCATCAACGAATCTACACGAAAGGCAAAAAAAGAACCAAAGCTACCTGCAAAAGCATAAAGGCTATAACGATAATAATCCTTAATACTTAACTCTTCAAACAAAGAAGTAAACTTCCATTGCCAGGTAAATCTAAAGTAACGATAAATATAACTTCCTATTAATACAACAATAAACCAATAAGCAATGATATAAATAGACAAAGCATTAGCAATACTAGTTTGCCAATAAATCACCAATAGAAAAACCATTGGCAGTGTCAGTTTAGGTATAATCTTTTCAAAAAATGTGGGTACTGATAGTCGCTGCAGGTTAGCTGCCTGCCTACGAAACAACTCAATATACGCCATAGCTACTGCTAAAGGATAACCGTATAAGAGATAATTAAACTTAGAATGACCAATACCAAATGACCAATATAATACTAAAACTAGGATACCTAAACCAATCGCTAAGCGCAACAAAGAGAACAGAGAAAAACTAAAAAGGCTTCGCTGTAATTGATCCGATAAGCGAGGATAATAATTTATTAAAGCATGTGTACTCCCCAAAACTATAATTGGAAACATAATTTGAGCACAAGCATCAACAAAGCGAATAATACCCAATAATTCTTTATCTAAAGGGTACACCAATATAGTAGAAAGCACGCCTATCAGTACGCCTACATAATTAATTCCTGTAAATAAAACAGCTTGTTTTGATGATATATTCGATTTCATTTGTCTTAAACGTCCTATAACCATTACAAATATACTTGCTATTCAACGTATAATTACATTTTTTTTAAATTTGTACCCTATTATGGTATTCTCCTTCCAATGAGAAGGAATGACCAAATCACAAACCATGGGGAAATATCTAATTATAATGCCTGCTTACAATGAAGCAGATTATATTAAACAGACCATCGACAGTATTGTCAACCAACGATTGCTTCCAAGTAAACTAATTATTGTTAATGATAATTCTACTGATCAAACACAGGATATCATTCAAGATTACGCGAAGCAGTATAGCTGGATAACTTTAGTTAATCGCAGTTCACAAAACATACATCTCCCGGGAAGTAAGGTAGTTCAAACTTTTAATTATGGATTAGATACAGTCAGTGAACTGGAGGAATATGACTTCATCGTCAAACTAGATGCTGACCTTATACTTCCAATCAACTATTTTGAAACGATTAATCAAGCATTCCTTAATAATAGAAAACTCGGGCTTGTCGGGGGCTTTGCTTATATAGAAAAAAATAAAGAGTGGGTTATTGAAAGCCTAACTAATAAAGAACATATACGCGGAGCATTTAAAGCATATCGCACCAAGTGTTTTAAAGAGATCGGAGGACTTAAACCTGCTATGGGATGGGATACAGTAGATGAGTTGCTCTGTCTATATTATCAATGGGAATATAATACGATAGACTCCCTCCATGTCAAACATCTAAAGCCTACTGGAGCCATGTATAATAAGGCTGCTAGGTACAAACAAGGCGAATCCTTCTATCGTTTACACTATGGAGGCATCATAACGTGTATTGCTGCACTTAAGTTAGCTTCTAAAAAGAAGAAGCCCTTACTCTTTATCGACTACCTAATAGGGTATTACAAGGCAAAGAAAGAAAGCCTCCCTTACTTAGTAACTGATGAACAAGGCAAATTCATACGCAAATATCGATGGAAAAAAATTAAAGAAAAGCTGTGGTAAGCATTTTTAATTAAATCATTCTAATAACTCAATTGTAATTGGTAATTTAGCCGGATATAATTTTTTTATGATAAAATCAGCACTAACAAATATAGGTCAGTACTTCATCATGCTGAAAGAAATATTCAGTAAAATGACCAAATGGAAGGTAATGAAGGAGTTAATCTTCAAAGAAATAGATGACTTAATCATTGGATCATTAGGTATTGTCTGTTTCCTTTCATTCTTCGTGGGAGGTGTAGTTGCTATACAAACAGCATTAAACCTTACAAACCCATTAATCCCAAAATACTTAATTGGATTTGCTACTAGACAATCTGTAGTACTTGAGTTTGCTCCAACTTTTATCTCTATTATTATGGCAGGTAAAATGGGGTCATTTATTACCTCTAGTATTGGTACTATGAGAGTAACTGAACAAATAGACGCACTAGAAGTAATGGGAGTTAGCTCACTAAACTATTTAGTATTTCCAAAGCTAGTTGCAGTAATGTTATATCCATTCGTTATAGGAATCAGCATGTTCTTAGGTATTTTAGGCGGATGGTTTGGTGGTGTAATGGGGAACTTTGTAACTTCCGAACAGTTTATCATCGGACTACAAGATACATTCATTCCATTCCATATTACTTACGCTTTTATTAAGACTTTTATATTCGGATTATTATTAGCCACTATTCCTTCTTATTTTGGATATTACATGAAAGGTGGAGCACTAGAAGTAGGTAAAGCAAGTACAACAGCCTTTGTATGGACAAGTGTAGCTATTATCCTAACGAACTATATATTAACTTCCCTTTTACTAACCAATTAATCATGATCGAAGTAAAAAATATTGAAAAATCCTTTGAAGGTTCTCAAGTGTTGAAAGGAATAACAACCACCTTCGAAAAAGGTAAAACAAATCTAATTATCGGTCAAAGTGGATCAGGGAAAACTGTACTTCTAAAGACATTATTAGGTATTCATCAAAGTGACAAAGGTTCAATATCTTTCGATGGTAGAATCTATTCAGAACTTTCGCGTAAAGAAAAGCGTACACTTAGAACAGAAATCGGAATGGTATTCCAAGGAAGTGCTCTCTTTGATTCTATGAGTGTAGAAGAGAATATTGCTTTTCCTTTACGCATGTTTACTAATAAAAGTGAAGCTGAGATCATGTCTCGTGTAAATGAAGTTATAAACCGCGTGAACCTTATTAATGCTAATAAAAAGCGACCTGCTGAGATTTCAGGAGGTATGCAAAAAAGGGTTGCTATTGCTCGTGCTATTGTAAACAATCCTAAATACTTGTTTTGTGATGAGCCTAACTCAGGTCTTGACCCTAAAACAGCTATCGTAATTGACAACCTAATTCAGGAAATCACCCACGAATACGATATTACAACAGTAATTAATACGCACGATATGAACTCTGTTTTGGAAATTGGAGAACATATTGTATTCTTAAAAAACGGGGTATTAGCTTGGTCAGGAAACAACAAAGAAATCATTCAAACAGATAATGAAGATGTCGTTGACTTCGTCTACTCTTCTGAACTATTTAAAATGGTTAGGGAAGCTGTCAGACAAATTGGAAACGAAAGAAAATAACAAAAAAGAGAGGTAATATACCTCTCTTTTTTGTACTACTTTTTAATATTACTCTCTATGTATTGACTTACAGTCTTAATATCTTGTTCTTTACGCTTAGGATATATTAGTAAAACATCTTCTTTATCTACTATAATATAATCATTAAGTCCATCAACAACGACCAACTTATCCCCATCAGTACGAACTATATTATTCGCAGCATTATTAAAATAAGTATTTGCATTAACAACCGCGTTCTCTGAAGCATCTTTTGGTAACTTATCATATAAAGATCCCCAAGTACCTAAATCATTCCAATCAAATGTAGCGGGTAATACGTACACATTACTTGCTTTTTCCATTACTGCGTAATCAATCGATATATTCTCTGCTAATGGATAGTTCTCTTCTATAAATGCACGCTCTTTATCTGTATTATATAAATCATATCCTTTGTCAAACAATTCTATCATTGCTGGTTGATATGCCGAAAATGCATCTATAATAGCGCTTACACTCCACACAAATATACCTGCATTCCAAAGGAAATGACGACTTTGAATGAACTTACGTGCTGTGACATAATCAGGCTTCTCTCTAAATTGCACTACTTTCTTTATAGGTCTTGAATCTAACTTATTAAACTCGATATAACCATATCCTGTATTAGGAAAAGTAGGTAAAATACCTAACGTCATTAACACTTTATCGCGTTCACAAACGTCAAAAGTACGCTGCAGATTACTTACAAATTGTACCTCGTCTTCTATCCAGTGATCACTAGGAGCTACCACCATTACTGCATCTGGATTTATCTTCTTTATCTTCATAGCTGCATACAAAATACACGGTGCTGTATTTCGCATAGCTGGCTCTAGTATGATATTCTGCTCTGCTACTGAAGGTAACTGCTCCTTTACTATATCACGATAATTCTCGTGCGTAAGGATTAAAATATTCTCCTTAGGTATCAATTGAGACAAACGCTTAAACGTCTTTTGTATTAAGGTATCTCCTGTACCTAACATATCGTGAAACTGCTTTGGAAAATCAGGTGTACTCACTGGCCAAAAACGCGACCCTACTCCACCTGCCATAACCACAGCATAATAATTCGAACTCATATAGTATATTAACTTTTTAAAACATAATGACTTAATAACTCTACCTCTGCATTTGCCTTAAAGGTATATAGTAATCCAGTCGAAACTTCCTCGCATTCAAAACGCTTTACTCTCAAAGGTCCACGTTTAAACACTTTGCCATTTCTTACTTTAAAATGACTTCCCAAAGGAACCTCATAAACATAGCAATTATTCAAACTTTTTTCTCGTTTATCATACAGCTGCATCGCTATAGACAGACGCTCATCAGTATCACTACTCGCCGTAGGATTCTTAAAGTGCTTTGCTAAAAGAGGCAATAACTGATTGGGAAATATTTCTGGGCGAATAAATGGCACCATTAACAAGCGAAAAGTTGACTTCCATTCTACCCCATGAGGCTTAATGCGTCCACCATACTTCTGATAAGCAACTAAATGAGCTATTTCATGAATGAGAGTCATCAAAAAACGATAAGGGTTCAGATTCGAATTAATCGTAATCAAATGCTTTCCATCAAATCGACGCGTATAATCTCCATGTCTTGTAAATCGTTCATTGACAATCTTCAAGTGGATCTCATACGCCTTAATCAATTCAAAAACTGGCTCTACAGCATGCTCTGGTAAATATGGTCTTAACTTTTCAATCAAATCGATGCTCTTTTAAGGTGTTGTACTAGATGCTTGTAGTACTTTCCCATTAAAATATTTATTACCGTGAAGTGCAAAATCACTAATGTAATCAGCCATTTCATCTGGCATTAAAGGTGCTTGATACCCTGGGAATGCTTCTTCTAGCATTTCAGTCTGTACAGCTCCCAAAGCAATCACATTAAACGATATTCCTCTTTCCTTGTATTCTTCTGCTAATAGCTCACTCAAGATACTAACAGCTCCTTTACTAGAACTATAAGCCGCTAAACCTCCAAATTTCATTGCTCCTTGTACTCCTCCCATACTACTAATAGTGATCACATGACTATTCACAGGCATAAATGGAATACAGGCTTGTATCAAACGTACAACACCGAACACATTCACTTGATACACTTCTAAGAAGTCCTCTTGTGTTAAATCTTCAAAGGGTTTATTAATCAAACGACCTGCGTTATTCACTAAAATATCTACACGACTATCCCACTTATCTTTGATAAACGTCTTTACAGTAGCTAGATCATTCTCAGTCGTAATATCTACAGACAGACAAGTCACATTGTCTAATGATGACAATTCTTCTGATACTTTTCTAGAAAGGGCTAATACATTATGTCCTAATACCGCACACTTTTTCACCACTTCTAAACCGATACCTCTACTAGTACCAGTTACTATAATATTCTTCATTTTTCTTAATTCATTCTTATCTCTCCTTCAGGAGCATTAACTACTTTTTTCACTACTGGTAATACACGCGTCGTAAAATCTGTCATAAACTCATAGTCCATCTGATCTGCTTCATCTTTTACATGGTGATAGTACTCATAGTTCTCAAAATCAAAAGAACTAAACGTCTGTGCTGGTATTGAAAACACTTCATAGAACGGATAATTATCTGAACGCTTAAATAAATTATACTCTACTGCTTTCTCTAGTCTACCTACAAGAGATGATTTAGCATATTCATTAATTTTCCCTGCTAATGTCGAATGATCAAATCCAGTCAAATAAGCAGCATAATCTCGATTCATCTTAAGTCCAAGCATTTCGAAATTCAACATACTGACTACATTTACCTGCTCATCTTTCATTCGATTAGCTAAGTGCTTTGCACCTACTAGTCCTATCTCTTCTGCTGTAAAAAAAGCAATGATAACACTTCGTTTATTCTCTTTGGCCAAAGCGATATGACGTGAAAGTTCTAATAGAATAGCCGTACCCGAAGCATTGTCATTTGCTCCATTTGCAACCTTATCTTCACCTTCTTTGGCCAAACCGATATGATCGTAATGAGCTCCTAATACCACGTATTCCTTAGCCAATTCAGCATCTGTTCCTTCAATTACACCTACTACATTCCAGCTATCATCAATTGTCGCCAAAGTATCGTTATAACTACTAAAGAAAGGCTTTACTCCATAATCTTTTAGTTTATCTGAAAGGTATTTCGCTGCTAGACGGTTACCTTCAGTACTTGTATTTCTACCTTCTAACTCATCACTAGCTAAATAGTAAACACTTTCCTTTATATTCTCTTGACTAACTTTTTCAGTTGACTGACTTAGACGTGAAGAACCACATCCAACAAATACTATTGCACAAGCAAGTATACTTAATATTCTCATTACTTTTTACTTTGACTCAAAAATACAAAAAACCTTGTTCATACAACTAATAATAACTATGTATAAATCTAAGTTTAATGAAAAAGTCCTGCTTTTAAATTAAAAGCAGGACTTTAAAATATGATTTTAAATCAAGGATTATGCAAGCATAGTCACTGGATTCTCAATATAATTTCTCAATGTCTGTAAGAATTGTGCTCCAGTAGCACCATCCACAGTTCTATGATCACAAGCTAATGTAACTGTCATAGTATTACCTACAACGATCTGACCATTTTTAACTACTGGTTTTTCAACAATAGCACCAACTGACAAGATAGCCGAGTTTGGTTGGTTGATAATCGATGTAAATGATTGAATACCGAACATTCCTAAATTAGAAACTGTAAATGTACTTCCTTCCATCTCTGCTGGAGTAAGTTTTTTAGTTTTAGCCTTAACAGCTAATTCTTTTACTTTTCCACCGATATGTGTTAAAGACATCTGATCAGTAAAAGGCAATACAGGCACAACTAATCCATCTTCTACAGCAACAGCAACACCAATATTAATATGGTTGTTATAAAGTGTCGCATTCTCTGTCCATTGTGTATTTACTTGTGGGTGCTTACGCAATGCCATAGCACATGCTTTTACAACCATATCATTAAACGATACTTTCGTATCAGGTAATGCATTAATTACTTGACGAGATGCCATCGCATTATCCATGTCGATTTCAATTGTCAAATAGTAGTGAGGTGCAGTAAATTTAGATTCACCTAAGCGACGAGCAATCGTTTTACGCATTTGTGAATTTTTCACTTCATCAACACTTACTTCACCTGCAGGAATAAAAGGTTTTACCTCTTTTGCCGCTGGTGTAGCTGGTGCTTCTACAGCTGGTGCTGTTGCTACCTTAGCAGCAGGAACGAAGTTCTCAATGTCGCGTTTGATGATACGTCCATTCTCTCCGCTACCTTTCACCTCTGTTAAGTTAATTCCTTTTTCCTCAGCGATTTTTTTAGCCAATGGAGAAACAAAGATTCTTCCATTTGCAGTTGCATTTGTTACTACAGCCTCTACAGCAGTAGTCTCAGTTTTCACATCTTCTGTAGAAACTTCAGCAGCAGAAGCATTAGTATTCCCACCGTTTTTTACAGATTCTACAACAGCATTCACATCTGTGCCTTCTGGTCCTAAAATAGCTAATACGCTATCGACTGGAGCAGATTCTCCTTCTTGAATACCAACATATAATAAAGTTCCCGACTCAAATGCCTCAAACTCCATCGTAGCTTTATCCGTTTCAATTTCTGCTAAAATATCTCCTTCTTCTACTTTATCACCAACTTTTTTGATCCAAGTAGCCACAGTACCATCAGTCATCGTATCACTTAGACGAGGCATTGTGATCACCTTTACATTCGCAGGTAATGCAGCAGGCGCTGAAACAGGTTTAGCTTCTGCTTCACTGGGAGTAGATGCTTCCTCTTTTGTTGGAGCCTCAGCAGATCCTCCTCCGTTTAACAAAGCAGAAATATCTTCTCCTTCGTTTCCTATAATAGCTAACAATGAATCAACTGGTGCTGATTCACCTTCTTGTAACCCAATATATAACAACGTACCTGAATGAAATGATTCAAACTCCATAGTTGCTTTATCAGTTTCAATCTCAGCTAGGATATCTCCTTCTGAAATCTTGTCTCCTACTTTTTTTAACCAAGCTGCAACAACACCTTCAGTCATAGTGTCGCTCAAGCGAGGCATTGTAATTACTTCTGCCATATTAATCTATTATAATCTATGAGGGATAAATGGATAATCTTCTTGATCGTAAACTACGTCATACATTACGCTTTTTTCTGGGAACGGAGATTCCTCAGCGAATTGTTCACATTCAGACACAAGATCCTTCACGCGTTTATCGATTACTTCAATTTCCTCTTCTGTAGCATAACCATTTGCTTTGATTATATCCAATACTTGAGTAATCGGGTCAATTTTCTTATATTCTTCTACCTCATCTTTCGTACGGTAGTGTTGAGCATCAGACATTGAGTGCCCTCTATAACGATAAGTTTTGATCTCTAACAAAGTAGGTCCATCACCACGACGAGCTCTTTCGATAGCCTCATACATTGCCTCTGCTACTTTTACCGGATTCATTCCATCAACTGGTCCACAAGGCATTTCATACCCTAAACCTAGTTTCCAAATATCTGTATGGTTTGCTGTACGCTCTACTGAAGTACCCATTGCATACCCATTATTCTCAATACAAAATACTACTGGTAACTTCCAGTTCATAGCCATATTGAATGTTTCATGCAGCGATCCTTGACGTGCAGCTCCATCACCAAAGTAACACATAGTCACTGCTTGACGGTCAAAATATTTATCTGCAAAAGCCAAACCAGCTCCTAATGGAATTTGTCCTCCTACGATACCATGTCCTCCATAGAAATTGTGCTCTTTAGAAAAAATGTGCATAGATCCTCCCAAACCTTGAGAAGTACCTGTTGCTTTCCCTAATAATTCAGCCATAACTCTACGCGGGTCAACACCTAAACCAATCGGTTGAGCGTGATTTCTGTATGCCGTAATCATTTTGTCTTTTGACCTATCCATTGCATGTAAAGCTCCAGCTAAAACAGCCTCTTGCCCATTATATAAATGTAAGAATCCTCTTACTTTTTGTTGGATATATAAGGCAGCAAGTTTGTCTTCAAACTTTCTCCAAAGTAGCATGTCTTCATACCACTTTAGATAAACTTCTTTTGTAATTTCTTTCATATGACTTTACTTTTCATCTGCGGCGTGACCGCTTAAAATACAGACTTTTTCAATATTCCACAATACTGTGATGAAGCAAAAGTAGCACATCTACTTTACATAGGAAAATTTATTTTATCTATTTTAAAAACCTAAACACTTCAATTATAAATTTTATGACTTTATTTAACCTTTTTTACAGTATCTATTATCTTTTAGCAACATTCATGACTATATCGATACTTTTTTCTAATTGCTCTATACCTATATATTCTTATTTATTGACTACTCAATAGAAGAGATACATTACGATATAAGATACAAAGAATAGCATATTTATTCTATTCTCCAATTATCACACTTTTTCATTTTAGTATTCATCAAAATTCAATTCAGTCTTCCATATAGCGACCTCTTTAGAGTTAACAATCTATTGGATTACTATTCCCTTATCAGAACGCTATACTAATTTACTACAGATGTAAATTTATCGACATTTTCTCCATCATAAGGATTTACTTATGAGTTTATCGGGATATGATAGGGACTTTTTACTACAAAATATCCCGACCATCTCCTGATCATATCCCGACCATACAAAACAAAAAACTACCAATACCAATGAAAATAACAAACACTCTTCCTTAGCGACTTCCCTACTTTTTAATATTTAAAAGTCTAAAAGACGAATTTTATTCTACCATAGGTTAGGTATTTCTCGAAAGTAATGTCAAAATGCCTAAACTCTGACCAACACTCACATACACTACATTTAAAATCAATACATTAAAATAAAAAATTACATCTCTAAAGTAATAAATCCAAGAAATAAAAAGTGAATTTAAAAGAAAAACCCAAGAGAAAAATATCTCTTGGGTTTCAAAACCACAACCAAACTTCAGTGTATAGAACAATCCGAATACACTTCGCTATTATCGTTTCTAAACAGACAATGGTTCAACCTAAAGTCAATTTAGTATATTATTTAATGTACAATCAAGTACATCTCACTTCAACATCTAAAACCAATAGACTAAGAATAAGTAATCTAATCGATCAAGAAATTTTAATTTTGCCACCACATCTTAACATTGATGTCATCTCCTCCCATTTCTCCAACTATTTTTTCATACTCTGTTCTGTTTTGTGTACGAATTGATAGTGGAAATGGAAAACGACTAGGCATCACTCCATTATTCAACATTGATTGTGTCTTTGGCAACTCTGGAAGTCCTGTACGTTTATATTCAAACCACTGTTGGTAATCTGTCATATAAAGCGCATAATACTTCTGTAGCATAACCTTCTCTAAAGACCCATCAAACGCAACTTCTGCCTTGTCAAAATAATTAGCAGGCACCTCAATTTCAAATTGAGTTATCGCAGATTTCACCGCTTCTTTATAGTTCTTTTCAGCATCAGGAAGATAACCCTTCACTCCCAATTCTGCTTTAATAAACAATAATTCAGCATAAGTTAGAATAGGTGCTTTCGTAGGATTCTTAGCCATTTCATTGTTTAACCCCGAAGCTTCATAGTCAAACTGAGAATCAGGACCGTCCCAAGCACTTGGTATACCTTTGTATCCGATATAAACTTTCTTTTTGTTTTCAATTCGATACGCTTCAGTAGCGTATATTGGCAAACGAGGATCTTCAAAAGCAACTAAATGATCGATAAAGAATGATGCCATTTTCTTACTTAAAGTAAAATCTTGAATTCTACTCCATGGCGAAACATTAGGTGTTATCCCAGTAATATCTAAAACAACGGACTCTTCATTACTCTCAATCACAGGATATTTTACTGGATCATTTAGCATAGCTACCATCTTATCATAAGCGCCCACCTCTGCACGATTCGAGGCTCTAAGCAATAAACGTAAATGAAGTGAATTAGTAAACTTTTGCCAACGCTTCCAATAAGCCCCTCCATCAGTAAATAAGATGTCAGGATTAAATTTTAAAGCTTTACCTGTATCATACAGCGAATTTGCACGCTCTAAATCATCAAAAAAACTAGCATAAATATCTTCCTGATTATCAAACTTAGGAAGTAACTTTCCACTATCTCCTTGAGAAGCATCAAAATAAGGTATAGGTCCAAATAAATCAGTCAAATTAGCAGCCATCCATACTCGAAGTGTAATAGCGATAGCCTCATAGTTTGCGTCAGCCACCTTGATAGCTTCTTTCTCCATATCTCTTGCATTCTTAATCCAACGATAATAAGCATTCCAAGATGAAGAACCTATATCGTCAGAAAAATCATAACGTTGAATACCATCAACACTGCTTGGAAAAGCAACATTAGCTTGCATAAATTGGTTATTATGAGACCAACTTCTATATAGCCCATGACTTGCCGCCTCATAGATAATAGGGTTAAGCAAAGTAGAAGGATATATTTTTTGCAATCGATTAGGATCCGTGTTTGTCTCTTCAAAGTTAGCAGTACAACTCGCGATAGATAATACCCCAACAACTGCTACTAATATCTTTTTGTAATTCATCACTAAGTAAATTAAAGTTCAAGTTTTAAGTTAAATCCATAGGTAGCAGGCGAAGGCATCTGTCCCATTTCTACACCAGGCACCATACTACTTCCATTAAGGGCTGCGGTTTCAGGATCGAAGATTGGAAAATCACTAATCATCGCTAAATTTCTACCAAATACAGATAAACTCAATTTTTTTAACCTCAGTTTATCCAATACTTTTTTAGAGAAATTGTACTCTAAACTCACTTCGCGTAATTTGATATAAGAAGCATCAAACGTATTAGACTCTAGATTTGCACGTCTATAATATTCTTTATAATACGTAGCTGGATCAACTTTTGTCTCATTAGGAGAGTAGGTACCATCGTTGTTTAACACGACACCATCTCCTACAATATACCCCTCTTCACGACCGTGAAGGGTATGTTTAAGCTTTCCTTGTTCACTCATTTTATGATGTGATTGAGAATAAACATTACCACCATATTGTCCATCTAGTGTAAAACTAAAAGTAACATTCTTATATTTTAAGGTATTAGTCCACCCCATAGTCCAATCAGCATAAGCACTACCGATGTATTCGATAGCGTCAGGACGCTCAGGAAGCCCTTTACTATTGTAGATTATTTGACCTTGTTCATTACGAACAAATTTATATCCATACAAATCACCTGTACTACCACCTACTTTAGCAATTATTGAGGCATTACCTGCTTGAGCCAAAACTTGCTCATCACCACCTTCATATCCATCAGCCAGACTTAGAATTTCATTTTTATTCTTTGCCCAGTTTACCGTAGTATTCCATCTGAAATTATCTGTTTTTACAGGAGTAGCACTAACTACTAACTCAATACCCTTATTTTGAATATCACCCATATTCAAAACTTTTCGGCTATATCCAGTCGCGTAGTTTAAAGGTACCGTTAAGATTTGGTCCTTTGTTTTTGTTTGATACAAGGTCACATCAAATGAAAGACGATTTTTAAACATTTTATGTTCATAACCTATCTCAAAACTACGCGTGCGTTCAGGTTTTAGATTGTCATTGTGCAAGGTTGTCGGTGATGTAGCCGAACTAGCGAATGCACTATTACTATAGTATAATAAGGTCTGGTATGGCTTCGTTCCATTTCCTACTTCAGCATAAGACACTCTCAATTTAGAATAATCAATAACTGCTGGAAGATTGAAAATATCATTAAGTATAAAACTTGTATTAACTGAAGGATACATGAACGACCAGTTTCCTTTTTGAAGTGTACTAGACCAGTCATTTCTCAAAGTTGCATCTACGAAAACCTTGTTATTAAACCCTACAGAAGCCATTCCGTATAACGAATTTACCTTCATATTTAAATCCTTCACACGTGTATCAGGGATATTCATACCGTTAGACAACATGTAAACACCTGGAGTAACCAGTCCAGTCACAGATGCTGACACATCGTGATACTTAGAGTCCATCATATTTCCCCCTACAGATGCACCGTAAGTAAAAATATCAGAATCATCGTTGTTATACGATAATAAGAAATCTGTATTTATTTCTTGGAAGTTAATTTGTTGTGTGCGAAAATAACCTTGACCAAATTTGCTTGTATTATATGGTCTACGTTGTTCACGTTTATCATTTCTACTATTCAAAGCTGCACGAACCATCAATTGCAACTTCGGTGCTAATTCAATATCAGCTGATAGACTACCTTTAATGGTATTAGCATTGATAGGGTTAGTGGTCTCGTAGGCAATCAAATAAGGATTCTCTATATAAGAACTAAAAGGATGTATCTGTTCTATTTGATCATACCCTTTCTTCCAAATTGGACGATACCAATCTAAATCAACGTTTGGATTTTGGAAAATCATAAAGTATCCTATAGTATGGTTACCATAACCAGTACCTGGTAAATTGTCACTCTTACGATTAGAATAACTAACATTAGCATTAATAGTAATATCTTTAGATACAGCGTATTTAGCTTTAGTAGAAATAGTCGTACGATCTACACCTGTGTTAGGCATAATCCACTCATTCTTAGAGTGCGTAATAGTAGAGCGAATATCTCCCTTATCATTACCTCCAAAGAAACCTAATGTATTAGTTGTCGTAATACCCGTTCTCCAAAAGTCCTTAATATTATTTTTATAAGGTCTCCAAAGCGTTCTTTCTTCACCTTGACCTTCGGTTAAAGGATCATATTGATAAAAATATTGTCCATCGAATTTTGGTCCAAAAGCACTACTTGTACTTCCAGTATTCCCACCATCATCAGATAATCCATAAGAGTAGTAAGCATTACCCTCTTTATCAAAACTCTTTCCAGTACCTTGACCATATTCATACTGATAATCCGGCCAACGCTGTATAACATCAAAACTTACATTTGAATTAAATGTTACACCTAATCCCTTTTGTTTCTTCCCAGACTTAGTAGTAACCATTAATACACCATTCGAAGCTCTAGAACCATATAAAGCAGCAGCACCAGGTCCTTTTAAAACAGTGATAGATTCAATATCGTCTGGATTCAAATCTGCTAATCCATTACCGTAATCAACAGGAGCATCATTACTGATATATGAACTATCAGCTCCACTTCCCCAAAGATCATTATTAAGTATCACTCCATCAACAACAACTAAAGCACCATTAGAAGATAAATCAAGAGAACGATCCCCTCTTAGTTTTATCTGAGTAGAGTTCATAGGCCCTGAGCTTGAAGAAAGCATAGACATACCCGCAACTTTTCCCTTCAATGCATCAGACCAACTATTTGATCGCGCACGTTCTAGGTCATCACTTTTGATGGTTTGTTGAGAATACCCTAACTTTTTCTCTGCTCTTTTAATACCCAGTGCAGTCACAACAACTTCATTCAACATATTTGAAGTTGAATTTAACTGAATACGTACAAACTCCCCACGCTTAAGAGTTACCTTCTTGGTATCAAATCCAATAAAGGAAATTTGAAATTCACTAGTCAATTCATCTGATGTAGAAGCCAATATAAACTTTCCATCTAAATCAGTACTTAGAGCTTTGCCATCACTTAAACGAATAACAGTAGCACCAGGAAGCGAAATACCAGATTCGTCAACTATTTGTCCACTAAAATTTGATGATTGGTCAATCGAGCGATTAGAAGTTTGCTCAGATCTCTCTATAGACGTACGCTCTTCAGCTGATACTTGCTGTGTAGTTAACACACTCAGCGTACTTAGAAAAATAAAGAATGCCAGACCGTTTCTTCTATTTCTTTTCATTTGGATTATAATTGTGTTGCTTAATAAAGAATTAAGGCAATTTTCATTACCTACTCGCAAATAACACTAATAAAAACCTGAAAATTCAAGAAACGAGATTAAGTATACATTAACCTACTTAAACAAATAATTAACACTCACTAAACAAACCCGCCAAAAAATAACAGAATAAAGAACACCAGACAAGCGAATAACCTAAATAACAATCACTTAAATAAAACAAGAAGACATTAAAACGAGATTAACAATGAAGTAACATAGCAGTGAATCTTCAGATCTGTTTAGTTATCGTTAAGGAAAAAAAAAAAAAAACACGACGCAAACCTTTTAATTATCCTATCAAATTAGCAAGTAAAACAAAAAAGTCCCTACTGCAATGCAGTAGGGACTTTTATATAAGTACTATACAAGTTAAGCCTTTCCTTTAGGTCCAAAGCCAACTGAACTAGGATCAAAAGCACCGTCAGTCTCTTTAATCTCACCATGTAAAGCCTCAAAACGATTTAGGTTTTCGAGCAGTGCATTAGCTAATTTCTTAGCGTGGTGCGGAGTAAGAATAACACGCGACTTAACTTTAGCTTTAGGCATACCTGGCATAACTTTTACAAAATCAACAACAAACTCAGTATCAGAGTGATTGATAATTGCTAAGTTACTAAAAACACCCTCAGCGGTTACTTCATCTAATTCAATATTAAACTTTTGATCTTCAGTCATAATCTAAACTTTATATTTCATTACTATTTATATAATTCCATCTTCCTCTAATGAGCTAACAACGATATCATCATAGTCTCTCATACCAGTACCCGCAGGAATTCTGTGACCAACAATAACATTCTCTTTCAATCCTGTTAATGTATCCACTTTACCTGCAACAGCAGCTTCGTTTAACACTTTCGTAGTTTCCTGGAAAGATGCTGCAGAAATAAACGATTTCGTTTGTAGTGAAGCTCTTGTAATACCTTGAAGAATTGGTGTACCTGTAGCCGGCATCACATCACGTGCTACCACAAGGTTTTTATCTTCACGGCGTAACAATGAGTTTTCATCACGTAAATCTCTCATCGTAATAATCTGACCTTCTTTCAAATTCTCAGAATCTCCAGCATCTTCAACAACTTTCATTGCAAATAATCTATCGTTTTCTTCGATAAAGTCACTTGCATGAACTAATTGATCCTCTAAAAATACTGTATCACCTGCATCTTGAATTCTTACTTTACGCATCATTTGACGTATTACTACCTCAAAGTGCTTATCACTAATTTTCACTCCTTGAAGACGATACACTTCTTGAATCTCATTAACTAGATATTGTTGAACAGCAGAAGGCCCTTGAATTCTCAAGATATCTTCAGGGGTAATGGCTCCATCAGATAACGGCATACCAGCTTTCACAAAGTCGTTCTCTTGAACAAGGATTTGGTTAGATAATTTCACTAGATATTTTCTAACATCACCTGTTTTAGATTCAACAACGATCTCGCGATTACCACGTTTAATCTTACCAAATGACACAACACCATCAATTTCAGAAACTACAGCAGGGTTTGAAGGATTACGAGCTTCTAACAACTCAGTAATTCTAGGAAGACCTCCCGTAATATCCCCAGCTTTAGATGAGTGACGAGGGATCTTAACTAAAACTTTACCAGCTTTAATTTTTTCACCATCGTTAACCATTAAGTGAGAACCTACTGGTAAGTTGTATGAACGTATTAATTCACCATCTTTACCATAAATTAATAAAGTAGGAATTAACTTTTTATTTCTTGACTCAGTAATAACTTTTTCTTGGAATCCTGTTTGCTCATCAATCTCAACCATGAACGTTTGTCCTTGTTCAATGTCTTCATAAGCAATTTTACCAGTAAACTCAGAAACAATTACACCATTGTAAGGATCCCATTTACAGATAGTAGTCTCTTCTTCAATTACATCACCATCTTGCACATAAATAGTAGCACCATAAGGGATATTATTTGTCGTCAATAAAATACCTGTATTTACATCAAATAATTTAGCTTCAGTAGAACGAGAGATAACAATATCTATAACATTACCTTCATTATCCTCACCCTTTACAGTTTTTAAGTCTTCCATTTCTAGACGACCTTTAAACTTAGCTTTAATACTAGACGTTTCAGAGATATTACCCGCAGTACCCCCAACGTGGAAGGTTCTCAATGTTAACTGTGTACCAGGTTCTCCAATTGATTGAGCTGCAACAACTCCAACTGCTTCACCTTTCTGAACCATCTTAGCAGTTGCTAAATTACGTCCGTAACATTTAGAACAAATACCAGTCTTAGCCTCACAAGTCAGAGGAGAACGAACCTCTAATGACTCAATTGGCGCAGCATTGATAGCTTTAGCGATTGCCTCAGTAATTTCTTCACCTGCAGCAACGATAACTTCTGAATTTAATGGATTAATTACGTCATTTAAAGATACACGACCTAAAACTCTTTCTCCTAATGATTCGATAACCTCTTCATTTTTCTTAAGTGCTTTAACATCGATACCTCTTAATGTACCACAATCAACGCTATTAACGATAACATCTTGTGCGACATCGTGTAGACGACGAGTTAGATAACCAGCATCGGCAGTTTTAAGAGCCGTATCGGCAAGACCTTTACGAGCACCGTGAGTTGAAATAAAATACTCCAAAATCGAAAGACCTTCTTTAAAGTTCGAAAGAATTGGGTTTTCAATAATCTCACCACCACCTGCAGTTGATTTCTTAGGTTTAGCCATCAAACCACGCATACCAGTTAACTGACGAATCTGCTCCTTAGAACCACGGGCTCCAGAGTCAAGCATCATGTACACAGAGTTGAATCCTTGTTTATCCTCACGGATATTTTTCATAGCTAACTCAGTTAACATTGCATTTGTTGATGTCCAAACATCAATTACCTGATTATAACGTTCGTTATTCGTGATAAGTCCCATGTTATAGTTCATAGTAATATGATCTACTTGTTGGTTAGCATCATCGATTAACTCTTGTTTACGACCTGGAATCATGATATCTCCTAAACTGAAAGAAAGACCACCACGGAATGCATAACCGTATCCCATACTCTTAATATCATCTAAGAATGCAGCTGTAGTAGGTACATCAGTAATACTTAAAATACCACCAATAATATCTCTAAGCGACTTCTTAGTTAATACCTCATTAATATATCCAGCTACTTCAGGAACTACTTCGTTAAATAAAATTCTACCAGCCGTAGTTTCTATAATTTGATATACTAATTCTCCTTCAGCATTATAATCTTTAGCACGAACTTTCACTCCCGCATTCAGGTCAAGTTTACCTTCATTGATTGCAATGTGTACCTCTTCAACTGAATAAAAAGTAAGTCCTTCACCTTTTACAATCTCATCTTCTGTTGACTTACGCAACTTAGTCATATAGTAAAGACCAAGTACCATATCTTGAGAAGGTACTGTAATTGGCGCCCCATTTGCAGGGTTTAAGATATTGTGAGAGGCAAGCATTAACAATTGAGACTCTAAAATAGCTTCAGGTCCTAATGGTAAATGCACAGCCATCTGGTCACCATCGAAATCGGCGTTAAATGCCGTACACACTAATGGGTGTAATTGAATCGCTTTACCTTCGATTAACTTAGGTTGAAACGCTTGAATACCCAATCTGTGTAACGTAGGGGCACGGTTCAATAGAACAGGGTGTCCTTTGATTACGTTTTCTAAGATATCCCAAACAACAGGCTCTTTTTTATCTATAATTTTCTTAGCAGATTTAACTGTCTTAACAATACCTCTTTCGATTAATTTACGAATCACAAATGGCTTGTATAGCTCAGCTGCCATATCTTTTGGCAATCCACATTCATATAATTTTAACTCTGGTCCTACAACAATTACAGAACGAGCAGAATAGTCAACACGCTTACCTAATAAGTTTTGACGGAAACGTCCTTGTTTACCTTTCAATGAATCTGAAAGAGATTTCAATGGACGATTTGATTCTGTCTTAACAGCAGATGATTTTCTTGTATTATCGAATAACGAGTCAACAGCCTCTTGTAACATACGCTTTTCATTACGTAAAATAACTTCTGGAGCTTTAATCTCCATAAGGCGTTTAAGACGGTTATTACGGATAATAACTCTTCTATATAAGTCATTTAAATCAGAAGTAGCAAAACGACCTCCATCTAATGGAACTAATGGACGTAATTCTGGTGGAATAACAGGTATAACCTTTAAAATCATCCACTCTGGCTTATTCTCACGGTTTAAATTTGACTCTCTAAAAGATTCTACTACTTGCAAACGTTTTAAAGCTTCCGTTTTTCTTTGCTTAGATGTTTCATTATTAGCAGCATGACGTAATGTATAAGATAACTCATTTAAGTCAGTAGTTGCTAATAAATCCATAATACACTCTGCCCCCATTTTAGCGACAAATTTATTAGGATCCTTATCATCTAAGAATTGATTCTCCATTGGAAGAGTATCACAGATATTTAGGTACTCTTCTTCAGTTAAGAAATCTAAACGTTTGATTGGTTCACCTTCAGCATCCTTAGCAATACCAGGTTGGATTACTACGTAACGCTCATAATAGATTATCATATCTAATTTCTTAGATGGTAATCCTAAGATATAACCAATTTTATTTGGAAGAGAACGGAAGTACCAAATATGAGCAATCGGCACAACTAAATTGATGTGTCCAACTCTATCTCTACGTACTTTTTTCTCAGTAACTTCAACCCCACAACGGTCACATACGATCCCTTTGTATCGGATTCTTTTATACTTACCACAAGCACACTCATAATCTTTTACCGGACCGAATATACGCTCACAGAAAAGACCATCTCTCTCAGGTTTATGAGTACGATAGTTAATTGTTTCTGGTTTTAAAACCTCTCCTCTTGATTCAGCAAGAATCGATTCTGGTGAAGCTAAACCGATTGAGATTTTATTAAACCTTTTAACGGTATTTTTCTCTTTATTTTTATTCATGGTAAACTTACTTGTTAAAGTGTATGATATAAAGAGTAAGCAGCAAAACTGCTTACTCTATTACCTTAGTTTAATCTTCTAATCTGATGTCTAATCCAAGCCCTTTTAATTCATGCATTAATACATTGAATGATTCAGGCAATCCTGGTTCTGGCATAGTTTCTCCTTTAACGATAGCTTCGTAAGTTTTCGCTCTACCAATAACGTCATCTGATTTCACCGTCAAAATCTCACGTAATGTACTAGATGCACCATATGCTTCTAATGCCCATACCTCCATCTCTCCAAAACGTTGACCTCCAAATTGTGCTTTACCACCTAAAGGCTGTTGAGTAATCAACGAGTAAGGTCCAATAGAACGTGCGTGCATTTTATCATCTACCATGTGTCCTAATTTCAACATATAGATAACACCCACTGTCGCTCTCTGGTGGAATCTTTCTCCTGTACCTCCATCATATAGGTAAGTGTGTCCAAATCTTGGAATTCCAGCTTCATCTGTTAACTCATTTATTTGATCCAATTCAGCACCATCAAAAATTGGAGTAGCATATTTCTTACCTAATTTAAGACCTGCCCATCCTAGTACTGTTTCATAAATCTGACCAATATTCATACGAGAAGGTACCCCAAGTGGGTTCAATACGATATCAACTGGTGTACCGTCTTCTAAGAATGGCATATCCTCATCTCTAACTATTCTTGCCACAATACCTTTGTTACCGTGACGTCCTGCCATCTTATCCCCAACACGAAGTTTTCTTTTCTTAGCAATATATACTTTAGCTAATTTAAGAATACCTGATGGTAACTCATCTCCTACAGTTATCATGAATTTCTCCCTTCTAAGAACTCCTTGAAGATCATTTAACTTAATCTTATAGTTGTGAATCAAGTCAGTGATCATAGCATTAGCATCATCATCAGTTGTCCATTGACCTTTTGTTAGATGAGCAAAGTCCTCTACTGCATAAAGCATTTTTTGAGTAAACTTCTTACCTTTTGGCAAGATCTCTTCACCTAAGTCATTTAAAACTCCTTGAGAGGTTTTTCCATTAACAATGAAGAAAAGCTTTTCAACCAAACGTTCTTTTAAGTCGTTAAACTTAACCTCAAATTTAGTTTCTAATAAAGCTAATTCATCCTTATCCTTAGAACGTTTACGTTTATCCTTAACGGCGCGAGCAAAAAGTTTCTTATCCAATACAACTCCTCTTAATGAAGGAGAAGCTTTTAGAGAAGCATCTTTTACATCTCCTGCTTTATCACCAAAGATAGCGCGTAGTAATTTTTCTTCAGGTGTTGGATCAGATTCTCCTTTAGGCGTTATCTTACCTATTAAGATATCACCAGGTTTTACCTCCGCTCCAATACGAATCATACCATTCTCATCTAAATCTTTTGTTGCCTCTTCACTAACGTTAGGAATATCATTAGTTAACTCTTCGTTACCTAACTTTGTATCTCTAACTTCTAACGTATAGTCATCAATATGAATAGATGTAAAGATATCT
Source organism: Myroides pelagicus (assembly GCF_009711055.1). GTDB lineage: Bacteria > Bacteroidota > Bacteroidia > Flavobacteriales > Flavobacteriaceae > Flavobacterium > Flavobacterium pelagicum. Next base: position 107,383 of record NZ_WMJY01000003.1, read on the forward strand.
TCACGCACTACTTTCTCAGAAATCACAATCGCATCCTCGAAGTTATAACCTTTCCACGGCATAAATGCCACTTGCAAGTTACGACCTAAAGCCAATTCACCAGTTTGCGTAGCATAACCATCACATAATACTTGTCCCTTAGTTACCCTATCCCCTTTTCTAACGATAGGTTTCAAGTTAATACAAGTACTTTGGTTAGTTTTTCTAAACTTAATTAAATTATAAGCTTTCTCATCTGGATCAAAGCTAATTAAGCGCTCATCATCCGTACGATCATACTTAATAATAATCTTTTGAGCATCTACGTACTCAACTACTCCCTCTCCTTCTGCATTAATTAATACACGAGAATCAGAAGCAACTTGTCTTTCTAATCCAGTACCTACGATTGGAGATTCTGGACGTAATAATGGAACAGCTTGACGCATCATGTTAGATCCCATCAACGCACGGTTCGCATCATCGTGCTCTAAGAAAGGAATCAAAGAAGCAGAAATAGAAGCGATCTGATTAGGCGCAACATCCGTATAATGGATATCTTTTGGCTCTACCACAGGGAAATCCCCTTCTTCTTTTACTACAACTCTTTCATCTGTCATTCTTCCTTCTGCATCGATAGCAACGTTTGCTTGAGCAATTAACATTCCTTCTTCCTCTTCAGCACTTAAATATACAGGCTCACTATTAATATCAACTTTCCCATCAACAACAGGTCGATAAGGCGTTTCAATGAATCCCATATTATTAACTTTAGCATATACTGCCAAAGAAGAGATCAATCCAATATTTGGTCCCTCTGGTGTCTCAATAGGACATAAACGTCCATAGTGAGTATAGTGAACGTCACGAACCTCGAAACCTGCTCTCTCTCTAGATAAACCTCCAGGTCCTAAAGCTGATAAACGACGTTTGTGTGTAATCTCCGCTAATGGATTCGTTTGATCCATAAACTGAGATAACTGGTTTGTTCCAAAAAATGAATTAATAACTGACGATAAAGTCTTAGCATTGATTAAGTCAATCGGAGTAAACACCTCGTTATCACGCACATTCATACGCTCACGAATTGTTCTAGCCATACGAGCTAAACCAACACCAAACTGAGCCGATAACTGCTCACCTACAGTTCTAACACGACGGTTAGATAAGTGATCAATATCATCAATCTCAGCTTTTGAATTAATTAATTCAATCAAATATTTAACAATCGTGATTATATCCTCTTTTGTTAATACTTGTTTATCTATAGGTGTATCAAGATTAAGTTTTTTGTTCATTCTGTAACGACCAACCTCACCTAGATTGTAACGTTGATCTGAGAAGAACAACTTGTCAATAATACCACGTGCAGTCTCTTCATCAGGCGGTTCAGCATTACGCAGCTGACGATAGATATGCTCTACTGCCTCTTTTTCAGAGTTCGTAGGGTCTTTTTGTAACGTATTATGTATAATGGCATAATCTGCCTGATTATTGTCCTCTTTATGTATAAGGATAGTTTTAACGTTAGCCTCAATGATTTCTTCGACATTATCTTTATCTAGGACTGTATCACGGTCTAAGATAATCTCATTTCTCTCAATTGAAACAACTTCTCCAGTATCCTCATCTACGAAGTCTTCATGCCATGTATTTAAAACACGTGCAGCAAGTCTTCGGCCGATGTATTTTTTTAAACCTGTTTTTGATACTTTCACTTCTTCTGCTAAATCGAAGATCTCAAGGATATCCTTATCTCTTTCGAATCCGATTGCGCGGAATAAAGTGGTCACAGGTAACTTTTTCTTTCTATCGATATAAGCATACATCACGCTATTAATATCAGTAGCAAACTCAATCCATGATCCTTTAAAAGGAATAACTCTCGCCGAATAAAGTTTCGTTCCATTTGCGTGGAAAGACTGTCCAAAGAAAACACCAGGTGAACGGTGTAACTGAGACACAACAACTCTCTCTGCTCCATTGATTACGAAAGTACCACTTGGAGTCATATACGGTATTGTTCCTAAATAAACATCTTGAACGATAGTTTCAAAATCTTCGTGTTCAGGGTCAGTACAGTACAGCTTCAAACGGGCTTTTAGCGGAACGCTATATGTCAATCCTCTATCGATACATTCTTCAATCGAGTAACGCGGAGGATCCACAAAATAATCAAGGAACTCCAACACGAACTGGTTTCTAGTATCAGTAATCGGGAAGTTCTCCATGAAGGTATTATACAAACCTTCTTTGCCTCTTTCCTCTGATTTCGTTTCTAATTGAAAGAAATCCTTGAAAGACTTAACCTGAATATCCAAAAAGTCTGGGTATGCTGGTATATTCTTCGTAGAAGCAAAATTTAATCTTTCAGTCTGATTAGTGATCATCAATGGACAAAAAATTTTGATTAGAATTTGAATAAAAACGTACAAATCGCTTTATACGCAAAATGGTTTAGGCCTAAGGGTATGCTCCCAAGGCCTAAACCTAATATGATTTAGAAGATAAGCTTATTTAAGCTCAACTACAGCTCCTGCTTCTTCTAATGATTTTTTAAGACCTTCAGCCTCATCTTTAGAAACTCCTTCTTTGATGTTAGCTGGAGTAGAATCTACGATATCTTTAGCTTCTTTTAATCCTAAACCTGTTAATTCTTTAACAGCTTTAACTACTGCTAATTTAGAAGCTCCTGCTTCTTTCAATACAACTGTGAATTCAGTTTGCTCTTCAGCAGCACCACCTTCAGCACCACCAGCAACAACTACTGCTGCAGCAGCTGGTTCGATTCCGTACTCATCTTTTAATATAGTTGCTAATTCGTTAACTTCTTTAACTGTTAAGTTAACTAATTGTTCTGCGAATTGTTTCAAATCTGCCATTTTTCTATCTTTTAATGATTTGTAAAAATATAATTTATTAATGTGCGTTCTTAATGTGAACAATGAAAGACGTTAAATCAGTAATAATATATTACTCTTCGTCTTTGTTTTGGTTTTGTAGAGCTGAAATAACTCTTTGAGCTGGAGATTGTAGTAATCCAATGATTTCTGCAATAACCTCTTCTTTAGATTTAATAGCTACTAATGTATCTAATAAGTTATCTCCTACATATACCTCTTCATTGATATAAGCTCCTTTTAAAACTGGTTTCTCAGCTTTTTTACGGAAATCTTTGATAACTTTAGCTGGAGCATTAGCTACTTCAGCGAACATAACTGCACTATTACCTTTTAAAGTAGATGGAAGCTCTTCATAGTTCTTATCAGATGCCTCCATTGCTTTTTCAAGCAATGTATTTTTTACAACTTCTAATTTAATCCCAGCTTTATTACAAGCTCTTCTTAATCCTGAAGTAACATCTGCATTTAATCCCGAAATATCAGCGATATAAACAATATTGTTCTCAGCTAATTTAGCTTTTAAATCTTCTATCGCTACTGCTTTTTGTTCTCTAGTCATACGTGTAATTTTTATTTACCAATTATACTGCTTTAGGATCTAAAGCAATAGCAGGGCTCATAGTACTAGATATATGAATAGACTTGATATAAGTACCCTTAGCTGCAGTTGGTTTTAATTTGATTAATGTTTGAATTAATTCAGCTGCGTTGTCTGCGATTTTCTCAGCATCAAAAGACGCTTTTCCGATAGCCGCGTGAACAATTCCAGTTTTATCAACTTTAAAATCGATTTTACCAGCTTTAACTTCTTGAACTGCTTTCGCAACATCCATAGTAACTGTACCAGTCTTAGGGTTTGGCATTAATCCTCTTGGCCCTAAAATACGTCCTAAAGGTCCTAATTTACCCATAACAGCAGGCATAGTGATGATTACATCAACGTCTGTCCAACCATCTTTAATTTTTTGTAAATACTCGTCAAGTCCTACATAGTCAGCTCCAGCTGCAGTTGCTTCAGCTTCTTTATCTGGAGTTACTAATGCTAAAACTCTTACGTCTTTACCAGTTCCATGAGGTAAAGTTACAACTCCACGAACCATTTGGTTAGCTTTACGAGGATCTACACCTAAACGCACAGCGATATCTACAGATTCGTCAAATTTTGCAGATGCAACATCTTTAATCAATGCAGATGCATCTTTTAAAGAATATAATCTGTTCTTCTCGATCTTAGCAGCTGCTTCTTTTTGCTTTTTCGTTAATTTTGCCATTTCTTCTTTCTTTTACAATTAAAAAGGAGCATTTCCTGTTACTGATATACCCATAGATCTTGCAGTACCAGCTATCATACTCATAGCTGCTTCAACTGTAAATGCATTTAAGTCAGGCATTTTATCTTCTGCAATAGCACGAACTTGTTCCCAAGTTACGCTAGCTACTTTTTTTCTATTTGGCTCTCCAGATCCAGATTTCACTTTCGCAGCCTCTAATAATTGAACAGCAGCAGGTGGCGTTTTAACAACAAAATCAAAAGATTTGTCTTTATACACAGTAATTTGTACTGGTAAAACTTTGCCGGCTTTATCTTGTGTTCTAGCATTAAATTGCTTACAGAACTCCATGATATTAACTCCAGCAGCCCCCAAAGCAGGTCCAACCGGTGGCGAAGGATTCGCAGCACCTCCCTTAACTTGTAGTTTAACTACTTTACTAATTTCTTTTGCCATTTTTCAAAAATTTAGCACATCTCATTTGGAAGCAAGATGCGTTTGTATGTAACATTATAATTTTTCAACTTGTGTAAAAGTCAACTCTAATGGCGTTTTTCTTCCAAAGATTTTTACCATCACTTCCAGCTTGCGCTTCTCAGCATTAATCTTCTCAACAACTCCATCAAATCCATTAAACGGACCATCAATTACTTTTACATTTTCTCCTTCTTCGAAAGGTATCACACCCATATCAACTTTCACTGATAATTCGTCAACTCTTCCTAAGATGCGGTTTACTTCAGCTTCTCTAATTGGCAAAGGCTCACCACCTTTTTTCTCACTTAAAAACCCTATTACACTTGGTATAGATTTTATCACGTGAGGTAATTCTCCTGTCAAACTTGCTTCCAGATATACATACCCAGCAAAATAAACACGCTCTGTTGTTTTCTTTTTCCCATCTTTAGTAACCGTAACTACTTTTTCGGTAGGCACTAAGACTTGAGATAGATAATCAGAAAGTCCTAAACGAGCAATCTCAGTTTCGATATAATTCTTAACTTTTAATTCATGTCCGCTGACTGTACTGATTACATACCATTTTTTTACGCTTGTATCAGCCATACTATTTCTCCTTATGCTTTAGCCCATTTATAGAATATCCCTAACAAATCTGCAAAAACAGTGTCCACACCCCAAGTTGCCAATGAAAACAACACTGTAAAAATAGCTACAATGATAGTATATCGTTGAACATCTGACCATGGAGACCATGTCACATTTGTTTTAAGCTCTGTAAAAGACTCTGATATGTAATTAATAACTTTCATGATAAATCTTTTTTGCACGGGTGGAGGGATTCGAACCCCCATCAACGGTTTTGGAGACCGCTATTCTACCCTTGAACTACACCCGTTTGTTAATAAAAGTCAGTGGCCTTAACCACTGACTTTCTAATTTTATATTTCCTAAATAAATTAGTCAATAATTTCAGTTACCTGACCAGCTCCTACTGTTCTACCTCCTTCACGGATAGCAAAACGTAAACCTACTGATAAAGCGATTGGGCTTAACAACTCAACAGTGATAGTTAAGTTATCTCCAGGCATAACCATCTCAGTTCCTTCTGGTAAAGAAATAGTACCAGTTACGTCAGTTGTACGAACGTAGAACTGTGGACGATAGTTGTTATGGAATGGAGTGTGACGTCCACCTTCTTCTTTTTTCAAGATATAAACCTCAGCTTTAAATTTAGCGTGTGGCTTAACTGAACCTGGCTTACAAATAACCATACCACGACGGATATCAGTTTTGTCAATACCTCTCAATAATAAACCTACGTTATCTCCAGCTTCTCCACGGTCTAAGATTTTACGGAACATCTCAACTCCTGTAATAGTAGAAGTTAATTTATCAGCTCCCATACCGATGATTTCAACAGCATCTCCTGTATTAGCAACTCCAGTTTCGATACGCCCTGTAGCAACAGTTCCACGTCCTGTAATTGTAAATACATCTTCAACTGGCATTAAGAATGGTTTCTCGTTGTCACGTACTGGCTCTTCAATCCAGTTATCAACTTCATCCATTAATTGCAATAATTTATCAACCCACTCTTGCTCACCGTTTAAAGCTCCTAAAGCAGACCCAGCAACTACTGGTCCATTGTCTCCATCATAGTCGTAGAAAGATAATAAATCTCTTACTTCCATTTCAACTAGCTCTAATAACTCAGCATCGTCAACTAAGTCAACTTTGTTTAAGAAAACAACAATTCTTGGAATACCTACCTGACGTCCTAAAAGGATGTGCTCACGAGTTTGTGGCATTGGTCCATCAGTAGCAGCAACTACTAAGATAGCTCCGTCCATCTGTGCAGCACCTGTAACCATGTTTTTCACGTAATCCGCGTGACCTGGACAGTCAACGTGTGCATAGTGACGGTTTTTAGTTTGATACTCTACGTGAGAAGTGTTAATTGTAATACCACGCTCTTTTTCTTCTGGAGCGTTATCAATTGAATCAAATGAACGCAACTCAGAGAAACCAGCGTCAGCTAATACTTTAGTAATAGCAGCTGTAGTAGTAGTTTTACCGTGGTCAACGTGTCCGATAGTACCGATGTTTAAATGGGGCTTCGAACGATCAAAAGTTTCCTTTGCCATGATTTAATAATTTAATCTTAGTTATATAATTAGTGTTCAAATATAATAAAAAAACCTGAGCCAATGACGGGATTTGAACCCGTGACCTCTTCCTTACCAAGGAAGCACTCTACCCCTGAGCTACACCGGCGCTTTTATCTCTTATATTTAGTGGTGGGGAGAGCAGGATTCGAACCTGCGAAGGTTTCCCAACGGATTTACAGTCCGTCCTCGTTGGCCGCTTGAGTATCTCCCCTCAAACCTATGTTTGACTTAGTTTTCTTTGAGCCGATGGAGGGACTCGAACCCACGACCTGCTGATTACAAATCAGCTGCTCTAGCCAGCTGAGCTACACCGGCATTCTACTCAATAGAAAAAGTCCGCTATTTCTAACGGACTGCAAATGTATATATTTTATTGATTAAAAAAAACAATTTACCTATTTTTTTCAATTATTATAACTTCTGTTTCTCTTTGAATTTCACAACTAAACGCTCTAAAGCATCAGCCCCTAAGTCCACTCCTTCTTCAAACGTTTTACACGTTTTCTTAACGACCATTTCATCTCCAGGAACCAATAATTTCATCTCTGCCGTTTTGTTTTCCTTATCACTTGAATTTTCCAATTTCAAAAAAACATCAACTGAAATTACTTTATCATAAAACTTTTCCACCTTAGCCAAACGGTCATTAACAAAATCTACTAATTTACGATCTACGTTAAAATTTACGGCTTGAATGTTTACTTTCATAACTAACGATTTTAAAAGGTTAATTTCTATTTCTTTTTCATTCGAGGATGACTTGCCTTGTACACTTTTTTCAACTCCGCAAGATTAACTTGTGCGTACATTTGTGTTGTCGACAAACTTTCATGCCCCATCAATTCTTTTATCGAATTAATATCTGCACCATTCTCTATCAAATGACTCGCAAACGAATGACGCAACACGTGCGGACTATTCTTCTCCTTCGATGTTGCATTACTAAAGTAGCCATTTATTACTCGATAAACAAACATTTCATCAACTTTATTTCGGCGCTTATTTAAAACCAAAGCATCTCTAACACCTATCTCTTTCAATTCCAAATCTCTAAGCCTCAAATATTCAACCAACACCTCTTCTAACGACTCTAACATCGGTAGATTTCGCCTTTTATCCCCTTTACCAATTACCCTTACCTGATGCAAGTTAAAGTCGATATCTGTCACTTTTAGATTAACTAACTCCGCTCTTCGCAACCCTAACCCATAAAGCAATTCAATAATCACAAGATCTCGCAACTTCTCAAAGGTATGCTCACTACGTAAGGCTTGACACACTACATCAATCTCTTTTCTACTAAAGGGAATTTGCAACTTCTTCTTCACCTTCAACGAGCGATGCAATTGCAACGGGTTTTTACCAACTTCTTTTAACTGCATCAAAAATTGATAAAATCCTTTCAAAGCACTAACCTTCCTATTTATTGATCTGTTTTGCAGACCTTCCTCCACCAAACAAACAATCCACCCCCTAACATTATCATAATCAACTACTCGATAATCAACCCCAAAACCAACGATATAATCTCTAAAAGACAATATATCACACCGATAAGCCTCTAAAGTCTTATCCGAATAATTCTTCTCCTTTGAGAGATATACTATATATTTCTGTACACTTTGTTCCATAAAAAAACCGTTGCAACAAAGTTAGTACTTTATTACAACGGTTAGCTTTTTTATTCATTCAATACTAGATTTCTACTGAATCTTTCAATTGTTGAATATATGCAGCCTTTTGCATCTTGTCTCTTTTTGATACAGACGGTTTTGTAAAATGTTGACGTGATCTTAACTGACGTAAAGTTCCTGTTCTGTCAAATTTTCTTTTGTAGCGCTTTAGTGCTCTATCGATATTTTCTCCGTCTTTAATTGGAATGATTAACATGTTTTCATACACCTCCTCTCATTAGTGATGCAAAAGTAAACCTTTTTTTATTCAACACAATAAAAAAACACTTTTTTTTATACAACAATCAAATTCTACCTTTTATAGCTAATTCCTCGCTAACCAACTCTTAAACTCACTAACCCGCTCTCTACTCACAATCACCTCATCAGTGTAATTTTTCATAGATAACTTTAGTCGTGAAGTAGATAACTGTGTAATTTGTTCTATATAATCTATACACACAACTTGATAACGATTTACACGGTAAAACTTTGCAGGATCCACCACTTTGATCACTGCATCAATAGAATTCTCCTCTAAAAGATGCAAACGACCATCTACTGTAGATATATATATCCCTCTATCTTCTCTATAAAAACACACCACCTCATCTACTAACACCATCTTTATCTGCATCCCTACTTTAATCATTAGACGCTTTGCATAGTTTGTACCACCAAAACTTCCTCTCAACACTTGTACTATTTCTGAAGTATTTCGCTGCTGAGCTTTGTATTTATTAATTGCTCCTAATAATTCTGAAGGTTCTATTGGTTTTAGTAAATAGTCTATACTATTAAGCTTAAAAGCTTTTACTGCATAGTGATCAAAACTCGTTACAAAGACTATCGAACTCTTGATTTCTACTTGTTCAAATATCTCTAATGACAAACCATCCGCTAACTGAATATCTGCAAAAATCAAATCAGGGTGCTCATGTTGTATAAACCAAGGTATTGCCTCTCCTACAGAATGTAGTGTTTCTTGTACGGTAAGCCCGATCTTCTCCAACTCACGTATCAACAATCTTGCAGCAGGCTTTTCATCTTCTATAACTACAATATTCATTCGTTTATATTTAAAGGTATTCTTACACTAAAGCTGTCTTCGAAATTCTCAACCACAATATCTTCACCATACAAAAGCAAACAGCGCTTCGATAAATTCTGCAAACCTAATCCAGACGAATACTCCTGCTTAGGCTTTGTGCGCTTCTCATTCCAGAGTTCAACCTTTCCGTACATTATTTTTAATCGTACATTAATTTTTCCATCTGAAGGTATACTATTGTGCTTTACTACATTTTCAATTAACACTTGCAAACTCAAAGTTGGTACAATAGCCCCAACATATTGTTGAACTTCTTCTTCAATTTCAAAATCAATCGCATTGTCATAGCGCACATTGAGTAGATAAACATAATCTTTAATAAATGACAACTCATCTTCTAAAGAACAGAAAGCATTATCCATTTTTTCCAACACATATCTGTATATCTTAGAGAACGAACGAGCAAATAGTTCCGCCTTCACTGGGTCTTCTTGAATAGTACTAATCAATACGTTCAAATTATTAAATAAAAAGTGCGGTGACAACTGCTCTTTCATACTTTCAATTTGACTTTTCTGCAAGGCTATTTCCATCTCCTTATTCTTTAACATTAATAAACGCATTTCGTCGTAATAGGCAAATACAAATACAATCAACAAAATAAACACACTCAATAATACAATAGCTATAAAGTTACCAAAATTCATATGACTACCCTTAAAAAAATCTTCAAAGGATACTTCATAAAACATATAGAGTAGTATAGCTAATAACAGATAATAAGACACCAAAGAAGTAATTATTCCATTGATAAAAAAGACTATTTCACGCATCACTTTAGGCATAGAGACACCTTTATTCACTTCCCTCTTATTCATCATTAGAGCCGCAAATGAACTTGTAGCGACATTAATCCAATAAATTAATACACAAAGAAGAAATGAAACAGAATAATTTTTCAAAAAACGTGTATCACCCCACAATTCTAAAAATGACAAGCCACTATTTTGAAAATAATAGTAGGATATCGCCATACTAGTTAATATACTAATACCAGTACTTAATACTAAATGTCTATTCCAATTAATAATCATGGTATTTTAATTTTATACAAGATACAAATAACTCAACTTATGCTAAACATAAAAACTACCACACTATTCCTTACTCGAAAAATTAGATAATGTTTTTACTGCCCAATCTTTACCCCAAGAAGGATAAAATGGAACTTCACTCTTCTGTTGATCAAACAATTCTATTGATCTCTCTAACATTTTCTTATAATACGGTACATCTACCTTCATATACTTAGCACTATTTAAATAGAAACTAGCTAAAGAATACAACGCTCGTGGATTAGTAGAATTCAATTTAACCGCCTCTTCATACGCTTTGACTATAATAGGACTTTGTGTCATTCCTTTAGTCATTGGATCAGTAATCAGTTCTAATGTTTCATTCATCCCTTTCAAAACATACCATTCTTCTCCTCCAACAACTATCCAATCCTCTATTATCGCACGATTATTCTCAATTATAATTGTTGTATTCTCCTCTTTTGGATTGTTAAATCCTTGAGTAATCCCTATAAACACTTTATAGTATACAGGTATCCAATTCTCTTTATCCGATGCTGCTATACGATCTAGCATAGCCATCGCTTCTTTAGGCTGACCATCTTTCCATTGCTGTAATGCCTTTTGCATACCCAGCTCGTATTTAGACTGAGCAAAGCTCATCAAACTAAACACTCCTAAAATTAAGGTAAATAACTTTCTCATTTGATCTAATATTTTAATATTATTATTTAAAACTAAAGCACTCATCTCACAAATAAAAACATAACTGCTTAAACTGTCGATTATAATGTCTCAACCGTTATTACAAATTATCTAGTTGATTTAACTTCTTATTTGAACTAATCGTCCACATAAAACCTATATACACAAATCGCGTTGCTGAAGCATTAATCTGATCCGGTTGTCCTCCTTGTTGCGCAAACTGATAGGCATACACAGGGTGACGTCCTAAAAGATTATTTACCGAAGCATATAGTATCTTCTGTGCACTTAATAGATAAGCCCAACTCAAACTCACGTCATGAATCGCACTACTCTTATATATTAGCTTATCAGCTGCATTTTTAGCATAGAATTCGCGAGGTGTGGCATAATGATAAGTCATACTTACTTGTAACTTCCATTGTTCTATCCAATACTTAGTTACTACAGATAAGTCGTGCTTAGCTATATAGGAGGGCTGTATCCACTCGTTCCAATACATCTCTTTACGTTTAGAATCAATATAGGTATAAGTAATCCAATATTCAAAATTCTTAAACGTACTATTGTCTTTCCAGAACAAATCGAATCCCTTCGCATAACCTTCTCCCAATTGAGAATACTCATTTGTTTTACCTATTGGAGTTAACAATAGTTTACTATAGTCTTTACAAAACACCTCAGCTCTTAGCATTCTCTTTTTAAACTCATAAGTATAATTAAGGATATAGTGATTTGCCTGCATCCAGTCTTCTTGTTTCACATTCATACCTTGTTCTAAATTCATTGCTTGATTAAACACCCCGTATGAGAACGACAACTGCTGTTTTGCATTCAACTGAAAAGTTAGCATTGTTCGTGGCTCCAGTGTCCAATTTGAAATAGCCGAATACTTATTTGCTCTCACACCCATTCTCAATGAAAACCCACTCCTTAAATTCCAATCACTTTCAAAAAACAATGCAAATCTAGTGGTATAAAAATTTCTATTTTCATAATCTCTCCTCATTCCTTTAGTCAAGTCTAGCTGCGCCAGCTGAACATCTGCCCCAATAAAAGATCGCAAATTACCATTCCATTGATAAGACATCTTTATTTTTTGACTCAAATCCCAACGCTCTTTACCTATATGTCGCTCATTCTTATCTCCAGTATAATCGACATACCCTACACCAGTTCCGACATCTAATCGCAAATAAGGAGAAAACCGCTTGAAATATAAACTATTCAAATACACATTCATAGACTGAAGAGCTAAAGTATCTACTTGCTGACTAGGCAACATCTCTTGCCTATAAGCCATCGAAGAATAATCTATCGCTGTATAAAGCTTATACCCTCCTTCTTTAAGTTCTCGTTTAAAAACAACTTCTGCAGAGGCTGTACTAAAAGGCTTTTGACTATCGTAACGCTGTTTTACTAATGCTGTATAAGCTCCCAAGTTAAGGTAGTTCAAATGATAAGAAAGAGAATTTTTTCCCCACTGATGAGTTTGCCCAAAACTACCACCTAAAATAGAAATAGAAACATCCTTACGTGATGCGTCAATATCATCAGCTGTATCTAACTGCAATACACCAGATAGTGCTTCTCCAAACTCCGCACTATATCCCCCTGCTAAGAAAGACATCCCTTTAAACAAAAAAGGATTAAACTTAGATCTCACTGGCACATTACCAACTGTTGCGGTATAGGGCTCAAAAACTCTTATCCCATTTACATATATCCCACTCTCGTCAGCCTTACCTCCTCTGATCATTAACCGCCCATCTTCTCCATTTACCTGAGCTCCAGGCATTGTACCAATCACACCTACAATATTACCAGGACTGCCTGCCGTACTGACAACATCCATGGCACTAAAATCAATACTCTCTACACGCTCTCTTTTGCGTTTACTCTTTGTCTTTATAATAATTTCTCCTAAAAGCCCCTCTTTCTCAAGCATCACAAAATCCTTGTGATAACTTTCACGTGTAACGATTACCTCCTCAATGTCTTCAAAATCATGATGAATTAAAACCAAGACATCATTGATAAGTGTATCCTCTACTACAAAAGAGAAGTGCCCATTTGCATCCGACAAAACTCCCTCAAAACTATCTTTGAGATACACATTTACATTTTCAATTGGCTTATTCTTTACATCGAACACTGTTCCCGATAAAGTAATTTTCTGAGCTTGTAATTCTCCGAAAAAAAGTAATAACAATAAACTTAATAATGCTTTCATAACAGACTATATATTATTAACAACAAACATAGCTCAGCTATCTACTACCTGAAAAAATAGATACGCGAACGGTTGATTTATATACATGAACGGCAATACGCATCAATAATTCACGATTGACGCCCTACGGATAAAGTAGATTTAATCACTAGGCTAATTTCTTTGATGGAGTCAAAACTAGACTCTCCATAATAGTAAAGTTTGTTTCTTCTTGCGGATTTGTAAAAGCAATCAAAAAAATCTATAAAAAACTGTATATGTTACAAACATATCAATATGTTATCCAACATAAATACGGTTTAAAAACATACTTTTTAAAGTGATAAACATTTGTGTCACTAAAGTAAAAAACACCAATAAGAAGGGGGCTTATTCTCTCATTTTGCCTTACTCACTTCATTCGTTTCGCTATCAAAAACATAGCTAATCCCTGTATTTATATAGCTTCATATAGTATTTATTCGAATCTTCTTCGGTAAGATCCTCATTTTTCAGTACTTCGTCCGAAGGTTGTCCGAACAACACTTGTACAAACCTTTTCAATCACTCGAATTCATTGACTTCATTGATAGTTCGGAAATTATTGAATGAATATTTTAATTGAAAAATTAAGGCGTTTTGAGAACAATAAAAAACACCATTATTACAATTATTTATTCACAAGACTTACTTACCAATCTGACCTATACTAAAACAATAAATTGCACTCTAAGTCTAAAGGAGTAAACAAAAGAACTCTACGTTAAATATTAATAAAAAGAAAATCAAACACAAAAACTACCGCTTCAACTGGTATCCTTTATGCCTAACTATATTGCCTCCGAGTACTTCTCCTCACAACAGATTTCTCGTGGAATATAAATCACGAACAAACTAGACTAACACATTAGAATCCTTCAAAAAAGAATCCTTCAAAACCAAACTACCACATTGATGGTATATTTACAGACAAAGAAGCAAAAAACAAGGATAATAGTTACCTTTGCATCTAATATTTTATTAAATTCATCAAAATTAGACAAATACACCTATGAAGAAATTTCTAAATAATACAATAATAAGACTTTTACTGGGAGTAATTATAGGGTTATTAATAGGTCCATATCTAACTGAAGGGTTACTTCAAATAATCTTATCTACTAGACATATCCTTGGACAGATTATTCTATTTTTAGTACCGCTTATCATCTTGGGATTTGTCGTTTCTTCTATAGCAAAACTTGATAAAAAGCACACAGGAATCATTGGGTTTGCCATTGTTATCGCTTATATGTCAAGTGTAGGGGCTGGTTTTTTCAGTAGTGCTTTGGGATATAACATCATTCCTTATTTAGAAATAGAGAAAGACGTTGAAACACTTAAGGAGCTTCCTGAAATGCTATTTAAGCTAAATATACCACCTGTATTCGGAGTGATGACTTCATTGACATTAGCCTTAATGATTGGGATTGGGATTTTGTGGACAGGGTCAAAACCGTTAGAGCGTGCCTTTGACTCATTTAAAGAAATTGTGTTACTATTAGTCAATAAACTATTAATCCCCTTACTGCCATTCTACATTCTTGCTAACTTTGCTCTTCTGAGTTATGAAGGCTCAATACAATCACAACTACCTGTATTCATCACTGTCTTAGGAGTAGTTATAGTTGCTCACTTTGTTTGGTTAGGTTTTTTATACACGATAGCTGGTATTTATTCCAAAAAGAACCCTTGGGAAGTTATTAAGCACTACCCACAAGCATATCTGACTGCAGTAGGTACAATGTCTTCGGCAGCAAGTTTAGGTATGGCATTATCATCAGCCCATAAAAGTAAAGTCCTAAAACCAGAAATATCAAATTTTACCATACCGTTCTTTTCGAATATCCATTTATGTGGATCAGTATTGACTGAAGTATTCTTTGTGATGACCGTATCTCAAGTCTTATACGGAACTATCCCAAGCATTGGTACAATGATATTATTCATTGTATTACTGGGTATATTTGCAATTGGCGCACCAGGTGTCCCTGGTGGTACGGTAATGGCTTCTTTAGGAATTATTACTTCTGTGCTCGGTTTTGACGACGCAGGAATCGCACTTATACTAACCATATTTGCACTACAAGACAGCTTTGGTACAGCATGTAATATTGCTGGAGATGGAGCACTAAGTCTTATGGTGACCAAATACAGTGAAAAATAAACAAAAACAAAGGGAGGAGTATATCTTCCCTTTTTTCATAGCTATACATCATGCTGAAAAAATTAGCCAACAATACAATTGTACGATTACTAACAGGTGTCATTCTCGGCCTACTCCTAGGCCCTTATCTAAGAGAAGGAATCCTACAAGTTATCCTATCAACTAAACATATCTTAGGGCAACTAATTTTATTCTTAGTACCCTTAATTATTTTAGGCTTCATTGTATCCTCAATTGCTAAACTAGATAGAAAATCATCGTCTATTATAGGATTTTCACTCTTAATAGCCTATCTATCTAGTACAGGAGCAGGTTTATTTAGTGGAACATTAGGATACACAATACTTCCTTGGCTGGACGTACCTACCACAGCATCCTTAGGAAAAGAACTCCCTACTATGCTATTCAAGCTAGATATCCCTCCAATATTTGATGTGATGACTTCCCTAGTTTTAGCCCTAATGATTGGACTAGGTATTCTGTGGACACAGTCAAAACCACTAGAAATAGCTTTTGATCATTTCAAAGAGATTGTACTCCTCTTGGTCAACAAAATACTCGTCCCACTATTACCACTCTATATAGCTTGCAACTTTGCATTACTAAGCTATGTAGGAACCATACGATCACAACTACCAATCTTCTTGATGGTAATCGTCATTGTGATACTAGCACATATTGTATGGATCATAACTCTCTATACCATAGCAGGAATATACGCTAAAAAAAATTCATGGGAAGTATTAAAGCACTATGGCTCTACTTATCTAACTGCACTAGGAACAATGTCTTCTGCAGCCACATTAGGAATAGCCCTACAGTCAGCAAATAAGAGTAAAATACTAAAACCTGAAATAACTAATTTCACTATACCCTTTTTCTCAAATGTTCACTTGTGTGGTGCTATGATTACAGAAACCTTTTTTGTCATGACCGTATCCTTAGTAATTTATGGGTATCTACCTGATGTGGGGACTCTAATCCTCTTTATCTTATTATTGGGAATATTTGCCTTGGGTGCTCCTGGAGTACCTGGTGGTGCATTAATGGCTTCACTGGGATTAATAACCTCCATGTTGGGATTTGATGATACTGGTATTGCACTAGTACTCACTATATTTGCATTGCAAGATAGCTTCGGAACAGCGTGTAATATTGTCGGAGATGGTGCATTGAGCCTAATGGCAACAACATTTAACGAAAGACAACAAAAAAGGGGAACTAATTAGTTCCCCTTCTATATTTACAAATGATATTAATTAATCCTTTAAGATATTACGTGAAATAACCAATTTTTGAATCTCCGTTGTTCCTTCTCCAATTGTACATAACTTCGAATCACGGAAGAACTTCTCCACAGGAAAATCCTTAGTATAACCATATCCACCGTGGATCTGTATCGCTTCTGTAGAAACCTTCACACATACTTCAGACGCATACATCTTAGCCATAGCACCGATCTTAGTCATCGGCTTATTGTTGTTTTTCAAGAAAGCAGCTTTATGTAATAATAACTCTGAACATTCAATTTCAGTCGCCATATCAGCTAATTTAAATCCGATAGCTTGAAATTCACTAATTGGCTTACCAAACTGTATTCTTTCTTTAGAATATTTAAGAGCCGCTTCATAAGCACCTTTAGCGATACCTAGTGACAACGCACCAATAGAAATACGTCCACCATCTAGCACTTTCATAGCTTGAATAAACCCACTCCCCACTTCACCTAAACGGTTAGCATCAGGTACGCGACAGTTGTCAAAGATAAGTTCTGCTGTCTCAGACGCACGCATTCCTAATTTATTCTCCTTCTTACCACTAGAAAACCCAGGAGTTCCCTTTTCTACTACAAAAGCAGTCATACCATGAGAATCACCTTTCTCACCAGTGCGAACTATAACTACAGCTACATTACCAGAAATAGCATGGGTAATAAAGTTCTTAGCTCCGTTCAAGATCCAATGATCACCATCTTTCACAGCAGTAGTACTCATACCTCCAGCATCAGAACCAGTATTGTGCTCTGTCAATCCCCAAGCACCTATCCACTCACCCGTAGCTAGCTTTGGCAACCATCTTTTCTTTTGTTCGTCATTAGCAAAAGATAAAATGTGATTAGTACAAAGCGAATTATGTGCTGCAACAGATAGACCAATTGACGAATCCACTTTAGAGATCTCTTCAACAATTGTAATATATTCGTGGTACCCTAACCCTGATCCTCCGTACTCTTCAGGAACCAGAACGCCCATATATCCCATTTCTCCTAACTTCTTAAATAAGTCAACAGGGAAAATTTGAGCCTCGTCCCATTCCATAATAAAAGGACGAATATGTTGTTCTGAAAAGTCTCTTATAGATTGCGCAATCATAGCTTGCGTCTCATTGTATTCAAAATTCATGGTTAATAGATTTAATTCGTGAAATCCAAATATAAACTAATTATATCTATTTTGTCAAGTGGGAAGTTTTCAATTTGTTTTAATTGTTCCTTATTTAAAATATCTTCGTTCATACTTCTATATTTAACAATTTCTCTAGCAATATAATAATTAAGATACGGAAGTGTTTTTAACTCATTGATAGAAGCTTTATTAACATTCATTTGAATCACTTGGGGAGGACTAAAAACTTTATAGTGCAAATACAATTGCTCAAGTACTTCATCCTTCAATCCATAGACAAACTTCAGCTGATCCATATGAACATATCCTCCATACTTCTCGCGATCCTTAATAATCTTTTCCGCATAGTAAGGACCTATCCCTCGAATTTTTTGTAGATCATCTACCGTGGCACTATTAATACAACTAGGCACTATATCCTTCTCTTTGATCACCGGATAACCTTGAGACTTAGTATAGCGCTTTGGATTATCAACCCAATCAGGAAACTTAAAATAGCGACTATATTTTGCCAACCATTCATCAAACACTTTAGTTAATTGTTGAAACCCTTTAGCAGAATTCACGTATTTATTCAATGCTCTAAAGGCGTGTAAACGGTCAATCTCATCAACTGACGTTCCCAGCGTAAAGCCTTTATAGTCAGAAATAAAATTAGGGTTAAAAGGATAAATAGTATCACTCCGCTTTTGAGCAAGTAGCGCAAGACTATCCATTCGCTTCTCATACAAACTTATTTCTGATTCATTTAACTCAAGTAATTGAGTTACTGATGAAGAATTATTAAAACGATAGTGGTTATAAAAAAAAACACCTTGAAGTAATAAAAATATGCAATCAAAAATAACTAGACCTCTGCGTTGGGTCTTAGAGTAGTAAAACCACTTTTTATGTTGAGCTTCAAACATACAAAAAGAATTAGTTCACTCAACGACTATACGCTAAAAAAAGCAATTTAAAGATCAAAAACAGACGAACGCTTTGTGTAAATCAAATCTTTAATCTTAGCCATAAAAGCTAGTGTTAAGTAGATTGGAAACGTTAATCCCAACGTAAAAAATGACAAATAGATAAACAACAAACGAATGCGCATTGCCTTAATCCCTAATCGGTCACCTATACGGGAAGAAACTTGAAATCCATGTTTTTCAAAAAAATATCTTATTCTATTTATCATATCCTCTTGTACTTGCTATTGTACAAAATTACAAAATCATTTCATTAATCGCTTACCAATAGTACACGATAAACACCTTTGCTGATCACAATACTCTTTTTTTAGTTGTAATAAAGCCTGACTATCCATTGCATGTTCACATTGTACACCTAAAGAAGAGAATAGTGCAACGATACTATTCTTTTCAGAATTTAACCGAGTTACTAACATAAGCAAATAATCGTTTATAGAAGAGTCATCAGTTACAAACCGTCTATGGTATGCGAATTGAAAAGGAATAATAGCGTTTAGAATCAGAATATCAACAAATGCTTTAGAAAGCTTTTTGGGAGACTTTTTAGAATCCTTACAAAACATAATGAGTATCCCAATAATTACTAGCAAGCACATCAAAAAGCTCGTAAGTTGAAGCTAATGTAAGTTGATGTTGGTATAAAACAACCAACTGATCACCAGCCTTGAAAAACAATTTTGCAAGTTGAGCTATCCGAATAGTAGGAAAATTTGGGGGTCTCAATTGGAAATACCGTAATGAAGACGAGTCTAATGCTAACAAATTGTGTTTGTGTTTAAGAAACTTCCACTCCGCAGATAATTCCTTTACATAATTGTCGCACGACTATTCTTGATGGTCTAATAAACCAACAACCCCAAGAAACAATGCTTCCAGTTGAATAAGAGAATGAGCATGCTTCAATACAACTTCTATAGGCAAAGAGCTAAAGGCTCTAAAAAAGAAAGCGCCATTTGCACTGGCACCAAAACTACGTGCTAAATAGCAAAAAAACACCTGTGCCTAGTGATTCTTTGTCTTAGCTAACATCTCATAGATTGGATTTATTTTATCTTCTAATCGTTCAAAGAAAAGACGCTCTTTCCATTGCAACCAAGTCATCTCTCCAACACTTAATAAGCGGTCTTCGCAAAATAGATATTGCTTAGGTAGAACTAATTTTTGATAATTAGCCAGAACCTCCTCACTGACATAATCTCTAATCTCTATTGTTGGAATCTGACTACCATTGGAACGCAAAACAGGAGTATCATTTTCCCATACGACATGAAGTATAACACTATCATACCGAACATCTCTTTCATGCTGGTGAGCATACCAATCAGAAGAATTAAGGTGAATCTCTACATTTCCTGCCCATAGTTGTTGCCCAAGATAGATCTGAGCATTAAAAAAATCAGGCCCTTCTAATCCTGTAAAAGTACCCACGCGCACAATCCGTACTGATTCAGCATCAACTGTATATAGCTGTTTTCCCTTTATAAATAACTGATGGTACCATACATAGTGTAAAAAAGACTCCCTCATACAATTGCGTCTAAGTTTATTTAGTTATCCATAGCCCTAGTAAAAAAATTACTAGACTACTATAAAAGCACAAAAACTTAACCAATCATACAATAACAATCAAACATTACTATCCCAATTTGATAAGAAAACAAACAATAAAAAAGGTGTTCAAATTGAACACCTATGATCATAAAAAATATCTTAACTAAAGAAATTCCACACTAAACCAAACCTAAATGTCATATCTCTGTAAGGTGTATTGGGAGCACTATAATATTTATAGCCTGTCATACCGCTATTAAAATGTTCTAAAATTAAATAGATACGAGCAGTTCTCACTTTCATATTAATAAAGAAATCAAAGACAGGATAATTACCAATCTTCACTTTATCTTGAACATAAAAGTCCCCTAGCAAAGGGTTATAGTCGTCTCCGTAATATTCTGTAAAATATTTAAAAGTAATTCCTGTTTGGAATTTCAGTGCCTTATCAAAAAAAGCATCTGTAAAATGAAGCGTGTTACGCGTTACAAAACTAGGCACATTTACAATATTATCACTTTGATCTACATTTTGATACAACACAGTATTATCTAACCCAAATTTACCCAACTTAAAATCTTTAGCGGCTTGAAGAGAAAAGTAATTAATGGTGTTTCCATATTGTTTTGGAGAAACTAAGACTTGACTCGGTATTCCAAATTCAGAATACTCTGCAGTAGAATCATTAGAGAAATAAAGTTTATCATTCAGAACAGCGTAACTACCCGATAAAGTCACCCAAGGCGTATTCAGAGTAGCATCAAATTGATTGATTTTTTCATTTTTAAAGTCATTCCTCCAGTTATAGGCAACATAATCACTTTGATATAGATAATAACTTAAGTTACCAAGTTTACTTAAGTTCTGATAAGAGATAACTAAACCAATATTATCAGCAAGCTTATAACGTATATCTGCTTTTATCGTACTTGTATCATCATTACCCAAGGAACGACTTACAAGAAGCCCAGCCTTCCAGTTGTCTTTATTGTAACTGTATTTCCCACCTAAAAGAGTAATACTTCTATTAATAGCATCTGGAATAACTTGATCACCAATATGAGCAATACTTTTGTAATTGTACTCATATCGATTGAATTCAGTAAAAAACTCAAAACGTCCCAATAGATCTGACTGATAAGCAGCTCCTATGCGATTATAAACATTAGCATAACGCGTCTTATTACTTATAGAACTTTGGAATGCATTACCAAATCTAGGAGTTTGATCATATTCAGGATTAAGAATATTAGCTTGAGTAAACTCATAAAACTTATCCTCATACATGAATACATGTGTTAATAAAAGACCATTAGCTACTGATTTGTTTAATTGGTATTCATGATTCCAATAAAAACGCTTTCCCTTCAACATCGTAGAAGCATCTCTAAAAAAAACATTTAGACGCTCTCGCTTGTTGTATGGTTTAACAGACGATTCAAAAAGATCAAGATCTCTAATCCCTCCATTCTCTTCATTCTTGATATCCTGAATAGTGAAATGCGAGCGCATCAGATAACGTTTATTAGGAGAATGATAACTAGTACCTAACCTAAAATTACCACTTGAAGTAAGTTGGTTAATGTACTTCCCTATCGAACGCAATCCTTTATAAGCAATAGAGAAGTTAAAATTTTCACTTGTATTCATTGTTATAAATGCATCTAAATTCTGCCCTTGTTTCATAACAGACTTATAATACAAATCTGTGTATGGCGTAGGAACATGATAATACTTTATATCCTCAACTTGTAAATAACCAACTTGTCTTGCCTGAAAACCAAAGTCAGGAAGAGATTGATTTACTTTTGTATTAAACTTTAGAACATTGTAAACTTGTCCTTCATTATTAAAAGGCAATAATCCAAACTCATCTTTTCGAAGATAATTAAAAGTATAAAACTTCTTCACACTTAATGCAGTATCCACCACAATCGTGTCTTTTCGAATTGAAATAATCTTATAATCTATAATTGGAGCTACGGAATCTTTTTGAGCACCTAAACGTAAACTTTTACGCTCAGTATCATTGGAAGCTCCCTCGGCTATTTGAGCATTTTCAGCTTGTAAAAACTGGGCTTGCACATTCAAACAGCAGAAGAAAGCAATCAAAGCAAATAATCTATACATACAAAGTTAATTTGGACAAAGGTAAATTTATTTTTTGATTATATAAATCTTAGAATGCACTAAGCAACAAAGAATTGTAAAGGCAAATACCGTAGAAAGAACACTTAAATGAAAAACTAATAGAAGTTAACTAATATACATAAAAAGAGGGTACCCTAAGGCACCCTCTAAAAAATTAAATATATCAATTATATAGCTTTCTACTATTTAGCCCATATTAATTTCACATCCATTTTATCACCACCCATACGAGCAGCAGCAGCCTCTTTGTTATCTTTATTAACAAGATCTAAATCCAATGGATAAGTAATACGCTCTGGTAAATTCGTTAAATAATCTACTGAAGGAGTTGGCTTAAACACATAAGATGTTTCACCGTTAGGGCCTGGCGCAATCAAATCATGACTCTCACCTGGCAACAATAAAGTACGAGGTAATTTTGTTCTCCTATATTCTGCCCAAGCTTCATAAGGTTGCATATAAAGAGCAATGTACTTCTGCGTCATTACAGTCTCTTCATTTGCAGGAGCTACAGCTGCAACAAAAGCATCTATTGCAGGTTGAGCCACTTTCCATCTTTGCATAGAGGCTTCAATACCTTTGATATAATGACCTTGATCCCATCCTTTAACCTCAGATAATAAAAACTCTACCTCTGCATACTCCATCAATATTTCAGTATAATCTGCTTTGTAAACATCACCACTAAACTGAGAAGCTGCACCTACTTGACTTCCTGTCATCGACCCTGGAATTCCAATTGGCAAACCTGTATAGAAAGATGCATCGCGATCTACGTAATTATTCATTTGAATACTTGGAACATGCGCTAAAGCTGGATGATAAGTAAAACGTACTTTAGTTTCTTTTACTTGCCCATCTGCTGGATCCTTAACTAATTGTGTTTTAGGAGCAACCATTCTAAACAAACGAGGATCCACTTGTCCAAAAAATGGGTTAGCAACCCCTGCTTTCGTATTTTCACCTTTTAGCAATTCTACAAAAGTTACAGTTGGCATAAAATCATTACGATTCTCGATAAAAGCCGCAGTGTACCACGGTGCTGGATTCACACGATCATTTTGGAAAATCTGTCCTACAGTATCATCATTTGATTGCATCACACCTCCATTAATTGCTAAATCAATATAAGGTTTAGCTTCTGGCAATACTTTACTAACACGATTTGCAATCTTCAGCATCAATGAATTACCAAAACGTTTAAGCTTCTCACCAGATTTAAATAGATGATCACCCGTATTAAAGATAATAGCTGAAGTTTCAATTGAAGCTGTAGCCTCTTTCAATTCATTCAACATATCCATATAAATCTTTTCTTGCGAAGCAAACTTTGGTGTTGTAATTTCATTAGCTGTCCCCAAAGTCATTCCTTGAAAATCTGGATCATCAGAACCAAAAGAGTAATATGGAATATCCCCGTAAATCTCAAGGTTTTGAAGTTGAGAATATACCAACATAATCCTAGCAGCAGCTAGTTGATTTTCCACGTGGCCTAAAGTCGCCGCTTTTGCAGCATTATCAGGGTTACTAACGAAATCAGCAATATCCTTATAAGCTTTAGCAGCTAAGAAAATATCGCGATACAAACTGTTATTAACACCAGATCTAAATTGATATCTATCTTCTTCAGTATAATTACGTTGTGCAGAATACTGTACCCATGGCAATGCCATACGTCCTGAAGGAAAACCTCCACGAGTATCTGTCAATAAATTCTTATTTGCTCCATTAAATATCCCCCCAGTCAATACTTCCGTTGGTTTATTTGGATCAATATTTATATCCTCTAAGTCTTTATCACAACTTACAAATGCAAGTATACATGCAATAAAAGACATTCTATATATGTACTTTTTCATAAGATGTTCTAGAATTTAAATTTAACATTCATTCCATAAGTTCTTGTAGAAGGCAAAGAAGCCCCTTCAATTGCTTGGATATTTCCACTTCCATAAGAAGCCATTTCAGGATCCATACCTTTCCAGTCTAAGCCCCAAGTAAATAAATTACGAGCATATGCTGATAAAGTAATTCCTTTGAATGGTCCAATCCATTTTTTAGGTAAATCATACCCCAAACTAACTTCTCTCAATTTTACGTAGTCAGCATCAAAAACGTTCTGAGCATCTACTCCACCATAGTGTGCTTGCGCCCAATCTTGACCAGACACTACTACATCATTCTTAGTACCATCTTCTTTCACTCCGTCTAAAATCAAACCTTCTTCACGTATATTATTAGCAGCAGATGCTTCTAACATACCTGAATACATACCAAACATATGAGATGTAGAGAAGTACTTACCACCTTTTTGCATATCAATTAACACACCTAAGTTGAAGTTTTTATATCTAAAACTATTGCGAATACCCATATTGTAGTCCGGTAAATAAGATCCTAAAGCTTGAATTCCAGTAGCCTTGTACAGACCATTTTCACCTATAATCTTATTTCCATTAGCATCTCTTTGATAGTCTGTACCATAAATCTGACCATAAGTCTCGCCAATTTTCCCTTGTAAAGAAACTTGGAAAGGAGCTCTAGTTATTTCTACAGACTCAACTCCATCTGCTAATCTTGTCAGCTCATTTTTATTTTTAGCGAAGTTCCAAGAAATATCCCATGAGAAATCTTCTGTACGTATTGGCGCTAAATTTATTGTAGCCTCGATACCCTTATTCTTCATATCTCCAGCATTCATCCAACGATAAGCATAACCTGTACCTGCATCATATTGTACACGAGTAATCAAGTCTTTTGTATCAATTTGATAATAAGACACTTCAAATCCTACTCTATTTTGTAAGAATGCAGCCTCTAAACCGATTTCTTTCGTAGTCATCATTTCAGGCTTTAAATCTGGATTATTAGCTGTAGCGCTTAATGAATACACAGGATCTCCTAAGAATGGATTATCTATATTGTAATAATCAGCAGTTCTATAAGCCTCTGTATCATTACCTACTTGAGCCCATCCTAATCTCAACTTACCAAAACTTAACCAATCAAGCTCTGGAGTAAGTTGCGAGAAAATAAATGTTCCTGTAACAGAAGGGTAAGTTACTGATTTCTTTACTGTAGAAAACCAATCTGTACGACCAGTAGCTTCTAAGAATAAAAACTCTTTATAGTTAACTGAAACAGATCCAAAGATACTGTTCGTTCTAGAGTGTGTTTTATTATTACTTGCTTTCGCTGGAGCTGCACTATTTGATAAATTATAAAGATCTGGTAAAATAAGTCCTCCTACAGAAGTACCAAATACATAATCTCTACGCTTTTCGCTACGATTAACCCCCACAAAGGCATTCACACCAAAATCACCAAAGTAGTTATCATAGTGCACACGTCCTTCATAGTTGTACTCAGACACGTTGCGCTTCATAATTGAATATTTAGATTCAGCTTGTGAACCTACAGCTACACGCTCTTCAACGTTAAAACTATAGCGATCACCGTAAACCGTACCCACAGCATATAAATTATCCGTAAAATTATAAGTCAACTTCACATTACCAAATGTTCTGTTACGAATATCTGTTGACGTATTTTCATTGATTACCCAATACGGGTTATCAGAATAAGCTGGTGTTCCATCTTCAACAGACTTTCTATTCCAAGAACGTTGAGAACCATCAGATTTTTTGTAATTCTTTAATGCTTCGTAGTCTAACTGTCTTTGTCCCCATTGGAAGAACTTTTGAGAAAGAGAGTTATCACCATATCCAACCTCTGGACGATTAAATCCTTTCGTATAAACATAGTTGAAATTAGCTTCCGCCTTCAATTTATCACTTAACATTGTAGATGCGCTAAGTGCAAAATTATTACGCTGTAATTTAGAATTTGGAACAATACCTTCAGTAACATTATTATTGAAGGACATTCTTACATTACTTTCTTTAAATGATTTAGCAATAGATACCGATTGTTTGTGAGAAACACCTGTATTAAAGAAATCTCTTACATCATTGCTAGACTTAGACCAAGGCTTAGTTTTTAAATACTCATCAGCAAATTCAGGGTCAAATGCAGACCATGGTAAGTAAGGTGTACCATCAAACTTTGGCCCCCAGCTTTCATCTACACGATATTCAGCGATATTATACGTTTGACCGTTGATAACAGTTGTTGGTAACGTAGATGAAGATCCACCACCATAAAGTGTCTGTAGCTCTGGCATGATATAAACATTTTCAAATGTAATACCTGTATTAACTTCGATATCTGTTCTACCGTTTTTAGCAGATTTAGTAGTATAAAGGATAACCCCATTACCTCCTCTATTTCCGTAAAGAGCAGAAGCAGGTCCTCCCTTAAGTACAGTTACTGACTCAATATCATCTGGGTTGATATCTGCAGAGGTATCTCCATAATCTCGACCCCCAGCTCCTCTTTGCATATCAGTATCACCGAAGTTTGAGTTATCTAAAGGCACTCCATCAATTACGATTAATGGTTGATTGTTACCTGTAACAGACTTAATACCACGCAATACAATACGGTTAGATCCACCCATAGAAGACGGAGCAGTCACTTGCAAACCAGCAACGTTACCAGATAATGCATTAACCGCATTACTTTGTCCAGCACTAGAAAGATTATCTCCTTTTACTTCTTGAGAAGAATAACCTAATTTCTTTTTGTCACGCTTAATACCTAAAGCTGTTACTACAACTTCATCAAGCATAGCATCATCTGTAGTCATCAATACATTGTGTGTAGCAGCGCTACCAACAGTGTAAACTACATCTTTCATTCCAATAAACGAGAAAACAACTTTATCACCTGCTTTCACATTTAAGGAATAGTTTCCGTCAAGGTCTGTTTGAGTTCCCTCAGAAGTACCTTGTAAAATCACAGAAACACCCGGCAATGGTAATCCTGACTCAGATACGACCCCAGTTAAAGTCTTGCTTTGAGCAAAACCAACTTGAACGCACAAAGTAAGGACACACATAAAAATCCAATTTAACTTTGATTTCATTATATAATTATTGATTAGTTAGTGAAACAAACCTAATAAAAAAAAATCAAATATTTAAGTTTTAATTAAGAAAAAATACTTTTACAAGTAACAAATAACCAACACAAGTAACTAAAAACAACATACAACACAAATAAACAAACCTAAAACAACACAAATAATAAAAATTAAAAACAAAAATAAGTATTCGAAACTTAAATTATTAACACTTCAAAACTAAGCGATAAAGACTATTACATTCTTAAAAGAGACAATTGTTTATACTCAAAAAAAAAAGGACTGTCTTCGTGAGACAGTCCCTTCATATGAATAATTATTATATAAACTAATTATTGTATACAGGATTATTTAAAAGCTCTAACTGAGGAACTTTAAAAGTTAAATCAGGGTTATTACTATCAAAACTCTGGTTAGCATGATATAAATGATTAGAACCGTAATTAAACTTAGCATTATTACGTTTTATAGCAGCATACACTTTTCCTTCTCCCCAGAACTCAATTCGAGTTTGTTTCAAAATCTCATCTTTCAAAGCTTGTCCACTAAGTGCATCGATATAAGTGACATCATCTAAACGAATTTCTAAGAACTTCTTCAATATAGTTTTTGCCTCACCTTCATTTCCACTTCTAGCATTAACTTCTGCATTTAAAAGATACATTTCTTCTATACGCATAAATACATAATCAGACTCAATAATACGCATTCCTTGAAAGTATTTACCAAGACTAGCGTAGAATTTATTAACCGGAAGAATTGCTCTCTCTCCAAACTCAGCTAATTCACCAGATGCATCAGTAATTTTATTAACTTCAAACTGATTTTTACGCACATCGTTAGCAGGAATTGATTCATACAATTCTTTATTCATTCCTTTTGTATCACCAACAGATGCATAGCTATAAGTAAATACATCAATTTGACCCCACCATGAAATAAGATCTAAACTGTTTTCAGTAGTTAATGGCGCTGCCCATAACCAGTTAGGGTTCGACGCTATTTTGTTAAAACCTCCTAGTAAAACTTCTTTAGAAGCTAAATTAGCTCCACTATTATCAATTACATTCTTAGACAATTCTGCTGCTTTAACTAATGCATCAGGTGTACCTTTTGCAGCTAAAACATAAGCGTAAATACTCTGAGCAACAGGATAGGTAACATTAACACCTTTGGCAGTACTACCAGACTCTTCATATAATTTTAATGCAGAAGCCAGATCCTCCTCCATTAATTCAAATACTTCTTGTGTCGGTTTAGCAGGCATATTTGATAAACTAGCCTCTTTATAGACCGGCAATACCTTTTCATTTGCTGCATAACCTTGTGTATATAGCATCACTAAATTATAATAAAAGTAAGCTCTTAATGATTTAGCTTCTGCTAATACTTTTTTATCTTCATTTGTCAAACTTCCTGTTTCTTCTTTTACTGCATATGAAGATATTACATTATTTGCTCCACGAACCATGGTATAGTAAAATCTCCAAGGCACTAAAGTTTCAGGACTAGTAAAATCTCTTACATCAGTCAAATCTGCAATTCCAGAATACCAACCATATGTAGCTTTATTAAGATTCATATCTCCCGATAACATATCTGTATATACATCAATACCTTTTTGACCAAAATCATCGTGCTTTGTTGTTCTTGCTGCTTTAGCTTTTACATTCAAAGCATACAATCCATTTAAAGTCGCAACAGCTAAATGCGGTGAATTCTCAGACACCCCGTCAATATCAGTTTTTGAAATAAACTCTGTTGGCTGTTTTTCTAAATAATCTTTTGAACACGCTCCAAACAACATTCCAGCTGCTAAAGCTATCATTAATACTTTTTTCATGTCGTAATTCATTAAAATTTAACTTTAACACCTCCTGTAACAGTAGTAATTGGAGTATAATTATACGTACTCGATGATCCAAACTCAGAAATTGCAGGATTAAATCCATCGCGTTTTGTAAACAAGAATAAATTATCTCCAGAAACATAAAAACTAACAGATGACAATCCTAATTGATCAATAAATGTCTTAGGTAGATTATATCCTAAACGAATATTATTAATACTTAAATAATCTGATTTTGTTAAGAATCTAGTTGAAGTTCCATTTGTATTTACATCAGCATTACTAGATATACGAGGTACATCTGTTACATCTCCTGGTTTCTGCCAACGATTTGCGATGTCAGTATGCCAGTTATTACTTCCCACTTGTCTATTCCCCATTAACCCAGCGTAAGTATAGTCATAAGCGTAACCACCTAAGCTATATAATGCTTGGATAGAAAATTCCCAACCTTTATATCCTGCGTTAAGGTTAATACCTCCTCTTAACTTAGGAATTGCCGACTTACCAACATATTGTAAAGTTGCATCTGCATAATTATAAGTTGTCTCTTTCGTTAATTTATCTGCCATTTCAGGGTTTTGGTCTAAGAAATCAACTAAAGACCCTACGTGCTTAGTATTACCTGCAGCATCAGTATAAGTATAAGTATACCATTGTGCTTGACCAGTTTGAGAATCAACTCCTGCCCATTCTCTCATATAAAAATCCCCAATAGAATGACCTACTGAACGCCCGTATATACCACTAATATCAATCACTTTTTCAATTCCAGTTGACGGATCGATAGGCATTTTTTTCAATTCATTCTTTAAATACTCACCATTAACTGATAAATCAATGAAAGCATCTTCTTTTTGCAATAAATGTGCAGTAACATTAAACTCTAAACCTTGATTTCTCAATTGACCATCATTTACAGTTAATGCATCATATCCAGCCGAAGGACC
This sequence comes from Myroides pelagicus, assembly GCF_009711055.1. GTDB lineage: Bacteria > Bacteroidota > Bacteroidia > Flavobacteriales > Flavobacteriaceae > Flavobacterium > Flavobacterium pelagicum. Next base: position 137,950 of record NZ_WMJY01000003.1, read on the forward strand.
AACTTTTCTTGAGAAAATAAGGTCATCAGTATTTTTCAAATAATAATCAACCGATACATCTAAGAATCTCTTCAAACTAATATCAGCCCCTACTTGAAACATTTTAGATTTCTCCCATGTCAACGCAGGGTTACCCACAAAGATTTCGTAAATCGCTAAACTACCTCCATAAGTAGATACTTCCCATAAATTTTCCCCAGGATAATAAGCACTTTGATTTACACCATTAATACTAGCATAAGAAGACTGATCTCCTGTTAGACCATAACTCGCTTTTAATTTTAAATGAGAAATCAAGTCTTGTTTTAACATAAAATCTTCTCTACTAGCTACCCATGATAGACCTACTGAGCCAAATGTACCCCATTTATTATCTCTAAAACGAGAAGAACCATCACGTCTAACTGTACCAGACAAGAAATATTTACCTGCGTAATCATAATTTACCTGTGCAAAATAACTCTCAATATTATACTCATTCGAATATCCTCCAGGAGGTGTTGATTTTGCACCATTATTCAAGTCTGTGCTATCTGGATCAGCCAAGTCATTTTTACTGATCATATTATACTTTGCTTCATAAGTACTATTCTCATGAGCTGCTAATACTTCTAAACCATGAGCTCCAAATACATTTTTATAACGTAACATTTTTGTCCAGTTGTATGTAAACAATTCAGTCGTTACTTTATAAATAGAACCTCCCATAGTTGCTGCAGACCCATAATATCTATTAGATATACGATCTCTTACATTGTTATAGTATTGACCTCCAATATTTGTTTCGAATGTCAATCCATCGTATAAATCTACAACAAAGTTAGCATTTACAACAACATCGTGCTTTCTTGACTTATCTTTACCATAGTGTACATCACCTATAGCATTTGTTAAAGCACCAAAACCACGTCCACGACCATAGTCATACTCGTAACCTCCATAAACATCTTTAACCTTTTTACCATTTTCATCGCGTAAGAATAAAGGATATATTGAAGGAATATTATCTGTAAACCAGAATACACTTCCTGAATCAGAAGTCTGTCCACCATTATTACTTTGTGAGAATGTATACCCAACATTCATCTTAGCAGTTAACCAGTCTTTAGGCTTATGTTGCAAATTCAAACGAGCTGTCATTCTTTCGTAATCTGAATTCACTGAATACCCCTCATCTTTTAAGTATCCCATAGATGTATAATAAGAAGTCTTATCTGCAGAACCTCCCATTGTCAAACTAGCTTCTGTACGATTTGACGATTGAAAAGCATGATCTTCCCAATTCTCAGGATTATACTTACGTGTTACTCCTTGACGAACTTGACCTGTAGCAGGATCAATTAATTCAGCACCATTTGCTACATTCCACATATTGTAATTAGCATTGATACCATAATCTCCATTGAAAAGATTTTTATCAGCCCAAGCACGTGCCTGCTCATCAGTAAAGCCTCCTTTTATTTTTCCATAATTACGTAATCCTTCATGTGAATACGCAATATACTCTTCAGGAGATTTAATCGTACTATATCTAGGTAAAGCTCTCCAGTTAACACCTGTTTTTGCTTCTACTTGAATAAAAGAGTCACTTCCTTTACCAGATTTCGTATTAATAATAACAACACCATTTGCTCCACGAGAACCATAGATAGCAGTTGCAGTTGCATCTTTTAACACGTTCATACTTTCAATATCAGATGGGTTAATTGAACTAATATTACCTAAATAAGGAACACCATCTACAATATATAAAGGACTTCTGTTACCATTTACAGAACCAAATCCTCTAATACGTACTGTTGGCTCTGAACCCGGTTGTCCACTTGTACTGATTACACGTACACCAGCTGCCTCTCCAGATAGAGCTGCTACTGCGTTAGAAACACTTTTCTTTTCAATTTGTTTTGAATCTACTTGTGAAACCGACCCTGTAAATGCATCTTTCGTTGCAGTACCATATCCTACGACAATAACTTCATCTAACAAGTTACTCTCATCTGCAGCCATAGTCACATTATGTGATGCAGCTGCACCTACTTTATATTTAACATCCTGCATTCCGATAAAAGAGAAAACAAGTGTTTGTCCTTGTTTTACTTTAATCGAATACTTTCCGTCTAAATCCGTTTGTGTACCGAATTGAGTCCCCTCAATCACAACGGATACCCCAGGAAGCGTTAAGCCACCTTCCTGTACAACTCCCGTAAGAGTTTTCTCTTGAGCATATCCTACTTGCACCAATAACACAAGTAAAACAGTCAAAAACCAATTGTACTTTGATCTCATCTTAAAATATTGATTAGTTAGTGCAACAAATCTAACAAAATATTTACACAATTTTTAACCACTATTTACAAAACACTTCCTTAACACAAACTAACAACTAACAAAAACACTAACAATTACCAAAATACAATATAATAACTAATTTAATTAACATTATTTACGTAAATAAACTCAATAAAATATAAACACATAAAACTATCAATACTTAATGTTAAAGTTAATTTATCTTTACACAACCTTAATTATTCTATAACACCTAATAAAAAAAGCCACCCGATATTGGGTGGCTTTCTATACATTAATAAAGTTATCCTATTTATAAGCTTGATTCTGTTGAATTTTCGAAACATTAATCTCTGCTTCTGGTATAGGGAAGGCTAACAATGGATTTCCAAACTCAATAGATTCACCTAAATCATCATTATCGGTAATCTTTGGATTTGAAATACCTTTTCTCCAACGCATCGCATCTTCAAAACCAAAACCTTCAAACATCATTTCTTTCATACGCAAATCTTGAAGATCCTTCTTTTTTATTGAAGTAAACTGCTTTGGAGTTTCAACTCCATCCTTAATGGTCACTACACGGCTTCCAACAATTTGATTCATATAGTCTAATGCTTGGCCCATATCACCATTTCCTGCTCCTTCTAAAGTAGCTTCTACATAATTCAACATCACCTCTTCGATACGTAGCATACGAATATTAGAAGAGCGTACTACATATTTACCTGTATTGCGCAAGGCCTTTGTATCATTTACACCATCTACTGTTATTACTTTTGCGCGAATATCATTTCCATCAGCAGGATCAAACACTGCCTCTACTGTTGCAGGCAACCATTGAACATCTCCATATCCACCGTTACTACCAATACTGTATATATATTGCAAACTATTAGTAAACTGATTATCCGTACCAGACTGTGCTAATTCAAACAACGAGTTCGTCATAATTCCATCTGTTTTATATCCATCGATATATCCAGCACGTGGCAAAACTACAACATTACCTCTCGCTTCTATCGCTTGTTCAGCTGCTGCAACCACCAATTCTAATTGACTCTCGTCAAACTGAGAAAAGAAAAGAGCAATTCTAGATTGCAATCCTAATGCCGCCGCATAATTAATCTTTGCTTTAACTAGACTATTACCTTCTAATCCAGCTTCTTTTCCTGCTTTTAGATACGCAATACCTTGCTCTAAGTCCGCATAAATAGCTTCCATATTTTCACGAACAGTCATTCGCTTGATTGATTCATCTGCACTATGCGATAGTGTTTTATAAGGAACACCTAAAGCCGCTAATCCTTCTCCATTTACATATTGCTCTCCGTAAATACGCACTAGGTCGTAATGAGCTAAAGCGCGTATTACGTAAGCTTGTCCTTTATAGTAATTATTCTTTTCACTTGTTTCTAAAGCTGCTTCGATAACTTTATTCGCATTCGTAATAGTGCGATAAATTTGCAACCAAGTATCTTTGGCGTAAGAATGAGTGGTTTGCAATGCAAAAGCTGATACATTACCAAATCTTCCCGTACGATCTGATGAATATGCATACGGAGCACGAGCTTCCGAAAAAACAATAATATCTCTTCCGTAATACGTTGAACTAGTCATTCGTGCATAAGCTCCATTCAATGATGCTATCAATTTTTCTGTCGAAGTTATAGGCTCATTCCCATCTATATAGTTTGATTGTTCAGAATCAAGAGAGCATGAAGTAAACGTCATTGTCCCTAACCCTAAAAAACCAACAATTGTCAATATTCTTAATACTTTTCTCATTGCTCTTAAAATTTAACGTTTAACGTAAATACAACTGATTTCAATGGCGGAGTTGCCATTTCAACATATCCAGTTGCATCAACCTCAGGATCCCATTTCAAACGACTGTCCTTAACCCATGTTAGTGGATTCATCGCTGACACTGAAAAATTTACAGCATCAACACCTACAAAACGAGTAGCTTGTTTATTCAAATTATACCCAAAAGTCAATTGTCTTAAACGAATATGATCTCCTGAATACAACCATCTCGTACTTGGTGAAGTATATGATGCATTACCTCCTGTTGATACTTTTGGAACATCTGTAATATCTCCTGGGTTTTGCCATCTATCCATTAAATCGGTTGTTCCATTATAGGTGTACAATGAACGAGAATTAACTGTATTTGTATAAGATGCCCAACCGTCATATACTGAATATCCCAATGCAAAAGAGAATAGTGCATCTAAGTAAAATCCTTTGTAATCTACATGCGTATTAAACCCTCCTGTTACTTTTGGCAAGGCACTTGTATCTTGGAATCTACGCTCTGCTTCATTATAATTAGCTGTAGTAGTTCCATCTGCTTTATACCATAGCGCATTACCTGTTTGTGCATCAACTCCTGCATACTCTTTTAAATACCAAGTACCGTACGCTTTCCCTTCCATTGTAGCATTATATCCGCCTATTACTTGTAATGGTTCTCCATCGACAATTGGCATTTTTGTTACTACATTCTTAACTGTACCAACATTAGCCCCAACAGACCAATTGAAGTCTTTGCTTCTAACAACATCTACGTTTAACTCAGCTTCAATACCTGTGTTCTTCATGTCTCCGATATTTGTCCACTGAGAAGTATAACCAGAAGTCATTGACAATGGACGAGAGTACAACAAGTCTTTACTTTTTCCTTGGAAATAAGTAAAACTACCACTCAAGCGATTGTCAAACAATCCAAATTCTAAACCTAAGTCGAACTTCTCTTGTTTTTCCCATCCCAATGGTCCTCCATATTGGTAAGCCACAATAGCTGATTCATTGTTATAAGCACCTGCATTTAAAAGTTGCATGTACATATTTGGATTAATCGATGAGTTACCTGTAGTACCATAAGATCCTCTTAATCTCAACAGGTTTATGGCCATTGCATTTTGCATAAACGTTTCTGAGCTAATATTCCAAGCTCCACCTACTGCATAAAAACTACCCCAGCGTTGATCTTCTGAAAAACGTGAAGAACCTTCTCTACGGAATGTAACGTCCAACAAATATCTATTTTGATAGTCATAGTTCAACATTCCAAAATAACTGAACTGTGCCCAATCATAGTAAGAAGAATAAGTAGTATAATTTGCAGCTGCTGTTCCTAATCCCGTCATACCTGGAGGCAATACTTCTCCACGTCCTTCAAGACTATTGAATTTATTCTTTTGATACTCTGTAACTGCTTTTACGTTAAAACGATGAGACTCTCCTAAATAAAAACGATAGTCTAACGAGTTTTGCCATACGTAGTTAAAGATTCTTTTTTCATCTTGTGAAGCTGACCCTCCATAAGCACGTCCATCACCATGGATAGGATTATAATATAATCTGAAATTTGCTAAAGTATAGTCTAAACCAATATTAGACTCAAACTTTAAGTTATCTAAAATCTTATATCCTAATGCATTACTTGATATCACACGCGTAATATCGTTTAATGTTGTATTATTTGCACTTGTATATAAAGTATTATGTAATCCTGCAGATGTATTTAAGTTTGGTGTACCATCTTCATTATAGATAGCTGTCCAAGGACTCATAAACATTCCAGTTAAATTTGGATTAGAGAAATATGCTCCTCCCTCCATAATACCATTTTGAGCTATATTTGAAACATTTGCTCCAATTGTAATATCTAGTTTTTCGTTCAAGTTACGCGTCATATTAAATGACCCAGTGATTTTTCTAAAGTCAGAACCAATAACTACACCTTCGTATTTATCATGTCCCAAACTAGCGTAATAGGTACCTTTCTCATCACCGCCATTAACACCAAAACTAATTGATGTCATTAAAGCATCTTTATTCTTAACTGCCTTTCTCCAATCATTCTCAATCGAACCATTATTTACCCATCTTGCTAATGCATCGTTTCCGTAACCATCTGGTCCTACATACCAATCCCAAACATTATTTCTGTCTAAGTTGTATTCCTCCCCATATGTATTAATATTCGCTTCTAACCAAAGTTCCTTCTTTTGTTCTCCACTTAGAAATTGAGGGCCTTTTCGAGCAAAGTTTTGAAAACCTACAGTTGATTTGAACGTATAAGCTGGTTCTCCTCTCTTACCTTTTTTTGTTGTAATCAAGATTACCCCATTACCACCACGAGCACCATAAGCTGCAGTAGCTGCCGCATCTTTCAACACAGTCATCGTTTCAATATCATCACTGTTGATACCTGCTAATGCAGATAAACTTGTCCCTGTAGCATTACCATTGCTATCTACTGCTCCAGACATATTATCGGTAATAATTGGCATACCATCAACAACGTACAATGGCTCATTCGTTGCAGACATAGAGTTGCGTCCACGAATACGAATATTCTGTACCGCACCTGGCGAACCTGAAGTAGAAGCTATTTGAAGACCAGCCACACGTCCTTGTAGTGCTTGATCTACTGATGCAACCGGAGTCTTACCAATAACATCTCCTTTTACAGCAACTACGTTTCCTGTGATCTCATTTTTTGCCTTACTTTGTCCATAAGCCAAAACAACTACCTCTTCTAGCTGCTCACCATCTGCAGCCATATCTACATTATAAGTAGTTGCTGCTCCGACTTTGTACTTTACATCTTGCATTCCAATAAAAGAAAAAACAAGTGTTTGTCCTTGTTTTACTTTTAAAGAGTACTTTCCGTCTAAATCTGTTTGTGTTCCAAACTGAGTTCCCTCAATCACAACAGATACTCCAGGAAGCGTTAGACCGCCTTCCTGTACAACTCCGCTTAGAGTTTTCTCTTGAGCGTATCCTACTTGTACTATAAATACAAGTAAGATGCTCAAAAGCCAATTGTACTTTGATCTCATATTTAAATTGAATTAGTTTTGTGATTTCTGTACAAGAAAAAACCGTGCTAAAAATTACATAAATGACAAAAATTAACAACAACAACCAATTAACCTACTAAGAAAAATACGCTATTACTATTAAAAAACTATAAAACATCAACTTTTATAACATAAAAAAGACCTTAATAAAAACGTAAAACAGCAATAATCCTTAAAATATAAGAACGGTGTTAAAAAGTAAAAAACTACAACAAAAAACAAACACTAGCCTCTAAAAACTCAGCAAACACAAGGTTATAATAAAAAAGAGAGAGCTACAACTTGCGTTGTAGCTCTCTCTTTTTTATTATAACCAACTGACTAGTTTACATCATTTTGTTCGATCTGACTATCATTGATTTCATTCTGAGGAATTGGGAAAGCCAATTTATAACTTCCAAAAGCAACTCCATCTTTTACCATTGGTGTCTCTGGCACATCCATTTTATGACGCATCATATCGTCAAAACGAAGCCCTTCAAAAACAAACTCTTTACGGCGCTCTACAAGCACTTGCTCTAAAGATAAAGTCGATACTGGAGCATATCCTTCATAACGCTCTGCCATCAACTCATTAAACAAAGTGATTGCTTTAGCATCATTTGGAGATAAAGCTATTGCAGCTTCAATATAGTTAAACACAATCTCTTCAAAACGCATTACCTTAACATTCGATGATCTACTTGTGTATTTACCAAAGTTTCTATAATACTCAGTTGTATAGCGCTTACTTGCTTCAACCTCTTCACCTTCTGCAATTAGAACGTATTGGTTATTCACAAACTTATACTCACCATCTTTTGATCGGATATACTTATAGCCTTGCATCTTAGCACTCGAGCGAATATCCTTAGCATCGTCAAATAACGCTACTAAATTCGCTTCTAACCCAACAACATCACCATAGCCTTCATAAGAGTAGATATTGTTAATTGAATTATTTCCAGCATTCACAACATTGTCTTGATACAATTCAAACACTGTATTAACTTGAGGCTCTTCTGCTTTGAATGAATCAACATATCCACCTCTTGATACTACTGATGAGAATCCTACCGCCATTGCTTGTTCGGCAGCTTCCTTAGCTATCTGTAAATCATTTTGATCATAAGCACTAAAGAATAAAGCTATTCTTGATTTTAGCCCTAAAACTGCCTCTCTAGTCAAACGCTTCTTGTTTTGCTCACCATCATTCATTAATTCTAACGCAGAAACCAAATCAGCATAGATTAAATCGCGTACTTCACCTACTGTTTTACGGGCATAATTATTCTTATCAAGATCAGCAAAATTAAGCATATAAGGAACCCCTCTACCGTCTAAAGCACGTCCTTTTACGTTTTGCTCACCAAATAATCTCAATAAATCAAAATGTGCTAAAGCTCTAACGGCATATGCCTCTCCTTTACTGTGATTAATATTAACTGGATCACCAATCGTAACGTTTGAAGAAATCGCTAAGTTAGCAGAACTTACAACTCTCAAAATTTGCTCCCAAGAATCTGATGGGTATATTGTATTCGCATTCATATTAAACTGCGATACAATCTGAAATCTGTTTGAGAATCCTGCTTCAGCATAAGCATTATCAGAACGTACCTCACCAAAGATGATTATATCACGTCCATAATAGTTATACTGAACCATACGACTATACGCTCCTGTCAATACAGCACGCAAATCTCTTTCTGATTCGATCGGACGCTCCGTATTATCACGTCCTGAATCTAATGTAGCGTCTAATCGATCATCACTACAAGAAGCTAAACCTCCTGAAAGCAAGACCATAGACAATATAGAAAATATAATTTTTTTCATAATGAATTAAAACTTAACGTTAACAGAGAATACTAAAGATTTTACTGGAGGTGTAGTTACACTCAACATTCCGTTTGGAGAAACCTCTGGATCGTATAACAATCCTTTATCCTTCACCCAAGTCCATAAGTTCGTACCAATAAACGACATTGATAAAGCATCAACTCCCAGTGTACGCGTTATGTCGTTATTGAAGTTGTACCCTAACGTTAAGTTTCTAAGACGAACATAATCACCGTCGTGTAAGAATCTAGTTGATGGTCTAGTAAAGTTTTTATTACCACCCGTAGCAGCGTATTGAGCCATTGGTACATCAGTTATATCACCTGGTTTTTGCCATCTGTCTAACATCTCAGCAGACGCATTTGACGTTACTAATACAGAAGTTATACCTGCTGTTTTGAAAGCATATTGCTCATATACTTTATGTCCGCCAGCAAAAGTTAACATAGCGTTTAAAAATAAACCTTTATATCTCACATCTAAATTAGCTCCACCTGTATATTTAGGTAACGCACTAGCTCCGTGAAATTTCGATTGTGCTTCAGCATTGTAAACTGTCGTTTTTGTACCGTCTAAATTATACCACATAGCTTGTCCTGTTTGTGGATCAACACCTGCCCACTCTGGCATATACCATTCACCCACAGCATGACCCGTGATATTAGCAGTATACGAACCTCTAACTTCTAGCTGTTCTCCATCGACTACAGGCATCTCTGTGATTCGGTTTCTTACTGTACCTAAGTTAGCCCCTATAGATAAATCGAAATCATCTGTACGAACGATTTGAGAATTGAACTCAACCTCTATACCGCGGTTATCAAGTGATCCCATATTCATCATTTGATTTGAGAATCCAGATAACTTAGACAATGAGCGGTTGTATAATAAATCAGATGTTTTACTTTGGAAATAAGCTACACCAAAATTAATTCGATCATTAAAAAAACCTAAATCAATACCTACATCAAGTTTCTTTTGTTTTTCCCACCCAATAGGTCCACCTAATTGAGTTGGTATTAAACCTGCTTCACCGTCGTAAGTAACAATATCTAACTGTTGCACATATTTATTTGGCCCGATCTGTGAGTTACCATTCGTACCGTAAGAACCTCTTAACTTTAATGTAGAAATTGTTTGTTGTTCTAACATCCAATTTTCCATATGTACATTCCATGCACCACCTACAGAGTAAAACACCCCATTTCTATCAGTAAACTTAGATGAAGATTCACGTCTTCCAGTTAAGTCTACTAAGAATCTATTTTGATAATTATAGTTTAAGATACCTACATAACCTAAGTTAGCATCATCTTCATACATAAATGCATTATCCTTATTAGCAGCAGCAGCCCCAAGTGAAGTAAATCCATCTAAGACAACCTGACCACTCCCTTGCAAGAAATCACGCTTAGCTTTTTGATATTCTACTAAAACTTTAGCATCAAAACGATGAGAGTCTCCTAAATAGAATTTATAATCTAATCCGTTCTGTGCGATATACGTAAAGTTTTTTCTAACATATCGATCAGCAGTACCTTGGAAATTTCTACCATCTCCGTGAATAGGGTTATTATACCCAATGTACTCTGCCATCGTATAATCAATTCCCAAAGTAGAAGTAAACTTCAAGTTGTCCGTTATAGCATAGCTAAGCGAATTTGAATTAATTACACGTGTAACATCGTTTATTTTAGTATTGTTATTTACAGTATAAACAACGTTGTGGTATCCAGAGTTTGGTAAATAATAAGACCCGTCATTGTTATACAATGGATTCCATGGATTCATTACCAAACGTGTATAGTTTGGATTCGAGAAATAAGCCCCATTCTCAGAAGTACCATTTTGCTTTGTGTTCGTAACTTTAATACTTGTATTAAAGTCCACTTTATCAGATATCTTTTGCATCAAAGACAACGAAGCTCCAATACGTCTAAAATCAGATCCAATAACTGTACTTTCGATCTTATCGTGTGATAAAGAAGCGTAGAAGTTATGACGCTCTCCACCACCAGTAGCAGAAAAATTAATACTTGTCAATGGAGCATCAGCATTCTTTACATACTCACTCCAATCGTGGTTTTGACGCCCATTATCAACCCAGCTACCATAGTTACCTTTTCCGTAAAAATTAGCATAAGCAAAATCAGCCGCTCCACTACGATCAAAGTTATACTTTGTACCATACGTATTATATAAGCCATCTAAGAACAACTCTTCTTTTTCTGTAGAAGACAATAGACGTGGTCCTTTTACAGCATTATTTTGGAAACCTACACGTGTACTGAAGTTGAATTTAGTAACACCCGCTTTTCCTTTTTTAGTTGTAATTAAGATAACCCCATTAGTACCTCTTGCACCATATACAGCAGTTGCACCAGCATCTTTTAATACAGTCATCGACTCAATATCAGCAGGGTTAATTGTCGCTAATAAAGATAATGAAGTAGAACTAGAAGAACCTGAAAAATCAGCATCATACATTGGCACACCATCGATTACGTATAATGGTTCATTCGTCGCAGTCATTGAGTTACGTCCACGAATACGAATATTTTGTTTCGCCCCAGGAGCACCTGAAGAAGCAGACATTTGAAGACCTGCTACACGTCCTTGTAAAGCCTGATCTGCAGAAGCCATCGGAGTAGCTGTTACAGCATCTCCTTTGATAGCTACAGCGTTACCTGTCACTTCATTTTTTGTTTTTACTTGACCATAAGCCATTACTACAACCTCCTCTAACATTTCCTCACCATAAGACATTTCAACATTATGAGTAGCAGCGGCACCTACTTTGTAAGTTAAGCTTTCCATTCCGATAAAAGAAAACTCTAATACATCGCCTGGTTTAACCTGAAGAGAATATTTCCCGTCTAAATCAGTCTGTGTACCTTCTTGAGTTCCTTTAATAATAACAGACACTCCAGGTAATGTCATTCCTCCTTCAGAAACAACCCCTGTCAATGTCTTGACCTGCGCAATAGAAACTTGCACAAATAGCACCATAACAAGTACTATAGTCCATTTAAACTTTGATATCATTATTAAATTGAATTAGTTAGTTCACAAACTTAAAAAAGTATTCTAAAAACTCGTCACCCCCCGTATTTATTAACATCAAAACCAAAACACAAGCCTTATATTTTACAAAGAAAAACCAAAAAAAACACAATTTATTAACCATTACCTAACATTAGACTATTATTAGAAAGAATAAAGCAATCGCATTTTGTAATTTTTCTAAATGGATTGAAAAAAAACATCTCAAATATTAACTACTAACCTACTAACACTCCTAGAAATCCCCTTAAACAAAACTTAATTTTAACAACACACTAACCTAAGAAAAACCATAGATTACATTTTCTCTTAATATATTTGCCACAAACAACTATTACATGTTATTAAAGAATTACTCAGGGTTTTCGCTAGAAGCTGGAACAGATGAAGCCGGAAGAGGCTGTATAGCCGGTCCAGTCACAGCTGCCGCTGTAATATTACCAGAAGACTTTGAAAACGAATTTGTCAATGACTCTAAAAAGATAACTGAAAAGCTGCGTTACTCACTTAGGGAACTAATCGAAGAAAAAGCCCTAACCTATAAAGTAACCCATATATACGAAGACAAAATAGAAGAAATAAACATCTTACACGCTTCCATCCTTGCTATGCAAGAATCCGTATTAGCATTAGACCCAAAGCCTGAGTTCTTAATCATTGATGGCAACAGATTCACGCCAATACCCGATCTTGCCTTTCAGTGTATCGTCAAAGGAGACATGAAATATCTTAGCCTAGCTGCAGCCTCTATACTGGCAAAAACCTATAGAGACGATTATATGAATAAAATTCACGAAGAGTTCCCTATGTATAATTGGAAAAAAAACAAAGGTTATCCTACAAAAGAACACCGGGAAGCGATACTAAAACACGGACCGTGTAAATACCACCGCAAATCATTCAAATTGCTACCAGACCAATTATCTTTAGACTTATAACCTCATCATCAATACAAAAAAAGACACCATAACGGAGGGCACTGAAAAAGTCCTAAAATAGTATCAGGGT
>NZ_WMJY01000030.1 GCF_009711055.1 Myroides pelagicus
ACCCTGATACTATTTTAGGACTTTTTCAGTGCCCTCTATAACTGAGGGTGCTTTTTTTTTGGTATATTGACAAAGTAAGTGTGCAGGATTTGCGATGTAATTTTGGTTTTTAAGCAATACTGTCTTTTTAAATTGTTAAATTCTATTTATTTTGTGAATTTTATTCATCATTTATAATGTTAAACCTTTCATTTGATTTTCATAAAGCCTATTTATGTTGTATCTTAGCAGTGTTACTAAAAATAGGTAATATAATAGGGATTAGTTTTTCCTCGATTACCTTTCTCAAATTGGATATTTTATTCAATCCTAAATTTTAGACAGTTTGCAATTGCAGTCTAAATCTTAAAGCACATATTTTTATCAATGTGCATCTATTAGAACAGACTATGTTCTATCTCGACTGAGTACTCAGTAACAATCATTTTTATTAATTACTCTGCCATGTATTTGGTGGGGCTAAAATTTTTATGTTTTTATGTCAAATTTTAAAGTAGGTATTATTGGTGCAGGTCCGAGTGGATTAGCAATGTTAAGAGCTTTTGAGTCAGAGCAAAAAAAAGGGAATCCAGTTCCAGAAGTCAAATGTTATGAAAAACAAGATAATTGGGGGGGAATGTGGAATTATACATGGAGAACAGGTGTAGGTAAATATGGAGAGCCTATACACGGTAGTATGTATAAGTACCTTTGGTCGAATGGTCCGAAAGAGTGTCTTGAATTTGCTGATTATACTTTTATGGATCACTTTAAACAACCAATATCTTCTTACCCTCCAAGAGAGGTGCTTTTTGACTATATTCAAGGACGTATCAAACAAAGTAATGCTAGAGATTATATTAAATTCAGTACTGTAGCTCGTTGGGTTGATTACTTAGAAGATAAAAAACAGTTTAGAGTAATTTTTGATGATTTAGTAAAGAATGAAACTTTTGAAGAATACTTTGATTATCTAGTAGTTGGAACAGGGCACTTCTCAACGCCAAATATGCCTTATTTTAAAGGAATAGATAAATTTCCAAATACGTTAATGCACGCACATGACTTTAGAGGTGCAGATCAATTTATAGACAAAGATATTTTATTAATTGGTAGTAGTTACTCGGCAGAGGATATCGGTGTACAGTGTTTCAAACACGGAAGTAAATCAGTTACAATTTCGTATCGCAGTAATCCAATAGGTGTTAAATGGCCTAAAGGGATAGAAGAGAAGCCTCTTGTAACGCACTTTGAGGGTAATGTGGCTCACTTTAAAGATGGCAGTACTAAGGCTTTTGATGCGGTTATTTTATGTACAGGGTATCAACATAAGTTTCCATTCTTACCAGATAATTTGCGTTTAAAAACAAAGAATAATCTATATCCAGAGAACTTGTATAAAGGAGTTGTTTTTAATAATAATGAGCGCCTTATATTTTTAGGTATGCAAGATCAGTATTACACATTTAATATGTTTGATACGCAAGCGTGGTTTGCTAGAGATTATATGTTAGGAAGAATTTCTTATCCTGCCAAAGAACAACGCGATGCGGATATCAAAAAATGGGTGGATTACGAAAGAAGTACGGTTACTGGACCAGAACATGTAGATTTCCAAACAGATTACATTAAGGAGCTAATTTCTCTAACAGATTACCCTAATTTTGATTTAGATAAAGTAGCAGATATGTTTAAGAGCTGGCTTCAGGATAAAGAAAACAATATCTTGAATTACCGAGATCAAGTTTATACTTCTGTGATGACTGGTGTCACAGCTGAGGAGCATCACACGCCATGGATGAGTGAATTGAATGATAGTTTAGAACGTTATTTAGATGAAGTAGAAGCAGATGAGGCTGAGTTGAGTAAAGAGAATTACTACTAAGAGCATATAAACTTTAACTTATACCCGTTATACCCTAAATAAACAATTGGGTATAACGGGTTTGTACTTTGTTAAAGTTTTATTATTTACTCTTTTTTGGTATTTGATTTGTTTGTTGTTTTTGCAAATAGGGTACTGAATATTAGAATAGGGTAAAAAACATATAACAATAAATATAAACTTCAAGATGTTATCTAATTGTAAATGAGTTTAATATAGTTGGTGTTTGAAGAAAAATAAAATATTTTTAAAATGTTTGTAACCTTTAGCTAGTTAGCCACGTATAATAACTGTTACATTAATTTGAAATAAGGATAAGAATAATATGAGACAACTTAAAATTACCAAGCAGGTAACCAACAGAGAGACGGCATCGTTGGATAAATACTTGCAAGAGATTGGTAAAGTAGACCTAATTACGGCAGATGAAGAGGTAGAATTAGCGCAGCGTATCAAAGCTGGTGACCAACGTGCACTAGAGAAGTTGACTAAAGCAAACCTAAGATTCGTTGTCTCTGTAGCGAAACAATATCAGAATCAAGGATTAACTTTACCGGATTTAATTAATGAGGGAAATCTAGGTTTAATTAAAGCAGCACAACGTTTTGATGAGACACGTGGTTTTAAATTCATTTCTTATGCGGTATGGTGGATTCGTCAGTCAATATTGTCAGCATTAGCAGAGCAATCAAGAATCGTACGTTTACCATTGAATAAGATTGGTTCTATTAATAAAATTAATAAGATGTACGCTCTATTAGAGCAATCTAATGAACGTCCTCCTTCTGCTGAAGAAATTGCTGTAGAATTGGATATGACAGTGAATGATGTAAAAGAGAGTATGAAAAACTCTGGACGTCATTTGTCTATGGATGCTCCATTAGTAGAAGGTGAAGATTCTAACTTATATGACGTTTTGCGTTCAGGTGAGTCTCCAAATCCAGATAGAGAGTTAATCCACGAATCTCTTAGAACTGAAATCGAAAGAGCATTAGAGACATTGACACCAAGAGAAGCTGACGTAGTACGTCTGTACTTCGGATTAGGAGATCAGCATCCAATGACTCTTGAAGAAATAGGTGAAACATTTGATCTTACTAGAGAGCGTGTTAGACAAATTAAAGAGAAAGCAATTCGTCGTTTAAAACATACTTCTAGAAGTAAAATACTTAAGACTTATTTAGGATAGTACCTATAGATAAATAATATGTAAAAGCGTTGTTCTTATGAACAACGCTTTTTGCGTTTTGTAATCCAAGGTTACTATAGTATATTTGTAAGAGTATGAAAAAAGCTTTATTAATTATCGTAACAGTGATTTTGATTCGACCTGTAGTTCCGGTATTGGACTACTTGATCGATTACGATTATATTGCCACTGTTTTGTGTATTAATAAAGATAAGCCTGAATTAGCTTGTAATGGTAAGTGTTACCTTATGAAGGAGATGGCTAAAGTAGCAGAAGATCAAAGTAACGATATGGCTAAGAAACTATGTAGCCTATCGTTTGCATTCTTTTATTATACAGATAATAGTGAGGAAGTAGTCTTTACTAAACTATCAGCTTATTTAAAACCAGTTTTAGGTATTAATGTAGAACTTAAACCTGAACTATTTACTAGTTCTTTGTTTCGCCCTCCACATATTGTTTAGTTAATTCTATTGTGATGCTTTATTAGAGCATCTAGAAGTGTTATTAATTAAATCTATATCTTATGTTCAATCACAACATAAGGTCTTGTTCTATAAGTTATTTTACGCAACGCAACTCTTCTTTGTTTATGACTAATGTTTCTGATATTAGTTATAACTTTCCATTGCTGATACACAACTTTGTAGCTCAGTTTTATATGTTTTTAGTATTGTCAGATGGAGAGTATGAAGTGTCTGTTAATGAGTTTACCTTATCGAATCAAGACCAAACTATTATAATTATTAAGCCAGGTGATTATGCTCAGTTACAGTTTAATCAATGTTCTGGTTATGCTGTCGTTTTTGATGATTCCTTCTTTTCACAGCGCTATCACGAAAACAATTTGCGCTTATTTGACTTCTTTCAGCCTGGAGCATTGCCTTATGGGCGTTTAGGTCGCGATCATTTATTGAAGTTAAAATCTATGCTTGAATTTATGCTTGATGAATATCAATCATCAAATGGGCATAAGGAGACTGTTTTACGCTCGTATTTGAATATTTTGTTGTTTAGTTTTAAGCAGGTAGAAACTTTAAGTGTTTCGCTTACTAAGCCTGTAGCAAAGATGGTTAATGAGAAAGTATTTGAGTTTGTTACCCTAGTCGATGAGTACTACAAAGAAGCGAAAACACCCTCTTTTTACGCAGATAAACTTTGTGTTACACCAAATTATCTCAATAAGCTTTGTAAACAGGAAAGGGGAGTGACAGCAGGTCATATTGTTCGTCAGCGCATAATGATAGAGGCAAAACGTTTGTTGCGTTTTACAAGTTTTACGATTAAGGAAGTAGCTAATGAGTTATGTTTTGATAGCACCTCATACTTTGTTACTTTTTTTAAGAAGTTTGAAGGTAAGACACCTGAGGAGTATCGAAAGTATATTGTTTAGTTTTTTAGTCATTTCGTTTCTTGAATAGTGAATTAGCTTTATAATAATGTTTTGAAAAGGTTATTTCATTTGGAGTAATAGTAATTTTGTCACGTGAAAAAAATATATCTTGTAATTGTATTTGTTGTCTTATTCCGCCCTGTAATCCCAGTGGTGGAGTACGCTATTAATTATGAGTATATTGCAACTGTACTTTGTGTGAATACAGATAAACCTGAGTTACAGTGCAATGGTAAGTGTCATGTAGCTAAAGAGATGACCAAATCATTAGAAAAAGAAGGTAAAGTAGCGCTTGAAAAGCTTAGTTTAACTTTTGATTTTCAGATCCCCCCTTCTTTCGACTACCCATTGTCTAGTCATAGTATAAATATATTGATCCATACACCTAATAAGTATGTCAATAACTATTACTACTTATTAAGTCCATTTTTATTGGATCCTCCCATTGTATAGCTTGATTTTACTGTTACTAGCTGCGTCTAAGGTTACTTGGACAGGCAGTTAATTATTCAATTATTTTAATCAAGAATTCAACAAACAATGAAAAAGGTTTATATATTATTTTTAATGGTTGCAGGTTTATCGTTTACAGCCTGTTCAAGTGATGACAATTCGCCAAAAAGAGCGGAAGAGTTAAAAGGGTCTAACACGGTCACTTTTATTTTTGATCATAAGATGTTAGGAGAGAACATTGTGTATGATCAGCAATATGCTGAAAACAACAATAAGGAGTCTTTAAGTTTTAATTTTATCAAATACATTGTTAGTAACTTTGTTTTAATTGATGAAGAAGGTAAAGCGTTTACTTATGATAAAGCTAAAAGCTATTTTATTATTGATTCAAAAACAGATGATTTTGAAGTTACTCTTACAAATGTACCAGCAGGAAAGTATCGATCTGTTAAGTTTGGTATAGGTGTAGACCAAGAAAAATACCTACGAGGAGAAGAAGAACAACAAGAATTTTGGGATCTATGTAGTAAGCACGGTTTAGTGTGGAGTTGGATTACAGGGTATAAATTTATTAATACACAAGGGGAGTTTATAGTGGACAATGGTGAGCTTTCTGGTTTTCAATTACACATTGGTAGCCATGGTTCAAAATTAGACAATTATAGAGATCTAGTGTTGAATACGCCTAAATCATTTGTGATTAGTGATGATTATGCAGCTAAAATTACTGTGGAGTTAGAAGCTTCTAAATTATTAGATAGTAAACATCAAATACCTTTAAAGGATAAACCTTTTATAATGGTGGATGCTGAGCGTGCTCCGATGATAATGGATAATGCACAGACAATGTTCTCGATAAGTCATATCGAAGTAGTAAAATAATAGACTAAAATACGGGGAAGGATGACTTCCCTTTATTTAAAAGACTTGTCATGAGAATTAAATTAGTATTGCTATTGGGAGTAGGTGTTTTCTTGTCTAATTGTTCTACAGAAGACACTAATTACAATGAGCTTGATAAGGAAGGTGACGGATATAGTTTCGTTGTGCCGACGAACTTTCCTGAGTTAAAGTATAAGTTTGTCAATAATGAGATTACTAAGTCGGGTGTTGAATTGGGTAAGAAGTTATTTCATGATCCAAGACTTTCAGAAGATAACACTGTGTCTTGCGCAAGTTGCCACGATAAAAAGGCTGCTTTCTCTGATCGAGGAAAAGCATTTAGTATCGGTTTAGAAGGGCAAGTAGGTAAACGCAACGCACCTCCAATACAAAATATGGCTTTTAATGATGAATATTTTTATGATGGAGCATCTAATAATTTAGAGATGGTTTCGATTGTGCCTATACACAATCCAGTTGAGATGCGAGAAACTTTGCCTACAATCATGGATAAGTTACGCGATGATCAATCATATCAGATACTGTTTAATAAGGCTTATAAGGATGTGAAAATGACTACTACGTCTATGTTGAAAGCATTAGCTCAGTATATGACAGTATTAGTGTCTAGTAATTCAAAATACGATAAATATATTAGAAATGAACCAGGAGGGGAGTTGTCATCTACAGAATTGCATGGTTTAACATTATATAGACAAAATTGTGCTAGTTGTCATGCGACAGATTTGTTTACCGATAACAGCTTTAGAAATAATGGTTTACGTGTTAACCCTGTTTTAGATGATAAAGGAAGGTATGAAGTTACAGGACAAGAAGAAGATAAGTATGCTTTTAAAGTCAGTAGCTTGCGAAACGTAGCTTTTACCGAGCCATATATGCACGATGGTAGGTTTAAGACGCTTGAGGAAGTTATTGATTTTTATCGTTTTAGCGTACAGGATTCTCCTACATTAGATCCTTTACTGAAACAAAGTGATGGAACGTTAGGTATTCAGTTTAGTGAAGAAGAAAAAAAGGCTTTACTTACCTTTTTAGAAACTCTAACTGATTCAGAGTTTATTGATAACCCCGCTTTCTAAATTGAAAACAAAAAACGAGACTATTGAGTCTCGTTTTTTTGTTCTTGTATGATTAGTGTAAATATATAACAAACTTTACATCATCTTCTGATTCTACTTTCGTTAAGTTATGAGAAGCAAGTCCTTTCATTGCTTTATCCCATTTTTTACCACTTAGAGCAGCTTGTTCTTTTAAAGATCCTAGTTCAACTTTATTATCGTTGTTTTCCAGAATTTGAATAATGATCTTTTCTTCATCAGTCAGCTCTACAGCAGGAGCAGTTTTTTCTGGTCTCATTTGAGGGAAGAACAAAACTTCTTGAATAGAAGGGTTGTTCGTTAAGAACATAATTAAACGGTCCATACCGATACCTAACCCTGACGTAGGAGGCATACCATATTCTAACGCGCGTAAGAAGTCTTGATCAATAAACATCGCTTCATCATCACCGCGATCGGCTAATGCCATTTGGGCTTCAAAACGCTCTCTTTGGTCAATAGGGTCATTAAGCTCAGAGTATGCATTAGCAATCTCTTTACCACATACCATTAATTCGAAACGCTCTGTCAATTCTGGATTATCTCTATGAGCTTTAGTTAATGGAGACATTTCTTTAGGATAATCAGTAATATATGTTGGTTGGATATAGTTTCCTTCACATTTTTCACCGAAGATTTCATCGATAAGCTTTCCTTTACCCATCGTTTCATCTACTGGAATCCCCATACCTAGCGCAGCTTGGCGAATTTCTTCTTCTGTTTTACCTGTAATATCAAACCCTGTAAACTCTTTGATAGAGTCTGCCATAGTGATACGTTTATAAGGTGCTTTAAAGTCTATTTCGTGCTCTCCAAAAGTAGCCTTAGTAGTTCCGTTTACTGCGATAGCACAGAATTCTAATAAGCGCTCTGTAAATTCCATCATCCAGTTGTAGTCTTTGTAAGCTACATAGATTTCCATTGCTGTAAATTCAGGATTGTGTGTTCTATCCATTCCTTCGTTACGGAAGTTTTTAGAGAATTCATATACTCCATCAAAACCACCAACGATTAGACGCTTTAAGTACAATTCATTAGCAATTCTCAAGTATAGTGGAATATCTAATGCATTGTGGTGCGTAATGAATGGACGTGCAGAAGCACCACCTGGTATGGATTGTAATACAGGAGTTTCTACTTCCATATAACCAGCCTCATTAAAGAACTGACGCATAGCATTGAATAACTTTGTGCGCTTGATGAAGATATCTTTGTTTAATGGATTTACCACTAAATCAACGTAACGCATTCTGTAGCGCAATTCAGGATCTGTAAATGCGTCAAATGTGTTTCCTTCTGCATCTGTTTTTGGTAATGGAAGTGGACGTAAAGATTTACTTAGTAATTGTAATCTTTTTACGCGTACTGTTTTTTCACCTACTTGAGTAGTGAATAGTTCTCCTTCAATCCCTACAAAATCACCTAAGTCAATAAGCTTTTTGTAAATTTCGTTATACAACGTTTTATCCTCACCAGGACAAAGTTCATCTCTATTGATGTATAATTGAATTTTCCCTTCGCTATCTTGGATAGTTGCGAATGATGCTTTTCCTTGAATTCTCGAAGACATTAATCTACCAGCTACGATAACTTTCTTACCTTCTTCAAAATCGTTCTTTATCTGCTTCGAAGTATGATCTATTGGAAATAGATTAGCAGGATAAGGATTCACACCAAGCTCTTGTAACTTGCTCAGCTTTTCTCTTCTGATGATTTCTTGTTCTGAAAGTTGCATAATAACTGTAAATTAATTTAAAAGGCAAATATAGTTATTCTTTGAAAATGCGACAATTACTCGAGGTGTTTAAAGTACTTTATTTTGTATGGTTGGTTAAATATTTTTTTAGGGAATGTGAAAATTGTCTTATAATGATGGAGTTCACTAAAAAAATGACGAAATTTGCTGTACTAAAAAAGTTATTATCATGAGTTTAGGAAGAGTTTTGTTGTCAATTTTATTACCTCCTTTGGCAGTATTTGACAAGGGCTGCGGGTCTATTTTGATTGTAGCTATACTGACAATTTGTGGTTGGGTGCCTGGTATTATAGCTGCACTTGTTATTCTAAATAACCCGAAGTACAATAAATAACCAATGAGAACGATGAACAAAAAAGTGACGCTTATTGATTTAGGCGAAAAAGACTATAAAGATACTTGGGACTACCAAGAAAAACTGTTTCAATCTATTTTAGATGTAAAAGTTAGCAATCGAAGAGAGGATAAAAATGAACAAACAGCGAATTACTTATTATTTGTAGAACATCCACACGTCTATACCCTAGGTAAGAGTGGTGATATGGAAAATCTTTTGTTAAATGAAGATCAGTTGAAGGCTAAGGATGCTACTTTTTACAAGATTAATCGTGGTGGTGATATTACCTATCATGGTCCAGGTCAGATTGTAGGTTACCCTATATTAGATTTAGAGAATTTCTTTACTGATATCCATAAGTATTTACGTCTTTTAGAAGAGACGATGATTCTTGTGTTGAGAGATTATGGAGTAGAGTCGGGTAGAAGTGAGGGTGAGACTGGAGTATGGTTAGGTGTTGGGACGCCTTTTGCTCGCAAGATCTGCGCGATGGGTGTAAGAGCGTCTCGTTGGGTTACGATGCATGGATTTGCGCTGAATGTAAATTCAGATCTAGGATATTTCGACAATATTATACCTTGTGGAATCCGTGGAAAGGGTGTTACTTCTTTAAATGTTGAACTAGGTGTTGACTATGTAGATGAAGATGAAGTAAGAGCGAAGATAATCAAATACTTCTCAGAATTATTTGAAGCACAAGTTGTCGAAAACAAATTAGAGCAATAGACATAATGAATCCCAATAGCACGGCTATTGGGAATTTTTTTATCTTTGTACAAACAACACGCATATATGAAAAACACAATTATAGCACCTTCAGTATTAGCAGCTGACTTTGCTAATCTTCAAAGAGATATTGAAATGGTAAACAATAGTGAAGCTGATTGGTTTCACATTGATATTATGGATGGAGTATTCGTACCGAATATTTCTTTTGGAATGCCTGTTTTAGCTGCAATTAATAAGCATGCAAAGAAAACACTTGATGTACATTTAATGATTGTTGATCCCGATCGTTATATCAAAACGTTTAAAGAGCTAGGAGCGGATATATTAACTGTTCACTATGAGGCGTGTACACATCTTCACCGTACAGTACAAGCTATTAAAGCTGAAGGAATGAAAGCGGGTGTAGCACTTAATCCACATACACCAGTTAGCGTATTGGAAGACATCATCCAAGACCTTGACTTAGTATTAATCATGAGCGTTAATCCTGGTTTTGGTGGGCAAAGCTTTATTGAGAATACTTATGATAAAGTACGTAAATTGAAAGCACTAATTGATGCGAAAGGAACGAATGTAATGATTGAGATCGATGGAGGTGTAAATAATAAGAACGCTAAAGCATTAGTTGATGCTGGTGTTGATGCATTAGTAGCAGGTAATTTTGTGTTTAGTGCATCGGATCCTATAGCAACTATTGCTGATCTGAAAGAAATAACTTCAAAATAGCGTTTTTTATGAAAAGCGGTAGGTTCGTAGTGAGTTTATTGCTTATATAAATATAGGCGTATAGGAACATCTCTTCTTCATCTAAAAATCAAATGAGAAATTTTTTATTTTGCGTTGATTTTTATCTATCACACTCTGCCTTTAATTTACCTACGAGTCTTGTCTTTATCGAATGCTTTTACTTTTGTATTGGTTTAGCAATAAGTAAAAAATAAGGGGACTATCTATGATAGCCCCCTTTTATATTGAAATAAGATAAAATATTACATCATACCTGGCATACCACCACCCATAGGCATAGCAGCAGCGCTTTCATCTTTGATATCTACTAAAGCACACTCAGTGATTAAGATCATACCTGCTACTGACGCAGCATTTTCTAGTGCAACTCTTGTTACTTTCTTAGGATCAATAACTCCTGCTTGTAACATATCTATATATTCATTTGTTTTTGCGTTGTATCCGAAGTTTCCTTCTCCTTCTAATACTTTAGATACGACAACAGAACCTTCTAGACCTGCGTTTTCAACAATAGTTCTCAATGGAGATTCTACTGCTTTAGCAATTATAGCTATACCAGTTTCTTCATCAGCATTATCAGCTTTGATGTTTACTAAAGTATTTTTAGCTCTTAATAATGCTACACCACCACCTGCTACGATACCTTCTTCTACAGCAGCTCTAGTTGCGTGTAATGCATCATCTACGCGGTCTTTTTTCTCTTTCATTTCAACTTCAGAAGCGGCTCCTACATATAATACGGCTACTCCACCAGCTAATTTAGCTAAGCGCTCTTGCAACTTCTCTCTGTCATAGTCAGATGTAGTCGTTTCCATTTGTGCTTTGATTTGGTTTACTCTGTTTTTAATCATTTCTACCTCTCCGTCACCACTAACGATAGTTGTGTTGTCTTTGTCAATGCTTACACGTTTACATGTACCCAACATATCCAAAGTTGTGTTTTCTAATGTGTATCCTTGCTCTTCTGAGATTACAATACCTCCTGTTAAGATAGCGATATCTTCTAGCATTGCTTTTCTTCTGTCCCCAAAACCAGGAGCTTTAACAGCTGCAATTTTTAATGCACCTCTTAATTTATTTACGACTAAAGTTGATAGGGCTTCTCCATCTACATCTTCAGCGATGATTAACAATGGCTTTCCAGATTGAGCAATTGGTTCTAATATTGGTAAAAGCTCTTTTAATGAAGATACTTTTTTATCGTATAATAAGATATATGGAGTATCTAATTCCACTTCCATCTTCTCAGAATTTGTTACGAAGTATGGAGATAGATATCCTCTGTCAAACTGCATCCCTTCAACTACATCAACAAATGTTTCTGTACCTTTAGCTTCTTCAACAGTGATAACACCTTCTTTCCCAACTTTTTCAAAAGCTTGTGCAATTAAATCACCAATAAAATCGTCGTTGTTTGCTGAAATAGAGGCTACTTGTTTGATTTTATCCATAGAACCACCAACTTCTTGAGACTGTTGTTTTAAGTCTGTTACGATGATTTCTACGGCTTTATCGATACCGCGTTTTAAGTCCATTGGATTTGCTCCAGCAGCTACGTTTTTAAGACCTTCTTTTACGATAGCTTGAGCTAATACAGTGGCAGTTGTAGTACCGTCACCTGCTAAGTCATTTGTTTTAGAAGCTACTTCTTTTACCATTTGAGCTCCCATGTTTTCTAATGTGTCTTCTAGCTCAACTTCTTTTGCTACAGATACACCATCTTTAGTTACCGTTGGTGCTCCAAATGATTTACCGATGATTACGTTTCTACCTTTAGGACCTAAAGTTACTTTTACTGCATTTGCTAATGCATCTACTCCACGTTTTAAACCTTCACGTGCTTCTATATCGAATTTTATATCTTTTGCCATTTCTTTTGGATTTAGTTGTTTTGGTTTTTAATTATTTACTTATACAATTGCTAGAATATCATCTTCACGCATGATTAGGTAATCTGCCCCTTCTAATTTAAGTTCAGTTCCTGCATATTTTCCGTATAATACAGTATCACCTACCTTTACTGTCATTTCGTGGTCTTTTGTCCCATTTCCGACAGCGACTACAGTACCTCTTTGTGGTTTCTCTTTAGCGTTGTCTGGGATAAAAATACCAGAAGCTGTTTTTGTTTCCGCTGGTAAAGGCTCTATTAAAACTCTATCTGCAAGTGGCTTAATGTTTACTGACATAATTGTATATTTTTTTAATAATAGTTTATTTGTTTTACGTCTAAATAATTGGCATAAAGTATGCCAATTCGCAAATTGGCAGAGTTAGATAAAAAAAAATGCCAGCTTGACAGCTGGCATTGATACTATATGACGGAATAAATTATTCTGCTTGTTGATTGTCACTTGCTGGTGCTTGTTCAACAGGTGTTTCTGTTGATGGATTAGTCGTCGCAGTTGGAATGACTGCATTTTGATCTAATAATTTAGAATCTCCAGATACTCCTCCTCCTGTACTTAAGCTTGACATTAAAATTAATACGATTAATGCTGCTCCTAAGAACCATGTACTTTTATCCAAGAAATCATTTGTGTTCTTTACTCCTCCTGCTACAGTAGAACCTCCGAAAGATGAATCAAGTCCTCCTCCTTTTGGGTTTTGTACCATAATTACTACAATTAGTAAGAAACATACGATTGCGATCAGTACTAAGAATATTGTAAATGATGTATTCATAACTATTAACTGTTATATTGTTGTAATGCTTTTATATCTAATATTTGGTTTGCAAAGAAACTACTTTTTTCTGGATATTTCAAAATTAATATTTCATAAGCCTGTATAGCTTTTTGATATTTTTTTTGCTCCAAATATATTTTTGCTAATGTCTCTGTCATTAAGTTAGTGTTCTCTTGTGTGCTAGTCTCAATGTTTACAGGGGTTAACGTGCCTTTTTTAGTAGCGACTATCTTTGGGTTTGTCTCAATAAAGCGATCTATAATTGTTAAATTTTTTTTCTTCTTCTCTTCAATATTTTTTTCCTTTTCCGTTAAAAGAGGTTCGTTTTCTCTGTCAATAGGGGAGTAGTTCGTTAGTTTTAACCATTCTTCGTAGGAATGTTTTTCATTTTTTGAAATTGTTAAAGGACTTCCGATCTCGAGCTTGTTTTCGAGTTCTTCAATAGAATCAATGGGATTGTCGGTTGCTTCAGTTACTTCTTCTTTTGGTTCCTGTATATCATTAGTCGATATTCCATTATCAATTTCTTTTTGTTCCTTTTCTTCATTTGTGGAAAGAAGAGGTGCCTTTATTGGTTGAACAAAAGATTCTTGTAAGAAGCTTTCCGTTGTTATGTATTCAAAGAGTATTTCTCTATCAAGGGTATAGGCTGCTGTAGTCTTCAGCATAGAATTATACTTTTTGCTGTTGTCTTGATAAAGCTTTTTAAGAAGTATACTACGCACAGATTGGAAATAGGGGTACCTTACTAATAAACCTTCTAATTCTTCTATAGAACAAGAGGTTAAATCAGTTGATTGGTTCATTTCGCTATGTAAGTTGTCTATACTCAAAGTTTATTTGTTTACCACTTTGCTAGTGATTCGTTAAACACGTCTTGTGTAATTCGCTCGTAGATCACGTTTAACGCTTCTGTAAGACTAGGTCCAGCAAGTTGTACATTAGCATCGTAATCATAGTAAAAAGAGAAGCGCTTTTCAAAATCATCTTCAGGTGTATTTTTGTTAATAAAGCGAACATTAATCGCGATATATAGTCTGTTTTGTGCTGCACGCTGATCAGCGGTTGCAGTTGTTGGACTGATTCGGTAATCAACGATTTCTCCTTCATAAATTAAATCACCTCCTTCATTTGTCAAACTTAAACTGGTTTGATTTTGTATCAAATCTTGTAACGACATGGTGAATGTTCGTTCTATTCCCGGTTCTACTAAGTCTGCATTATTTTGAAAGTAATTGACCTGAAATGAATCTGCATTAATCTTTCCTGTACCTGTAAAGTTATAATATTTACAACTATTAAAAAAAACTACAGTTAGTAAAATAAGAAGTAAGTTCTTTATTCTCATGATTTATAGATTGTATTGTTTGATTTTTCTATATAAAGTTCTTTCTGAGATCCCTAGTTCATCAGCTGCAGCTTTTCGTTTACCTCTATTTTTATCTAGTGCTTTACGGATTAATTCGACTTCTTGTTCTTCTAGATTTAGAGGTTCTTCTTCTATAGCTTCAGCTAATAGATAATCCTCATCGTCGTTAATATCGTCCGCTATTGTCGCATGGTGAAACTCGTTTTGTTTTACGTGTTCTTGAGCGGGAGGTAATAGACTTAAAGCTGTGTGACTATTTTGATTAGTCATTTCTGATGGTTCAGATGATTTAGAACCATAGATGCGCTGTATCAAGTTTTGATTGGCTTCTTGAACTTGTGTATTGTCGTGTTTCAGTAATTCTAACGTTAGTTTTTTCAGGTCGTTAAGATCACTTTTCATGTCAAATAGAACTTTGTATAGAATTTCTCTTTCATTAGAGAAATCTGATTCTGCTTTTTTTCCATTGACTACAGAAGGTACTTGTCTATCGTGATTTGGCAAATATGACTGCAATACGGGTAAAGTTATATTTCGATTGGTTTCTAGTACAGAAATCTGTTCGGCTACGTTACGCAATTGACGGATGTTACCATCCCAACGATAGCGTACTAAATAGACAGCTGCATCAGCTTCTAGTTTGATCGGAGGCATTTTGTATTTATGCGCAAAATCCGAGGCAAATTTTCTAAAAAGTAAATGAATGTCTTCTCCTCTTTCACGTAGTGGGGGTAGGGTGATTTCTACTGTGCTTAATCGATAGTATAAGTCTTCTCTAAATTTGCCTTTTGCTATAGCGTCCATCATATTGACATTTGTAGCCGCTATGATTCGAATATCACTTTTCTGTACTTTAGAAGAACCTACTTTGATAAATTCACCGTTTTCTAATACACGAAGTAAACGTACTTGTGTAGTTAGTGGAAGCTCTCCCACTTCATCTAAAAATATTGTTCCCCCATCGGCTTCTTCAAAGTATCCTTCACGGGTGCTGACCGCACCCGTAAAAGCTCCTTTTTCGTGTCCGAATAGTTCACTATCTATTGTTCCTTCTGGAATTGCTCCACAGTTGACCGCTATGTATTTACCGTGTTTTCGGTGTGACAAAGAATGTATTATTTTAGGCATACTTTCTTTACCAACACCACTTTCTCCTGTCACCAATACTGAAATATCTGTTGGTGCCACCTGAATCGCTTTTTGAATCGCTCGATTTAGTTTAGGGTCATTACCGATAATCTCAAAGCGCTGTTTGATTGCTTGAACATTTTCCATAGGTGTTCTCTACTTCTTTACAGTGGTTAATAGTTTTTTATTACGCTTGCATAGGAGAGTATCCTATTGCTTTACCTATTAAAGTAGCAGATGTACAATCTGTTATTTCTACAAGTACAAAATCGCCAACGTTATAGTTTTCTTTAGGGAAGACAGTTGTTGTGTTTTGTGAGTTGCGTCCAGACCATTCATCTTCTGAACGTTTGGACGTTTTTTCAATTAAGACTTCTACAGTTGTACCTACAAAGCGTTTTGTACGCTCAAGGCTGATTTTATTTTGTACACTGATGATTTCTGTTAATCGTCGTTTTTTAACTTCTTCAGGAATATCATCTTCTAATTTTCTTGCTGCTAAAGTACCTGGTCTTTCAGAGTAAGCAAACATGAATCCAAAGTCGTAGCGAACGTGCTCCATTAGCGATAAAGTATCTTGGTGATCTTCTTCTGTCTCTGTTGGAAATCCTGCAATCATATCTTGTGAAAGTGAGATATCAGGAATTAGTTCGTAAATTTTATCGACAAGTGCTATGTATTCTTCTCTTGTGTGTTGACGATTCATTGCTTCCAATACTCGTGTACTACCAGACTGTACAGGTAGGTGTATATAGTTACAGATATTGTCGTATTTGGCAATAGTTTCAATAACCTCAATGTGCATATCTTGAGGGTTTGATGTTGAAAATCTGAAGCGCATTTTTGGGAATGCTACTGCGCATTGTTCTAGCAACTGAGAAAAGTCAACAGCTGTTGCTTTTTGCATATCTGTTGCTTTGTCAAAGTCTTTTTTAAGACCTCCTCCATACCACAAATAGCTATCGACATTTTGCCCTAGTAGGGTTACTTCTTTGAATCCTCTATCGTGTAAATCTTTTATTTCTTCTAAGATACTTTGTGGATCACGACTGCGCTCTCTACCACGAGTGAAAGGTACAACACAGAAGGTACACATATTGTCACAACCACGAGTAATCGATACAAAGGCTGTTACTCCATTACTTTGCAAACGTACTGGAGATATATCACCATAAGTTTCCTCTTTTGAAAGAATTACGTTGATTGCATCTCTACCTTCATCTACGTCTTTGATCAAATTTGGTAGGTCTTTATAGGCATCTGGCCCTACGACCATATCTACGATTTTTTCCTCTTCTAAGAATTTTGCTTTAAGGCGTTCTGCCATACAGCCCAAAACTCCAACCTTCATACCTGGATTTTTCTTTTTTACCTGGTTGTATTGATCTAGGCGTTTGCGTACGGTTTGCTCTGCTTTGTCTCGAATAGAGCATGTGTTTACTAATACTAAGTCTGCTTCTTCTAGTTTAGTCGTTGTGTTATACCCTTCATTAGAAAGGATGGATGCAACAATTTCACTATCAGAAAAGTTCATTTGACAACCATAACTTTCAATGAATAATTTTTTATTGTTGTCTTGTTTATTTTCTAGCTGTAAGCTTGTTCCTTGTTTATTTTCGTCAATTACCTTTTCCATAAGATTGTTAAAAGGGGTGTTTTACATTTTAGGCAAAGATACTTTTTTTTGTTCAACTGACAAGATGACAGCTTTTGTTTTTCAATTTCTTTTTTACACAATTGCCCTTAATTATTAATTAGTTATGCTATGTCCGTAATTTACTTTTTAGGTATTAGTAGTTTGTATTACTTTCAGTTGAGTTTCAAGAGTACTGTTGGGTTTTATTAAATCGGAATTATTTTAGGTGTTAATAGTTAGGTGAGCGTAAGGCTAGTGCTGAGAGAAGAATATCTAGTGTGCAATAGGTGCAGAATAAAACTTTGATTTGTATAAATTACTGTGTTGAAAAATGTACTTAGGGGTGTTTTTTAATGTTCTCAAAATGAGCTTAAATATTTATCTGTAAGTTTAGTTCGATACATGCCGAACTAGTGATGAGGTCAATGAAATTAATACTTTGATTGGTTTGTGTATGTCTTGTTGGGGTCGTATTCGGTAGAAGTGCGGAAAACAAAGGGTGTTACCGAATAAGTCTCGGAGAAGTATTGGTGAAGGGGTTGTAAATACTAGGGTTGTGTGTGTTTTTAGTAGCGTAAAGGGCTGAGGGAGTAAGGCGAAATGAGAAAATTAAACAACACAAAGAATGGTGTTTATTACTTGTGGTTAAAAAGGACTTCTTTGCTTTGCTTCGTTTAGATTTTAGAATTGTTAAGGCAACGGATATTTTTGTTTGAAGCTAAAATACGAATTTTATTTGAGTATTCTGCATTTTTGTTTTAGACGTATGACTAACGTAAATGTTTTTCTGTCAATCGTTTGTGTTTGATGGTGTTTTCTTTTGAGATAACTCTCTAGCATAGTTTGAAGGGCAATGTTTCTTAGAGAATAGATGGTTGTTTCGAATTTATGTTAAAAATATATTATATTGTTATTATATTCTTGTTTTGTTTGAGGTGGTGAAAGAGTTGTTTTTAAGGTGTATATAAGGAGTGAAAATAGTATTATTAAGTATTGAAACTTATAAATTCAAAAAAATCATATATTTTTGCTGTTCAAAATAATGAAGTATGGCAAAAAATTTAGTGATTGTTGAGTCACCAGCTAAGGCAAAAACTATAGAAAAATTTTTAGGGAAAGATTATCAAGTTGAATCTAGTTATGGGCATATAGCCGATTTACCATCAAAAGAAATCGGAGTGGATGTTAATAATGGGTTTAAACCGTCTTATCAAGTTTCGAGTGATAAGAAAGCGGTTGTGAAGAAATTGAAGGATTTGGCTAAGAAAGCAGAGACTGTTTGGTTAGCATCCGATGAAGACCGTGAGGGAGAAGCTATTGCTTGGCATCTAGCTGAGGAGTTAAAATTGGATAGTGAGAAAACAAAGCGAATTGTCTTCCATGAGATCACAAAATCAGCTATTGTAAAAGCTATTGGTAATCCTCGACAAATCGACTATAATTTAGTAAATGCTCAACAAGCGCGCCGTATTTTAGATCGTCTAGTAGGTTATGAATTATCTCCAGTTCTTTGGAAAAAAGTAAAGGGTGGTTTGTCTGCTGGACGTGTACAATCTGTAGCTGTTCGTTTAATTGTGGAACGAGAAAAAGAAATCAATGAGTTTCAAGTTTCAACGTCTTATCATGTTGCTGCTGAATTTCAAACTAGCGAAGGAAAGATTTTAAAAGCTAAGTTGGCGAAGGGGTTTGCTACAGAATTGGAAGCAAAGCAATTCTTAGAAAAGAATATTGGCAGTAGATATAAAATTAGTGATTTAGAAACTAAACCTGCAAAAAAGTCACCTGCAGCACCATTTACTACTTCTACTTTACAACAGGAAGCTGCGCGTAAATTGTACTTTTCTGTAAGTCAAACGATGACGTTAGCACAGCGTTTGTATGAAAGTGGATTGATCACTTATATGAGAACAGATAGTGTGAATTTATCACAAGAGGCGATGAAAGCGGCTGCGGATGAGATTACAAAGTCATATGGAGCGGAATATTCAAAACCTCGTACTTATACTACAAAGAGCAAAGGAGCACAAGAAGCTCACGAGGCTATTCGACCAACAAATATGGCATTGCATTCGGCACCAGTTGATCGAGATCAAGCTCGTTTGTACGATTTGATTTGGAAGCGAACATTGGCATCACAAATGAGCGACGCTAAGCTTGAACGTACTAATGTGAAGATCGCATCAGATAAGTATCAAGAACATTTCACAGCAAGTGGAGAGGTGTTATTGTTCGATGGATTTTTAAAAGTTTACTTAGAAGGTCATGATGATGAAGATGATGAAGTAGAAGGAATTTTACCAGCGTTAAAAGTTGGAGAAGAAATAGGAAGAAAGTCTTTAGTGGCCACACAGCGATTTACTAAACCTGCTGCTCGATATACAGAAGCCTCTTTGGTGAAAAAATTAGAAGAGTTGGGAATAGGTCGTCCATCTACCTATGCGCCAACTATATCTACAATTATCGCTCGTAATTATGTGGAAAAAGGAACAACTGAAGGTAAGGAACGTGAGTATAAAACGTTAGAACTTGGACAGGATAGTGTTAAAACTCGTCTATTGACTGAAAAGACAGGTTCTGATAAAGGAAAAATGATACCTACTGATATCGGTATTATTGTAAACGATTTCCTTGTCAAGAATTTTGAGTCAATTTTAGATTATAATTTTACGGCAATGGTCGAAGAGAATTTCGATGAGATTGCAGCAGGAAATGTCGATTGGGCAAAGATGATGAAAGAATTTTACGATCACTTTCACCCGACAGTAAAAGATGTAGAAGAAAATGCAGAACGCGAATCTGGGGAGCGTATTTTAGGGGTAGATCCAAAGACAGGGAAGACTGTTTTGGTGCGTCTAGGTAAGTTTGGACCAATGGCTCAAATCGGTGAAGCAGATGATGATAATAAGCAGTTCGCAAGTCTTGCTCCAGATCAAAATATTGGTACTATTAACCTTGAAGAAGCGCTAGCTTTATTCTTGTTGCCAAAACAACTTGGAGAGTACAAAGGCGAAGATGTAGAGGTTAACAATGGTCGCTTTGGTCCATATGTTCGCTTTGGCAAAGTTTTTATTTCCTTGCCGAAAGGTGAAGAACCTTTAGATGTAACATTTGAGCGTGCAATGGAATTGATAAAAGAAAAGGAAAAAGCTGATGCGCCAATTGCTACTTATCAAGGGCTAGATGTTCAAAAAGGAGTTGGACGATTTGGTCCATACTTAAAGTGGAACGGCTTGTTTATCAATGTGAATAAGAAGTACGATTTTGACAATTTAACGCAGCATGATATTATTGAGTTAATCGAGGATAAAATTCAAAAAGAAAAGGATAAGTTAATACATGACTGGCAGGAAGAAGGAATTCGTGTAGAGAAGGCAAGATGGGGTAGATCAGTTATTCTGCAAGGCAAAGTGAAAATTGAACTTTCTAAAGATGTAGATGCTGTGGCATTGACCTTGGAGGAGGTTAAAGCGATGATTGAAGCGAAAGCTCCTGCAAAGAAAAAAACTTCTGCAAAGAAAGCTACAGCTAAAAAGACAACAACGAAGAAGGCGACAACGACTAAAACAAAAAAGTAAGGTATGATTTATGAATTATTAACTCCTCTTAGTGATGAGCTAGTAGACTTCATTGATGGAGTACCTGCTCAAGCATTAGGGAAAAAAGTTACTTTTTTTCGTGAGAAAGAATTTTATGATTATAGCAAGTATCAAATAGCTATTATTGGGGTTCAGGACAATCGCGGGGCAGGAGTCGATGATTTAGAAGTTGTTGATATCGGTAAAATTAGAAAATCATTGTACGCATTGTACCCAGGTAATTGGGATTTACGTATTATTGATTTGGGTGATATTTTAGCTGGAGATACGATTGAGGATACTTATTTTGCGTTAAAGTGTTTGACAAGCGATTTGATTAAGCACAATGTTTTACCTATTGTTATAGGAGGTGGGCAAGATTTGACGTATGGTATCTATAGAGGTTATAACGAATTACATCAATTAGTTAACTTGGTTTCAATTGATGCTAAGTTAGATATAGCTAAAGGAGCAAGTCTTCCTGTGGAGAGTTTCTTGTCGCGAATTGTTTTAGAAGAGCCTGTTAATCTATTTAATTTTGCTAATTTAGGATATCAGACATTTTATAATGCTCAAGAAGAGATTGATTTAATCGAAAACTTGTATTTTGAAGCTTATCGACTTGGAGAAGTATCGTCTAATATACGTATTGCAGAGCCTGTACTTCGCGATGCGGATATTGTTAGTTTAGATTTGGGATCTGTAAAATCAGGTGATTCGGGAAATCATAGACAGTTTAATCCTAACGGGTTTGACGGAAAAGAGATTTGTTCATTGAGTCGATATGCAGGATTAAGTGATCGAGTTTCTTGTTTTGGTGTATTTAATTATAATAATACACGAAATGAAGCGTTATTAATAGCACAAATCCTATGGTATTTTATAGAAGGGGTTAATTATAGAGCCGGAGAATATCCTTTTGAGAAGAAAGAAAGCTATTTCAAATATATCGTGCCTATAGAGGGTTATGATGACTTAGTTTTTTATAAAAGTGATGTGTCAGGACGCTGGTGGGTTGAAATTCCGGTTGTAGAATTTGAAAATAATAAAGGAGTTTCGTTAATGCCTTGTAATGAAGAGGAATATATAATGGCAACAAAGCAAGAAATGCCTGAAAGATGGTGGAAAGCCTTAAAACGCAGTCTACTGTAAAAAAGTGATAAATTGACAAGAATTTATCTAAATTAATCTTTAGTTTTGTTTGTCAAAATAAATAAGATAAAATTAACGTTAGAGAAGAGTAAAGAAAATTGTATAAAAAAACCTAAAATTATATGAAGAAGATAATTACATTAGGAGTTTTAGCGGCTTTAATGTTTAGCTGTGGTGCTGGAGGAGATCGAGGAGAATTGATGGGAGGAAGTGAAGGAAAGAGATGGCGAAACACGAAACCGCATGGTATGTCATTAATTCCAGGTGGAACATTCACCATGGGGCAGGCCAACGAAGACTTCTTAGGAGCACAAGATGCACCTACAAAAACGGTTACTATTGGATCGTTTTATATGGATGAAACAGAGATTAGTAATAATCAATACCGTAAATTCGTAGATTGGGTTAAGGACTCAATTACACGTACTAAGTTGGCTGTAATGGCTGACGATATGGGTATGGGGGCTGATGCTGGAGGTATTGGTCAATATGCCTTTTTGGATTCAGAAGAGAATTTGGATAAAATGACACCTTATCAACGTTATATGTATGATAATTACTATAGTATGGATATGAGTGAAGATATTTACGCAGGTCGTCGTCTGAATAAAAAAATCCCTATTACAGGTGATACTAAAAAGTTTCCAGATGAATATTATGTAGAGGTAATGGATTCATTATACATCCCAGCTTCTGAGACTTATAATGGAATGACTACTTTTGATGTGTCTAAGTTGAAATTTAAATATACTTATGTCGATGTTGACGGTGCTACAAGTGATCAGGGTACTGATCCACGTATGAAACGTAAAAGACACCTTAAAACGGAAACATTGTTAATTTATCCGGATACAACACGTTGGATAAAGGAATTCAAATACTCATATAATGAGCCTATGCATAATGATTATTTCTGGCATGAGGCATTTGGAGAGTATCCTGTGGTTGGTGTAAACTGGCACCAAGCAAAAGCCTTTGCGGCTTGGAGAACAATGTATAAAAATACTTACCTACAAGCGAATAACCAAACAAAAGAAGTTCACGAATTCCGTCTACCAATGGAGAGTGAATGGGAGTATGCTGCACGTGGTGGTCTAGAAGGAGCAATGTATCCTTGGGGAGGTCCATATGCAACAGATGAAAGAGGGTGTTTTATGGCGAACTTCAAACCAAATCGTTTTGACTATGCGGCAGATGGAGCTATGTATACTGCGGAAGTAAGATCATACCCTCCAAATGGGTATAACTTGTACAATATGGCAGGTAACGTATCTGAGTGGACAAGTTCTCCATACGAAGTATCAGCATATGAATTTATGTCTTCAATGAAGCCAAAGAATAGACAAACGGATACACCTTTGAAAGTAGTAAGAGGTGGATCTTGGAGAGACCCGGCTTATTTCTTACAAGTGGCAACACGTGATAAAGAGTACGCTGATTCATCGAGAAGTTATATCGGTTTCAGAACAGTACAGTCAGTATCAGGTTCTATGTCTAGAACAAATGCTGCAAAAATGGCGCGTTAGTAAAAAGTTTAAGAAAGAAAAGTATTAGGTTATGGCAATCTCAAAAAAAGTTATGAACTTCTGTTATGGAATGGGAGCTTCAATCGTTATTATAGGGGCTTTATTTAAGATCACTCATATGGAGATCGGTCCGTTAACGGGAAATTTAATGTTGACAATCGGATTAGTTGTTGAAGCAGTTATTTTCGCTATTTCAGCGTTTGAACCTGTCGATGATGAATTAGATTGGACAAAAGTATATCCAGAGTTAAAAGATGGGGAAGCTCGTCAAGTTAAAAAAGGTAAAGAGGTTGCTGTTGTCGCAGAAGAAGCTGAAGCATCACTATCTAAAAAATTAGATCAGTTGTTAAAAGATGCTAAGATCGATGGTGAGTTGATGAATAGTTTGGGTAACAGTATTCGAAACTTTGAATCTGCTTCAAAAGGTATTTCATCTTCTGCAGATTCAATGGTTTCAACTCAAAAATACGCTCAAGAGATGACATTGGCTGCACAGCAATTAGAGTCTTTGAATAAAATGTATAAAGTACAATTAGAAAGTGCTACTTCAAATGCAGAAATTAATAAGTCAGTAGCAGAAAATAATGTGAAGTTACAGGAGCAGATGCAAGCGTTAACTCAAAATTTAGCCTCTCTAAACAACGTGTATGGAGGAATGCTATCTGCGATGGGGTCTGGAAGAAATGCTAATTAATTTATAATTTAAAAACTGTTATAGATTATGGCACAGCAAAAATTGACACCTAGACAAAAGATGATTAACCTGATGTATTTAGTGTTTATCGCAATGATGGCACTTCAGATGTCAAGAGAGGTTTTATCAGCTTTTGGGATGGTGAATGAAAAAATTGAGGAGACAACGACGGCCTTAGCGACAAATAATAAAGAGGTATCTTTAAAACAATTGGAGCAAAAGGCTATGGATGATCCAGCGAAATTTACGACGCCATATAATGTGGCTAAACAAATTCAAGTGATTACTGATGCTTTTGTAAATAAAATTGGAGTAACAAAATCTTTGATTATCGATAAATATAAAGAGGCAGATGGATCTCTTCCGTTTGAAATGATGGATAAGAGTGATGTGATTGATAATTTATGGTTCAAAGGTGATCGTTTATCTGAAGAGGGACAAGCTTTTATCAATACGATAGAGGATTATAAAAAGGAAGTTAATACTCTTTTAGGAGATGACGTTTCTTATAAGCACGTAAAGGAGAAGTTTAATAAAAACTACGATCTAAGTGATATTAAAGATCGCAGTGGTGTTGAGAAGCCGTATTTGAATTATAATTTTCAAGGATTTCCAGCTGTAGCATCTTTGACAAAATTATCTGCGATGCAAAACGATGCACGTATGTTAGAGCAGGATATGTATAACCTATTATTAGGTAATAAACTTATTGAATCAGCTTCGATGAAGAATTATTCGGCATTAATTATTCCAGATAAGTCTGTTTACTACGTGGGGGATAATTATTCTAGTACCGTAGCTTTAGGTAGATATGATAATACTGTACCTAAGAAGGTTTTTGTTAACGGTAAAGAATTGGATTTGTCAAAATCTTTGGAGAACGGACAAGTTAAATTGAACCTTCCTGCAAATAGTGTAGGAGAGCATAATTTTACTGGTAAATTTGTTTTCATTGAAGAAGGCGAAGAAGTTCCAGTGGATTTTAAAGGATCTTATGTTGTGGTCAGTAGACCAAATAGTGCTACAATTTCGGCAGACAAGATGAATGTAGTCTATAGAGGGGTAGATAACCCAATATCGATTTCGTTTGCAGGAATTCCGGATAGTAAAGTGATGGCATCAGCTCCAGGATTGAATAAAGTAGGAAATGGTAAGTATATTTTGCGTCCACAAGGAGGTAGAGAGGTTACTATTAATGTGAGTGGTACTTTTGATGATGGTAAGGCTGCACGTGATACCAAAGTGTTTAGAATTAAAGATATTCCTGCACCTAGAGGTACTGTTCGTGGAGAATATGCTGCATCTGGTAGTAGAGAGAATCTTCAGGTAGTTACAATTGGTGCTAAATTAGAAGACTTTGACTTTGATGTTAAATTGTCTGTGAGCAGCTTCGTTGTTCAAGTACCAGGTCACCCAAGTGTAGTTGTTTATGGTAACCGCATGAATGACCGTGCGAAAGCAACAATTAAACGAGCTCGTATTGGTGACGTTGTTGTTATTTCTGATATTAAAGCAAATTTACAAGGTGGTGGCGGTTATCAATTGAAAAAAACTGCTCCTTGTACGTTTGAAATTAAATAATTACTTCTTAAGTTTAAAGAAAGAAAATTTAGAAAAATATGAATTTGAAAAGTTTATCACTAATCGTAATGTTTTCTTTGTTTTCAATAGGGTCTTTTGCACAGGCAAACTTATTGAATGCAAAATCTGCTAGTGAGATTGGACAAAAGTCCTTATTAGATATATTAATTACTTCAGATGGCCCTATTCCTTACGGACATATAAATGATAATGATGTATTGTTTGGTATTATGGTTTGGGAAAACATTTCTTTGTCTGAAAAGGCGAATGAATCTTATTATTTCCCTATTGATGAGGTAGAAGGAAATGATCAAAAATCATTGTTTCAAGTATTACTAGATGGTGTTAAGTCTGGTGCTATTACTGAAGTATATGATAGTAGTGAGTTTACTAACCAACGTATGTTGAAAGATATAGAGTCTTCTTTTGTAAAAGTAGATACAACGGATATTGGTATTGAGTACGCTAATGCTGGGGAAGCAATTCCTGCAGAGTATATTGATCGTACAGAATTGAGACCTTCTGATGTTACAGATTATCGCATTAAAGGATTATGGTATTTTGATCGTAATGAAGGACAATTAAAATATCGTTTGTTAGGGATAGCTCCAGTAGTTGTTGATATTTATACTAAAGGTACTGCTCATGAAAATCACGTAGAGCTATTCTGGATTTTCTTTGCTGATGCACGTAATGTGTTGTATCAAAACTATGCGTTTAACCCTAAGAATCCAATGAACCCTATCAATTTTGATCACTTATTGAATTCACGTCGTTTTAGTGCGACTATCTATAAAGCGGATAATCAATTTGGAGACAGACGTATAGATGACTATATCCAAGGTAATGATTTACAAAAATTATTTGAAGGAGAGCGTATTAGAGAGTTAATTCGCAACCTAGAAGATGATATGTGGAAATATTAAATTAGGAATTACTAAATTTGTAATCACTAATTTACAAAGCTCTTATCTATTAAATTAGGTAAGAGCTTTGTTGTTTAAAAGGGTGTTATGATTGATTATATTGTTGTAGGTACTGGGTTGGCAGGTATTTGTTTTACTGAAAAATTGTTGAGTCAAGGAAAAAAAGTCGTTGTGATAGATAACGAAGGGCGTTCTTCCTCGTGGATAGCTGGAGGTATGTATAATCCTGTTGTTTTAAAGCGATTTACTGAGGTGTGGAAGATTAATGAACAGTTGGATTTAGCAATCCCTTTCTATAAACGCTTAGAAGCTAAGTTGGCTATTAAGTTTTTGCATCCTATGCCATTGTTTAGACGGTTATTGTCTGCTGAAGAACAAAATAACTGGTTCTGTGCCGCAGACAAGCCCTCATTAGAGCGTTTTCTGGTACCTTCTTTGTCGCGTATGCAGTTGTCAGGCGTGGAAGCACCATTTGGGTATGGACAAGTAAATGATACAGGTTATTTAGAGACGCATGATCTGATTACTCATTATCGCAACTACCTTACGTCTATAGGTTGTTATCGCAAAGAATGTTTTGATTACGATGCTTTGTCTTTCAATGATACTTCTGTTATTTATCATGATCTTATTGCTCGTCATATTGTATTCGCTGAAGGTTTTGGGTTACTCAACAATCCTTATTTCAAAGATTTGCCTTTAGATGGTACAAAAGGGGAATTAATGCTTGTAAAGATACCTGACTTAAAGATTGATTTTATGCTTAAAGCAAATGTGTTTATTATACCAATCGGTGATGATATTTACAAAGTAGGTGCAACTTATAATTGGGAAGACAAGTCAGATACTCCAACTGAGAAAGCCAAGCAAGAGTTAATTGATGGACTTAAAGATATAATTAATCTAGATTTTGAAGTAGTTTTGCACACGGCAGGAGTTCGACCAACGGTTAAAGATAGACGGCCACTTCTTGGAAGAAGTTTGGAGTCGGATAGAATACATGTGTTGAATGGTCTAGGGACTAGAGGGGTGTTACTTGCTCCATTCTTAGCTGAGCGATTGTATAATAATATAGAAAATGGAGAACCTTTAGAAGAGAACTTGTCGATTCATAGGTATAAAAAATTTAAAATAAAGAAATAAATAATTATGTTGAATATTCATAATCTTTCTGTTTCCTTTTCAGGTGAGTACTTGTTTGAAAGTGTAACATTTAGAATAGGTGCTGGTGATAGAGTAGGTTTAGTAGGTAAGAATGGAGCAGGAAAGTCAACTATGCTAAAGTTGTTGTCAGGTGATATGGAACCTGATACTGGTAGCATAGCGATGGAGAAGGATCTAAAAATTGGTTTTTTAAGACAGGATATTGAGTTTGTACCAGGGCGTACAGTTTTAGATGAAGCTTACCAAGCCTTTAAAGAGATTAAAGCTGTCGAGGCAGAGTTAGAGTTTGTCAATAAGCAATTGGCAGAACGTACCGATTATGAATCTGAAGGGTATAGTGAATTAATCGAAAAATTGAGTGACTTAACGCATCGTTTTGAGATTATAGGAGGATACAATTATGTCGGTAATACTGAGCGTGTATTATTGGGACTTGGTTTTAGACGGGAGGATTTTAATAATCTTACAGATACTTTTTCTGGAGGTTGGCGTATGCGTATTGAGTTAGCTAAGTTATTGTTGCAAAACAATGATGTGTTATTGCTCGATGAGCCGACGAATCACTTAGATATTGAGAGTATTATTTGGTTGGAGCAATTTTTGAAGTCGTATCCTGGCGCTGTTGTGATTATCTCTCACGATAAGATGTTTTTGGATAATGTTACTAATCGTACGATTGAGATTTCATTAGGTAAAATATATGATTTT
The DNA here is from genome assembly GCF_009711055.1 of Myroides pelagicus. Taxonomy (GTDB): domain Bacteria; phylum Bacteroidota; class Bacteroidia; order Flavobacteriales; family Flavobacteriaceae; genus Flavobacterium; species Flavobacterium pelagicum. The sequence goes on from NZ_WMJY01000030.1 coordinate 28,613, forward strand.
AATAAGCCTTATTCTGAATATTTAGTATTGAGAGAGGAATTAAGAGAAATTCAATTAGCAGCTCAAAAGAATCAAGCAAAAAAGATAGAAGAGACAGAAAAACTTATAGAGAAGTTTAGATATAAAGCTACAAAAGCATCAATGGCTCAATCGCTAATTAAGAAGTTAGATAAAGTAGAGCGTATTGAAGTTGATGAAGATGACAATGCTGTAATGAATATTTCGTTTCCTGTTAGTATTGATCCAGGAAAGGTTGTTTTGGAGATTGACGAAGTAACGAAGCGTTTTGGAGATAAAGTTATTTTTAAGGACATTAATTTACTTGTTGAACGCGGTAGTAAGATTGCTTTTGTAGGTCAGAACGGACAAGGTAAATCAACGCTAATAAAAGCTGTTTTAAATGAGTTTGACTACAATGGTACAATAAAGGTAGGGCACAATGTTCAAATAGGGTATTTTGCGCAGAATCAAGCGGATTACTTAGACGGAGAGAAGACGTTACTCGATACAATGCTTGATGCTGTTACTGATGCTAATCGCGTGAAAGTACGTGATATGTTGGGTGCTTTTTTGTTTAGAGGTGATGATGTAGAGAAAAAAGTAAAAGTTTTATCTGGAGGTGAACGAAATAGATTAGCACTTTGTAAGATGTTACTTTCACCGATTAATGTATTATTAATGGATGAGCCGACCAATCACTTAGATATAAAATCTAAGAACGTCTTGAAGCAAGCGTTAGAGAATTTTAAAGGAACATTGATTTTAGTATCCCATGATCGTGATTTCTTACAAGGACTAACGCAACTTGTGTATGAGTTTAAGGATCAAAAAATCAAGGAGTATTTAGGAGATATTAATTATTTTTTAGAGGAGCGAAATGCTCAGAACATGCGTGAGATTGAAAAGAAAGTAGTGGTAGAGGAAGTTAAGGTTAAAGTTGAAGAAAAGAAACCGCAAGCACTTTCATATGAAGAACAGAAAAAGCAGAAGACGTTGCAAAACCGATTGAGTAAGATTGAAGGTGAAATAGCAGACCTCGAGAAGAAGGTGGCTAAAGACGATGAGCGCTTAGCTATTGATTATGAAAAATTAATGGCTGATGCTGAGTTTTTTAGTAACTATGAGAAGAAGAAAAACAAGATTGATGAATTGATGCTCGAGTGGGAAGAGATACAAGAAATCTTAATGGCATAAAATCAAAAAAGGGTACTAGTGAGCTAGTACCCTTTTTTAGTGGCGTAATAAAGTTATATGGCTATAAAAAAAACCACTTGTTTAAAAGTGGTTTCTTAAAAGTAGTAGCGGGAACAGGACTCGAACCTGTGACCTTCGG
>NZ_WMJY01000031.1 GCF_009711055.1 Myroides pelagicus
TTTAATAAACAAATATATCTACAACTTTTTTAAACTAAAATCCATAACTTTCACCCAAATGGGTGAATCTTTAATAGACAAAAAGTAAACTTAATTACATATTTATCAGTGGGTTGCATATCAAACCTTAATTATCTGCTGCGGATTTAAGGTAATAGTTGAATTAATTAGCAAACACAAGATAGTAACTCGAAAAAGTATTGATGAATTAGTANATAGTTGAATTAATTAGCAAACACAAGATAGTAACTCGAAAAAGTATTGATGAATTAGTATGGGAAAAGCTATTTAATGTGATTACTGTTAATCAAAAGAAGAATAAAGAAGGAAATTTGATTACAGAATTGATAAAAGCCCCAAAAAAACGAATAATTGCTAATATTTAAGCACTTGTTTACAGTGTCCTTTATCTCATTAAATTCTTTGACGGGACTGTCTCCAATGATAATAACTACTTCTACCAACCTTTAAAGCTTTACACATAATCAAAACCGGAAACTCATTTTCATGATCTAATATGAACATGCGAAGCATTTGCTGGTCTTTGAGAAAACTTTGATTGCTTTTTTTGAATATTTCATATTCTAATTCGGCATTAGCTAACTTGTTTTCCAACTCCTTAAATCTTTGTTGATTTGCAGTAAGTTTTAATTTCTCATTATCAGGAAAGTTAGCATCGCATAACTCTTGAGCTTCTTTACACCATTTATACAATAATGTAGGTTTGATTCCAAGTTCACGAGCTATTTCTGACTTATTGGTTTTGCCCTTAGCCAGTTCAACGGCTTGCTTTTTAAAAGCAGTATCGTAGGCCTTTCTAATTCTTTTCATACCTCAAAGATAAGTTTTTATACTTAGTTCTATTTCTGGTCTTAGTTAGTTGTTTCAATAGTTTTTAATGTAATGATTATATAGTCAAAATTTAGGGTGTTACTAAAGTGTTTTTTTAACTTCTCTAGGTTTTGTAAAATTTTTCTAAGGACAAATTTTGTCTATTTATTTCAAGAATTAATTAAAGTTTTAACAAACGAATCTTCCACTAAAATATTTGAGGTTTTTGTGTTGTGTTAAAAATACCTTAAATAAGGTATTTTTCTAACTATTTGTTTTATTGATATTTGCTATACAAAACAATAGTCTTAATTGTAATGTGTATTACAAATTAACGTACTGTTAATAAAAAAAACATTTTAACAAACATTAATTATTTCGTATGAAAAAAGTAGTTCTAAGTCTAGCTATGCTAGCAATTGGTTTTTCTGCTAATGCTCAAAACCATCAAAACCAACTTACACAAGCTGGTGAGCAAAATAACACAACTGTTACTCAAACAGGTCTTGTGTTTAATAATGCTTTAACAAGCCAAGAAGGGGAAAAAAACACCACTACGCTAACACAAAACGGAAGTCTACACACATCCGCGGTTAAGCAATCCAGCGTAGAGAATAAAGCGGCTCTATCACAATATGGTGTAGGACAAAATGTAATGGTTAATCAAGTGGGATTAGACAATAGAGTTGTTGTTGATCAAAGAGCTGTAGGAAATCTATCTTTAAATGCACAAGAGGGAGAATACAATAGTATTTATGCTACTCAAGACGGTTACTTAAACATTTCATCTATTGATCAAAAAGGAGAAAGAAATGAAATCGTTTCTGAGCAAACAGGTGGATTAAACTTCTCTATAGTGGAGCAAAATGGAAATGGAAATGTAATTACATTCGATCAAGGAGAATTAGGGAATGATTCGACAATCACACAAAATGGAGATGAAAATGGAGTGTCTTTTACACAAGCAGGATCATTTAATACTTCAGCTATCGCTCAGGCAGGTAACGCACATGTATATAATGGAAGTCAAGAAGGTTTCGGAAATACAAACCTTGTGTCGCAAGGCGGTGAAGCTAATACTTCAAGTTTAGATGTTCTTGGGCGTTATAATACAACAAAATTCAACCAATTAGGAGATAATAACAATGCAGAGATGGTTATTGTAGGAAATGAAAATATTGTTAGCATAGATCAATATGCAGATAATAATTCATCAATCATTACAGTTGAAGGAAACGACAACCGTGCATATAATTATCAAATCGATAATTCTGAATCAATCATTGATCAAGTAGGTGATGGCAATGTGGGTTATGTTGTTCAACATGATTCAAATCAAAGTTCTGAACTTTATCAAAATGGAACATACAATAGAGCTGAAGTAAGCCAAAAAGGTTCAGATAATTACAATTATGTAGCTCAATCGGGAGAAACAAACCAAGTTTTCACAACTCAAGATGGAAAACATAATTACTCTATAATTATGCAAGAAGGAACAAGTAACTCTGCTGTGTTAAATCAAATAGGTAATACACATCAAAGTATGATTAGCCAATCTGGAATTGGAAACATTGCAAATATTACACAAGGATTAAACTAGTCTTTTACTAATACTAAATTGACTGGTAGTAATATCAGTCAATTTTTCTTTTCATTTAAATCTCAATCATAGAACCATGAAAGCTTATTTTGTTTTTGCATTTATTTTTTGTTTGTGTTTTCACGCAATGGCACAAAATAATTCCATTGAACTAGAAGTTATTCAGCATAAAACAGAAAAATTAATCCATGATACCACTAAAGGTATTTTAAATCAAACTACTATTAATAGAGATAATTTAGTTGCTGTCTCACAAATAGGACAGGACAATGTTTTACAACCAGTTATAGGTTCTAATGGTTATGTTTTGAGTTATACTCAACAAGGAAATAATAACCTTATTGATATTGTAGCAAAAGGTGAGCAAATAAAACACAATATCGCTCAGTATGGAGATCAAAACCTATTAGAGAGTTACAATTTATCCAGTGGGCAACAATCATTACAGGTTATTCAAATGGGCAATAGACAAGAGGTATTAATTTTTGGAGAAAACTCCATGTCAAAAGATATGAAAATCAGTATTCAGGGAAATGACAAACAACTACTTATAAGAAATTTCAATTAGAAGTTGATGCTAAATGCTTTACTATGAAAATACAATTGGTCTATTTCATTTTCTTTTTCCTAAGTTTTTACCCTTCAAATGCTCAAATCATGAATACCCAAGTTAAAGCTGTATTGGATGTTAAGCTCGATAAAGATCAACTCTATATTAAAGGGATAGCTCAAAGTAAAACAGATGCTATAACTAGCATTTCCTATAAGCTTTCCATAATAAGAACTAATATTCAATCAGGCAATCAGTCAAAAAATAATCAAAGTGGTTACCAAATTCTTGAGCCTTTTCAGAATTGTACACTTAGTTCCACTTCGGTTAATTTCACACAAGAGGATCGATTGATTATTCTGTTGCTTATCTATGATGTAAACCAAAAATTAATAGCAACTGCTCGTCAGGTAATTAATGAGACTAGAGATGAGAATCAAATAAAGCAAGTGTTATCACAACAAATGCAAAAGCAAGTTGAGAAAGTTAATAAGCAAGAAGCTATTGTTGATGCGCAAATCAATTTTAGGGGAATCGTTGTTGATCAGACAAAGACAAAAGCAGGTCGAGATTTTTATCAACTTTATTACTCAAACTACCTCTCAGGTAATATTAATTCGCAACACATTATTACAATTACAGAATCCATTACATTGGGAAACAATACGAAAATCACACTTAAAACATCCCAGGGGCTTATTTTCGAATTCTTTGTGCGAACCCAATATGATTATCTTAAATCAATGAGTAATACAGCAATCAAGTTTACCCTTATACATCTAGATCAACTTGAAAAAAACAAACAAAGAACTAAAACTTTTTAACAATGAGAATTACATTCTATCTATTAGTGTTTTTTATAACTAGTTTATCCTCGGCTCAGCAGTTGACTTATAAACCAATGAATCCTTTTTTTGGAGGAGAAGTTTTTAATTATCAGATGATGTTGAGCTCTGCAAATGCTCAAAACTCTTTTAAAGATCCATCACTGTTAAAGCCAGGTACAAAAAATAGTCTTAATCAGTTTACAGAACGTTTAAATAGTCAATTATTAAATCAAATTTCACGTCAATTGTTTAGTGATTCAATTGGTTCAGAATTAAAAGAAGGAACCTTCACACTAGGGAGTTTATCTGTAGAAATTTATGATTCATCACAAGGAATGATTATCAATATACTCAATACTGACAATGGTGAAGAAACTCAAATTGTAATGCCTAATAGTTAATTGAAAAATGAATTTTTTACGACTTTTCCTAGTAACGACGTTACTTAGCAGTTTGTTGGTTAATTGTGGTGCATATTTAAATCAGCCTGTTGCTAAACAAAGTGCTCGTACAGGTGAGCTTACCACAACAAGTACACTTTTAAAAAACTTACCTAAGCCAAGTGAGCCAATTGTTGTGGGTGTTTATAATTTTAGAGATCAAACCGGACAATACAAAAATATTGAAACTGGTAGTTCATTTAGTACAGCAGTACCTCAAGGCGGAACCACAATACTAAATAAAGCATTAGAAGATAGTGGTTGGTTTACTGTTGTGGAACGCGAGAATCTTGGGAATTTATTAAATGAACGAAATATTATCAATACCACTCGAGAGCAATACCGACAAGCAGGAGATAATACCCAAAAGCAATTACCTCCATTGTTATTTGCCGGGGTTTTATTAGAGGGTGGAATTGTTTCCTATGATTCTAATATACTCACAGGTGGAGCTGGCGCTCGTTACTTTGGTGTTGGAGGGTCAACTCAATATCGTCAAGATCGTATAACAGTGTATTTACGTGCTGTTTCTACTACAAATGGAAAAGTATTAAAGACAGTTTATATATCTAAGACTATTTTATCTCAGGCGGTATCTCTCGGACTCTTTAAATATGTAAACTTTCAACGCTTACTAGAAGTTGAAACTGGATTTACTACCAATGAACCTATTCAACTTGCTTTAACAGATGCAATTGAAAAAGCAGTTGAAAGTATGATTATTGAAGGGATTCAAGCAAATCTTTGGAATACAAAACAAGGCAAGAAGTTAGATGAAGAATTAATAAACTCATATAATAGTATCAAACAAGAACAAGAGGCTAGGTTGTTATACCAGGGAGAACAAGTTCAGGGAAAGCATAAAAATGAAATTGCACTCTCGGGTGGAGTTAATCTGTTTTATGGAGATTTACAACAAAAGAAGTTTGGCTATGCTTTTCAAGTAGCATATGCACGAAAGCTTTCGCAAAGATTGGCTGTAGAGCTGAATTTTGCTCCTTTTGAAATTAGAACGGGTAAGAAATATACAAATCAAAAATATAGTATTGATACTAATCTGCGCATTGATTTATTGCCAAAGCAGAAAACATCAACTTACATTTATTTAGGTACAGGTGTAATAGGAGATTACTTTTTACTTCACAATAAACAGACAAAAGACGATAAGTTTTATTGGAAACTACAATATGGAGCAGGTTTAAATTACAGTTTCAATTCTAGGTTTGCTGTTTTTGGCTTTGCTCAACAAAACTTTGCTCTGACAGATAATTTAGAGGCAGTTAAACAAGGTAAGTTCAAGGATTATTACTTCAATTTTGGCTTAGGACTTAAATACTATTTTTAAAACAGATATAATATAATGAAACACTTAGCTATAAAATTCAGTTTAATAATGTTTAGTTTTTTATTTCTCTATTCATGTAGTGAAGATTATGCAGATGAAAGCCTAACGGGAAGTGTGATGGGTAAAGTTGTGATGGCAGAATCAAACACGCCATTAACTAATGTGAAGATAGAGACTTCTCCTAGTTCAACTACTGTTTTTACAGATGAGAAAGGAAACTTTGTTTTACAAACTCTTAAACAAGGGGAGTATTCTGTAAAAGCTGAGGTTAAAGGATACACTACTGCTTTTAAAGGGGTAAGTGTGTATCCAGGAAAAACAAGTAATGTAGTTTTTGAATTATCGCCTGCAAAAAATACCCAACCAGTACCCAGTACTCCTAGTTTAATTAATCCGTCAGAGAATCAAGTAGTCAAATCAACATCTATTGTTTTCAAATGGTCTTCAAAAGATAAGGATAAATCTAAACATATTTATTCTTTAACTCTTAAGAATGATTCGGATGAAACACAACAAACCTTTACTGGAATTAAGGATACAATATTTGAATATAATAATTTAAAATTGGGAGTTAAATACTTTTGGCAAATAACGGTAGAGGATAAAGTAAATAATCCTGTGAAAAGTGAAATGGGTAGCTTTAGTATATATAAAGCTCCAAAAGACAATCGTTTTTTTTATACAAAGAAGATAAAAGATAACTTAGTTATTTTTTCCTCTGATGAAAATGGAAATGAGTTTCAATTAACGGATTCTGAAAACAATAGTTTTAGGCCTGTGAAAAATCAAACGGCAAATAAAATTGCCTTTTTCCGAACTAATACCACAGAACTAGATATTTATACCATGGATACTGATGGAAGTAATGTTAAGAAAATTACTTCATCTGTAAGGCCTAATGGCTTTAACCTTAATGAGATTACATTTAGTTGGCCTATGAATAGTAATCAGATTTACTTTGCCAATTTTGACAAACTCTATGCTATTAATTCAAACGGACAAGGTCTGCAGCTTTTGTATCAAACCCCTAATGGGGCTTTTATTTCGGAGATAGATGTCAGTGTTGATCAGCAGCGTATTGCATTAAAAACAAATAATGCATTAGGCTATCAGGTTCATATCTACTGTATTGATTTTAGTGGAAATCATTTATTTACGGTTTTAAAAGACAAACCAGGGGCAAGTAGTGGTCTACAACTTTCAAGTAGTGCAGATAAGGTTGTTTATGCCTATGATCTCTCAGGGGTTGAAAATAGAGATTACCGCAGAATGAATTCTAGAATTTTTATTTATGATAGTAACTCAAATCAATCAACAGAAATATCAGCAGAGATCGAAGCTGGAACTAATGATCTTGAGCCTCGTTTTTCACCAAATGAAGCATATGTAATCTTTACCAATACCTCTAATGATGGACGATCACCGAAAGATATTTATGTTAAGGAGTTAAATAGCCTGCTTAAAACTAGAGTTGAAAAATTTAAAAATGCAGCTATGCCTTATTGGAATTAAGCCTGAAAAAAAGTAATACTGTTGTAATAAAGATGTAATTTATTAGAGTTACTATTTATTGAATGAGTGTTATTTTTTTTGAGTAAATAATTTAGGAATTGAGATTTAAATAATCTTATTTAATAATTAAGAAATGTATTTTTTTGAATTCAGAATAATATTTAGAAAGTTAGTTATTATTGGGTGCTTATGTTTCTTTTCTTATGCATATGCTGTAGTTCCTAAGCAGTTCCAACAAAAAATCGAATCGCTTAGTTACAGGCCTTTAAATAGCACAGGAAACTTGCAAATTGCTACCGACTCACTAAATAATACTTGGTTGAAAGGACGTTTGGATAAGAGTTATTTATATGCACCAATTGTACTTTATATTGCTAATGCGCATATTTTTTCCTACGATTTGTATATCTACAACTCTAATGATTTGTTTTTGGTAGATTCTAACTTAGATAGTCAGGGTACGCCTATTAAGAGTCGATATGCCCAACACTATATGGTTTTAGATAATCCTGTCTATTATATTAATTTAAACAAGGCCTCTACTGATAGTTTACCCATTGTAATCACTCAGCATAGTCAGTTTGGTGTAATGGAGGCCAAAGAATTTTTTTTTATAGGTTTGTATTATGGAGTTTTGTTAGCTTCTATATTTATTAATGTGATTTTTTTTATCATTTTAAAAGACAATCGCTTTGTAGTCTACTGCTTGTTACAGATTTGTATATTCATTTCTTTGTTTTACGAAGACGGTATGTTTTATTACCTATCAGATGGAAGTTTGCAAATGAAGTATTTACTAGTTTTAACTATTCCAGTAACTTCAATTTTAGTTTGTGTGTTTATAGGTTATTTCTTGGACATTAAGTCTTTTTTTACTCAATATAAAATCTTTTTTATCGCACTTTTTTCTGCTAGTTTACTATCGAGTGTAACCTTTGTACTCTATCCTAAAGCACTACTGTTAAATCTGACAACAATTTTGAGTTTTATAGGGCCTATATTCTGTCTTATCACTACAGCTACCCAGGTTAGAAAAAATGAGTATGCCCGTTTTATAATATTTTCCTTTGGGTTTATAGTTGTTTTCGCAATGGGTTACATATTTTACTTAAGCTTTAATGCTAAAGGACTTGATTATTTTGATATTAATGCTTTTCGATTAGTCAGTGTATTAGGACTCACTACAATTACATTGGTTGTTATATATAAGGTGAAAAATATTCAAGAACAAAACCATTTGTATCAACAAGAGATAGAATCTATTTTGTCTAGTGAGAAAACACGAAAAAAAATAGCTCAAGAGAACAAAAATGTAAATATGCTTGAGATACTTAAAGTTCAATACAATTTAACCCCTAGAGAAGTTGAAGTATTGACTTGTATCTGGAAGAAGATGTGTAATAGTGAAATAGCCGAACACTTATTCATATCGGTTAGTACTGTAAAATTTCATGTAAGTAAACTTTACTCTAAGCTTGAAATAAATTCAAGAAATCAAGCCATGAGTTTGTTTACAGACAACAAGTTTTAAATATATTAAAAGCATGCCTTAAAAGGTGTGTTTTTCTTTTCGTTTAGTTATAGGTTGTTAGATAAAGGTGTGACAACAAGCATTGAACTATTGGTTTTTACCCTATTGCTTTTAGGTGTTATGTAGCTTAAAGGCAGTTTAGGTATTGGTCTATAGAAATTTATAGGTAATCAGGTCTTTAAAAAGTTAAAGTTATTCTTTGAGTTATGTAGACAAAATAAAAGGTATATATTTGTTGTTATTAAGATTAAATAAAAATAATAATGATTAAATATGCTCTTCTACTAATAACCATTTTTACAACCATCTCTTGTAAGGATGTGAAAAATGATAATCAAAACAATTTTGAACAACTTCGTATAGTCTCCTTAAGTGGAGCCATAACCGAAACTTTAGTTGAATTAGGACAAAAGGACAATATTGTAGGTATAGATATTACCAGTACTTATCCAAAAAAGATAAACGATAGGCTAACACAGTTAGACCATGTTAGCAAAATTAATATTGAATCTATTATCGCTTTAAAACCAAGTTTGGTGTATATAACTAAAAAAGATTTGACCGATAATTTAGCGCAACAATTAAATAAAGCTAATATTAAACTTAAGGTTATTGACCAAGAGTTTTCAGTTAAGGGTACAAAACAGATGATTACCGATATAGCTAAGAGTCTCAATATAATGGATTATGATGATTTGTTACAGAAAATTGACGATGACCTGTTAAAGGTTGAGTCTATTGAGAATAAGCCTAGAGTTTTATTTATTTACGCTCGTGGCTCTTCTAATATGTTTGTGGCGGGTGATAACACACCTATGCAGAAGGTAATTGAATTAGCATCAGGGCAGAATGCCGTTACTGGTTTTGATCAATTCAAGCCCTTGAGTCCTGAGGCTTTAATTAGTAGTAATCCTGATTATATACTAATGTTTGATAGTGGTTTACAGAGTTTAGGTGGAGTTCAAGGAGTTTTGAAAATTGATGGAATAGCTCAAACTAACGCAGGTAAGTATAAAAGAGTAATTAGTTTAGACGGGTTATTACTCTCAGGGTTTACTCCAAGGCTAGGACAAGGGGTTAGAGAGTTGAACAAGAAATTATTAGAAAAATAAAATGAACAAAAGGCGCTCTTTGTATCTAATAATGCTTTTATTGGTTCTTTTGGTTTTAATGATAGCATCTGTTTTTATAGGTGTATACGAATTTGACAATGGGGTATTAGAAACAGTTTTTAATTTAGTATTCTATCCAGATATTGTCAGTGAGAGTGACCGGTATATAATACAACAAATTCGTTTACCTCGTATTGTAATAGCTGTGCTAGCAGGAGCGGGGCTAGGGGTATCTGGGAGTGCTCTTCAAGGGCTTTTTAAAAACCCTTTGGCCTCACCGGGATTAATTGGAATTACCTCAGGGGCTGTTTTATTTGCCGCTGTAACTATTGTTTTAGGTGGATATATAAAGGAATATTTGCCCCTTTGGATCAGCTATAGTTTACTTAGTATAATGAGTTTTATAGGTGCTGTTTTAACCATGTGGTTTGTCTATAGAATTTCAACCAGTTCGGGTAAAACCAATATAGGGGTTCTTTTACTTAGTGGGGTAGCAATTACTGCTTTATCAGCAGCAATAACAGGAGTGTTAACCTTTGTGTCTAATGAACAAGAACTTAGAAACCTTACTTTTTGGACCCTAGGAAGTTTAGCTGGTTCAAATTGGGAGAAGGTGTTTATATTAAGTGTTGTAATGGCAATTTCACTTAAATTTTTATTGCCTTTATCCAAACAGCTTAATGCTTTAATGCTCGGAGAGAAGGATGCATGTCATTTAGGAGTGTCTATTGAAGCAGTCAAGCGAAAAATTATCATTTTTACTGCTTTAATGGTTGGAATTATTGTGTGTTTTACTGGCACTATAGGTTTTGTGGGGCTTGTGGTGCCCTATATTTTAAGGTTAGTATTTGGTTCTAATTATTACTATGTTTTGCCTTTATCGGTTTTATTAGGGGGAATTCTACTTCTTTTAGCCGATACGTTAAGTAGAAGTTTAATTGCGCCGGTGGAGATTCCCATTGGTATTCTAACCAGCATGATGGGAGCACCTGTATTTATGGGGTTATTGTTAAAATACAAAAAGAATCTTTAAGATGATAAAGGCTGTAAATCTAGATTTTAAAGTTAAATCAAAATATTTGCTAAAGAGTATTGACTTTAGTTGCCATGCATCAGAATTTGTTGCTATTGTTGGACCAAATGGAGCAGGTAAGTCTACTTTTTTATCCCTTATCGCCAATGAGATTTCGCCAAGTGATAATGAGGTGATTTTTAAAGATTGCGTATTTTCTTTGTGGTGTAGGACAAATCTGGCTCAGCACAAGGCAAAATTTTCGCAGTCTTTTAGCTCTGATATTCCTTTACTTGTCAAAGATGTGGTTATGATGGGAAGATATCCATATTTTCAAAACACTCCTTCAAAACAAGATATTGAATCAGTAGAACAAATTTTGCGATATACTGGTCTTGATCAGTTTAGTGGGTGTGAATATAATTTTTTGTCCGGTGGTGAAAAACAACGTGTACATATAGCTCGTGTTTTAGTGCAATTGCAAAATAATAATAAACAAAAGTTGTTATTATTAGACGAGCCTTTAAACAACTTAGACGTAAAACATCAACACTCGGTTTTAAAAACTATAAGGGCATTTTGTGACAAAGGCAATGCCGCTATAGTTGTGTTACACGATTTAAACCTGGCTAGTGAGTATGCTCAAAAAGTAGTGATTTTAGACAAAGGCATTAAGATATGCCAAGGAGGAGTTAAACAGGTATTTACTCAAGAAATATTATCTAAAGTATATCAAATGCCTTGTCAAGTGATAGAAAATCCTATTAGTAAGAATCCACTAATTATTTTTGGACAATAAAATAACAATATAATGAATACACAGACTTTATCTTTAAAACAGCGTTGGGATGATTTAAAACAAACCAACCCACATATGCGCATTAGAAATGCTGCAGAGCAATTAAACACCAGTGAAATGGAATTATTAGCCACTGGTTTATTGGATAACGTATATCTATTAACCCCAGAGATAAAATCAATTTTACTTCAAGTGGAGTCTTTGGGAAAAGTAATGGCTTTGACTCGAAATTCAGAGTGTGTACACGAGAGAAAGGGAGTTTATAAAAATGGAGACTTTTCAAATAATCACGTTGGACTATTTGTTAATCAAGATATTGATTTGCGTATTTTTCTATCGCATTGGAAGTATTGTTTTGCTTTGGTTGACACAGTAGGAGACACCTTTAGAAAAAGTCTTCAGTTTTTTGATAAAAGTGGTCAAGCCATACACAAAATATATTTAACCCCTGAGAGTAATGAACAGGCCTTTGAGCAGTTGGTTCAAAAATATAAGGCACAAGATCAAAGTATTGAAGGATTTAATATCCAACCTTGTTTACTAGAGATGGACGAGAGAATGGATCAAGAAATTGATATTAAGGGGTTTAATCAAAAGTGGATTGAGTTAAAAGACACGCATGATTTTTATGGACTACTTAAAAAATACCATCTAACTAGAACCCAAGCCTTGCGTTTAGCTCCAAGTGAGTATTACGCTAAAAAAGTAAATAAGCAATCACTAGTCACGCTATTGGAATCAGCATCTGCTAAAAAAGTACCTATAATGGTTTTTGTGGGTAATTCAGGAAATATTCAAATTCATACCGGAGAAATAAATAACACTCTTTGGCATAAGCACTGGTTTAATATTATGGATCCTGATTTTAATATGCATTTAGATATGGATAGTATTTCTCAGGTTTGGATAGTTAGAAAACCCACCATTGATGGAGTGGTAACCTCACTAGAGGTTTACAACGAAATGGGACAAACCATTGTTCAATTCTTTGGTAAGCGAAAACCTGGGATTCCTGAATTAGAGTCGTGGAGACAACTTATAGCTGATCTACATTCGTTAGATTAGTTTGTAAATATTGAACATACAAGGTTTATAAGCTTGTAGGACAGTAAGTAATCTAGGTAGTTTTAGTATTGATTGTTATTAGTTTTTGTCAATAATCTAGAGCTTTTATTTACTGTTTTACAAGCTTTTTCGTGAAAACAAAAACAGCCAATAAAACCGAATTGGCTAGCCATGTTATTTATTAAATTATATTCTATATTTATATGCATAGTTTTTTTAAGGCAAGGATTTTTTTGTCTTTTTAAATTTAATTTGACGGTCTTGGCTTTAATTTTTATCAATGATTTTGATTTTTGAGGTGTTAGCTAACATTAACCTTAAAAAACAAAATTATGAATGTGAATCAAGTAGAATTTCTATCTTGGATGGATAGAATTACCAAAAAAATCGATACTCTTTCCCAAAGTATCACTCAACTTCCCATTACTAAGCTATCCAGTGATGGAGAACAACTTTTAGACAATAAAGATGTTCTTGATATATTAAAGATATCCAATCGCTCGCTTCAACGTTATCGAAGCAATAAAACACTTCCATATTATAAGATTCAAGGTAAGGTTTATTACAAACTATCGGATATAACTGCAATTATAAATCAAAGTTTGTCAAAGCCTATTAACTCTTAATAAGCCTATTGTATGAGTTTGTAAATCAAGAGATTTTACTTTTAAAACTATTATTATGGAAAATAAAAAAAATGATACAAGTCAGACCCCTGAAGTATTGCTTGTGAATGATTATAGCGATAATAAAATTAAGGCAGTTAAAGGCCTTAATGAAAATGGTAAGCTTCAGACCTTATCGGTGAATAAAAAAAACTTAAATCAACTTTTAAAGGTTGATAAGCAAGGTGATTTTTTTTCAAGTTTTTTCACGAATTTCTTTGCTCAATTACAAAACCCTACTGAGTTTAGTTTTTTTAAAGTGCCTATAGACAAAGCCATAGGACTAGCCTCTTTGATGCAGAAGGAATTGGATATGAATCAAAATCCAACCCATGAACTTTTCTTATCACATCAAATTGACCCCGATAAGATGATTCAGGCTATGGAAGCTCAAAAAAGCAAACAGGATTTAGAATCTAATCACTATAATCCTTATAAGTATAATATTGATGATATTGATTGGGAGTCATTAAAAGATATAGGATTATCTAAAGAGAAATTGGAGGAAATGGACTTATTAGAACCATTATTAAGGGGATATAAGACCAAAGATTTAGTTACAATAAACCTTGATTTAGGTGCTGCTTATTTCAGTCTTGATGCTCGAATTGGATTAAGAAAAGAGCAAAATGGTTTGATTGTGATGGAGCTTCAGGGAGTCAAAAAATACCCTAACTTAAACACTCCCTTACAAGGACATAGTTTTACTAAGGAGGATAAATACAATCTTTTAAAAACAGGTAATATGGGAAGGGTTGTAGAATTAATCGATCCACTGACAAATCAGCCTATACCTTCGGTTGTTTCTGTGGATAGACTCACGAATAATTTAGCTGTTACCAGTATTGAAAAAATTGAAATTCCTCAACACATCAAGGGAGTAGACTTATCTAGGGAACAAATCGATCAGTTAAAACAAGGTAAAGCTGTTTTGATTGAGGATATGACCTCTGTAAAGGGAAATGCTTTTAATGCAGAGATTCAATACAATGCAAGTAAAGGCCATATTGAGTTTTTATTTGATAATGTCAATAAAAAGAAAAGGTATCAACCCCAAAATACATTAGACAACTTTAGAGGCAAACAAATCGATAAGCAACAAAGAGAAGCTCTTTTACAGGGTAAGAGTGTTTTAATCGATGGGTTGATTGATAAAAAAGGAAATCCATACAAGGGATATATTACCTATGATCAGGTAAATTCTAAAATGGATTTTTCGTTTAATGATCCTAATTCCACAGAAAAACAAGCTGTGGTGAATTCGGATAATCTCCAGAGTAATACCCAAAACAAATCAACACTTAAACCAAATTAAACTAATTGGGTATGAAATTAATAGTAACTCAAAATAAAGTAGCAGCAAGACAAATTGCTGCTGCTTTATCTAATTGTAGCCAAAAGGCTAACTTCTATCAAAGCAATGAGTATTTGGTTGTATGGTTAGAGGATGGTTTATTGAATGGTTTGCACCAGAAAAGTTCACAGTGGATAGTTTTAATTAAAGCCATACAGGATAATACCTTAGAGAGTGATGGGGTATTTAAACAGTTAAAACAGCTTATTGACAAAGTAAACACTATAGATATTCTATTGTCTAGATTAAGTGAACAGCTTTTGGTTTTTTGGTTTTTACTTCAGAGGATAAATAAGACTAAAGTAGTGTTTGTCAAAAAGGTTTATCTAATGAATACTTCAAATATTTTAAAAATAATATCTAAGTCAAAATCAAGCAACTCATTTCATAGACTAGTTGATTTATTGTCTTACAGCTTTATTTTAAGTCTAGATTTTAAAGAGGCTTTAAACCAACGTGTGTTTTTTAAAACAAGTCAAACACAAGTTGAATTTGATTTACTGGCTTTGGCTTTAATAGGATATTTGAAAAGATTGAAAAAGTCGTTTAAAAACCAAGATAAAGAAAAGCTTTACAAATTAGAATTAGTCGTTATGGTTAATGGACGTGAATTTTTGATTAATAGCACCAATGTGTTTTCAGATAAGCAAATGGCAATTTCACTTTCGGATAAAATCTTTTTTAATGGATGGGTTAAAATTGATAAAACAACTACAACTCAAAAGCAAATCGTTTTTAATAAACCAATAGGCTATAGTGATATTCTTCTACCGGTATATTCTAGTTATTTGCTGCCGTTAGATCAGTTTTATTATGAGCTTGATGCTTTATTTGATAATGGTTATATAAGTAATTCATTTAATAGTTTTATAGATTTTACCCTAAAGCAAAAAAGGTTGTTGAGTTATAGGTTAAAAAAAGTAGTAAAGGACAGTACTTTTGATACGTCTTTAGCGAATTTAGTTCACCCTGAAAGCCAAAGTATTGCCAATAAGATGAGTTACAACATAACTAAGATACCTTTTAATGTTAGTTTTAAAAAGTCTCTAGGCTTTACCACACGCCAGAAAATAATTTATAATCAAATTGTAAAAGGACATATTGATAGGTGTAGTCATAAGGTTTTAATAAGAAAAACTCATTTGGTTTTACAAGGATGTAACCAAGAGTTTTATTTAGAAATAAATCAGTCTGTTGATTCCTGGCTTAATCCCTGGGTTAGAGTAAATCAGCAAGGGTATTTTGTAAATAGAGACGATCAAAATTTTCAAAACTCTACTTTTATAGTAAAAAAATCTAGGGTTGTAAGACACAAAGCTCAAAGACTTGATTTGTTACAGATTTTAAAACAACTGGATCAATTGGTGAATCAAAAAATAAATAAGCAAACAAATAAGTCCGTTGTATTTTTATATCAGAGTCTTTATAAAAAGATTTGTTTAACCCTGCAAGAGCTATTAAACACACAAAACATAAGCTTTAACTCTCAAGGAATTGTGTTTAGTAAACAGATTAAACAAATATTGAAGATGTTTAAGCATACAGACTTTTTAAATCTTTCTTATGTATTTGATTTAATAGACCTTATTAATGAAAATCCAGATAAAAATATTGATTTAAAACACATTAAGAGTCAAATCCATCGGCAGTATTCTTGTTTGAATTCTAGCCTTGAAAAAGCCAAGATTAATCAAATAATCAAAAATCATAATTGCTATAAATGCAATAGTGAGTCACTTATTAAAAGTTCTAAGATGTTGGTATGTACAAACAAATACTGTTTGTGGAAAATGCCTTTAAATATCCATAATATCCAGCTTAGTCTTGCCCAGTCTTTGGAGATTATTAAAAACGGTAAAAGCAAATCAACCTATAACTTTTTAATGAAAAACAATAAGGTTTATCCGGCCTATTTGTATTTAGATTATAAGGCGGAGATAGGGTTTGACTTTCATTTGCCATACCTAGAGAGTAAATGAGAAGTAAAACTACAATAATCTTAACGTTTGTATGGATTTGTTAGACGCAATTTAGTAGGTTTATTTTAAAGCTTTACCTTCTGATTTGTAGAGTTTACTAAACCATTAACTATTTGTGGCTTCATAATCAATTTAAAAATTAGAGTTATGGAAAATAAAGATTTAAATAACAATTGGCTTATTGCATCAGAAGTAGAGTTAATTTATAAATCAACAGTAAAGGCTTCACAGAGACCTCAGATTACATCTTCTTGCAGTGCATACCAAATAGCGCTAAAAGCTTGGGATAGTAATAAGATTGAATTATTAGAGCAATTTAAAGTTCTGATGCTTTCAAGCAGCAATAAAGTACTTGGAGTATTAGAGGCTTCCTCGGGCGGAATAACAGGCACTATAGTAGATTTAAGAATTATCTTCTGTGCTATTTTAAAAGCAAATGCAGTGGGATTTTTAGTAGTACATAATCATCCCTCAGGAAAATTAGTTCCAAGTGAAGTTGATAGACAAATAACTCGAAAGATTAAAGAGGCAAGTAAAATACTTGATATTGCTTTTTTAGATCATTTAATTATAAGTAAAGAAGGATACTACTCCTTTGCAGATGAAGGCATCTTATAGAGATGTCTTTATTTTATATATTCTTGTTTTTTCATGTGTATGGGGAAGTCTACACAATTAAGAGATATTATTTATGACGAAAAAAATGTTTTTTTGAATTTAGGTAAGAAGAAATCTGATAACAAAGCAATAAGAAAATCTGACGGAAAAATGACTTATCAACCTGTTATGAATGAGATTTTAGATATAATTATAAAATGGGTAGGAGATTCACAGAATCCATTTGATTTATATAGAGATTTTTATGAATTGAATGAAAAGCATAATTACGGGAATGAAGTTTATGATCATAGCACTCAGAATGTAGTTAAAGCAATGTTATCATTAACGACAAAATAATAATTCTCTTTATTGGAGTTGCTCTAAGTAGAAATAATAGAAAAGATAAAAACCATTAATAAGGACTTTCCTTGTGTATTAACAAAGCCGATAGATTATTTATCAGAACAATAAATGATTACTGTTACAGAATCATAGGTGGTTTTTTTATTATCTTGCCTTAAGATAATTTATTAGTGGGTTATGGCACAAAAATTCGGTAAGACTTGGTGGGGAAAACAATGGTTACAAGCATTAAGCGATATTGATAATGGTAATCGTTTGCCACGTGGGGCGACTTATGCCCGTAAAGGAGCAGTAGAATCTATAGATATTAAATCAAATGTGATTTTAGCTTTGGTTAGTGGAAGTAGACCAAAGCCATACAAAGTTGAGGTTAAAGTACCTGAGTTTAATAATAGTAATCAAGAGAAATTTATCAAAGCTTTAATTAATAAGCCTTATATAATTTCAAAGTTTTTAAACAGAGAATTAGACCCTCTAGTTCTTAGTATAGCTAAACAAGCGGGGGTGTCTATCTTTCCTAAGAAGTGGTCAGACTTACAAATGAAGTGTAGTTGTCCTGATTATGCTGTGCCTTGTAAGCATATAGCTGCGGTGATATATAAGATAAGTCAAGAGATAGATAATAATCCTTTTTTGGTTTTTGAGTTGCATGGGTTAGATATTTTAAAACAACTAAGCCTTCAGGAATTAACTATCACTACTTGCTTAAACAAAGTAGTTAGAATTGATGAATTGTTTTTAAGTCAGGAGGAAATAAAACCTGAGAAAACAACTAATGATTCAAACAATGTTTATGATCGTATAGTTTTCTCTCAATTAAAACCTTTGACAAATTCTCTTGACTTACTCTTGGTCGATAATCCTGTTTTTTATACTAATTCAGGTAACTTTAAAGATAAATATAAGACTCTACTAACTAGAGTTTCACGTAGTTATCAGCGCGTTTTAGATGAAAAGATCACAGTTGATAAGCTATTAAACCAAGAAGAAACATCAATTGATATACTAAATCAATATGCCTTTTTACAGGTTAAGTGGACTAAAAGTTATGAGTGTGAGTTTTATCTAAACTCTAAGAAAATACAATGGTCCATACTTGTGTCTGTTTTGAGTAAATTACCTATTGATAAATTAAAGGATTACCAAGTATCGGTAGTAGGATTAACTAAGCTTTATTATACAGCATTACATCTAATGGCTAAAGGAGCTATGGTACCTCAAATTGTTGAATTAGTTAATGGTAGGTATACTATAATGTGGTTACCTGCTTTGATTAACAAACAGGTAAAAGAGATTGTATCTCAGCTACGCTATATTATTCCACTAGAAATATTCACGCAAGATGTAAGTGATAATCGAAAATTTAATACTGAAGATTTGACCTTGCGCTTACTATCGGTGTTTTTGACCAAAATGGTTGGTAGTGTTGTTGTTAAGCAGAGTAAGGATGAGTTTTTAGATATGTTCTTTTGTGGTGATCAACCAAGTTTTAAAGCACCAGGAGAAGACTCTTTGCCTGGAGGAATCAATACTTGGTTAAGTCCCTATTACTTATCCCATGGTAATATTCTACCACAGTTAATAATCAAACAAGATCATGATAATTTTTGGTTAGATGTAACTATAACAGATAAGACAAGTGAGTCATTACAGAATGTTAGTTTAAGTGATATCTTAAAGTTAAAGAAATACGACAAGATAAGACTTGAGGTTTTACAAAGTATAGCTAGTCTTGGTGCGTATGTTAAAGAGTTAGAGCTTTATATTGATAGTCAAGGGCAGGTAATCGAATACTTAGATAATGACCGTTTAGCGACTTTCCTATTTGAGGTTGTTCCTGTTGTCGAGCTATTGGGAATCAATGTACTGTTACCAAAATCTCTTCGTGAAATATTAAAGCCTAAGGTAAGTGGTAGAATAAGTAAAGTAGATACGGTAAAGAGTTTTATAAAGCTCGATAAACTACTTTCCTTTGATTGGAAAATAGCTATTGGTGATGATTTAATATCTGAGCAAGAATTTAAAAAGCTGCTTGTAAACTCAGATACATTGATAAAATATAAGTCAGGGTACATTTATGTAAGTAGAGATGAATTAGAGAAATTGTATAAACATTTTGTTAATCCTAAAGCAATTAATGGACTAGATGTTTTGCGAGTAGCTCTAAGTGGAGAGTTTCAAGGAGCTAAGATTGAGATGGATAAAGCAGCTCAAAAGCTGCTAGATAACTTAACTACAATTAAACCTTTGAGTGTGCCAAAGGGGCTAAATGCTAGCTTGCGCCCGTATCAAAAGCGTGGTTATGAATGGTTGTATCACAATTTTCAGCTTGGTTTTGGTTGTGTATTGGCTGATGATATGGGCCTTGGAAAAACCCTACAAGTAATAACTACCATTGTTCGATATAAACAAGAAGATCTTTTACAAGAATCTAAAGTTCTAGTTATAGCTCCTACAGGGCTATTGAGTAATTGGGAGCAGGAGATTAAAAAGTTTGCACCTTCCTTAACTGTGTCTATCTATCATGGGGTAAAGCGTAATTTGAATATAGAAACAGACGTGGTATTAACCTCTTATGGTTTGGCTCGTAGTGATGGTAAGATACTTAATAAACACAAGTGGTTATCTGTAATTATTGATGAGGCTCAGAATATAAAAAATTCAAATGCCTCTCAGTCTAAGGCGGTAAAAAGTATAGTAGCTAAGCATTATATAGCATTAAGCGGTACCCCGGTTGAGAACCGATTAAGTGAACTATGGAGTATAATGGATTATTGTAATAGTGGTTTTTTAGGTAGTCCTAAGGCATTTAAAGATAGTTTTTCAACTGCAATCGAACTGTTTAATGATACAGAAGCTGCAGATAGATTAAAGCGAACGATATCACCTTTTATTATGCGCCGTTTAAAATCTGATAAGAGCATTATCTCTGACCTTCCAGATAAAATAGAGATAAATGCTTATAGTGCTTTAACCAAACAACAAGCAATTTTGTATGAGAAGACCCTAGAGTCGGCCATCAATACAATCTCAAGTATAGATCAGAATGATAAAACGCAATTGTTTAAACGTCAAGGGTTAGTTTTGCAAATGATTCTAGCTTTAAAGCAAATATGTAATCATCCAACTCAATACCTTAAGAATAAAGTAATGGATCCTATGTTGAGTGGTAAAATGAGTTTGCTTTATGATAAACTAGATGCTATTTTAGATAGTGGGGAGAAGGTATTAATCTTTACACAATTTAAAGAAATGGGAGGGATGTTACAGGAGTTTTTAGTAGATCGTTATAACCAAGAGGTACTATTTTATCACGGAGGGGTGGCTGTGAAACAGCGCAATGAAATGGTGGATAATTTTCAAACCAACCCAGCTCATAAGATATTTATTCTATCGCTTAAAGCTGCCGGTACAGGATTAAATTTAACTGCAGCTAACCATGTTATACATTATGATCTATGGTGGAACCCTGCTGTTGAGGCTCAAGCTACAGACAGGGCTTATAGAATTGGACAAAAGAGTAATGTAATGGTACATCGCTTTATCACCCAAAATACTTTTGAGCAAGAGATAGATGCTATGATTCAGTCTAAAAAAGCACTGTCTGAGATGACTGTAGCCTCAGGTGAGAATTGGATTGGAAATCTTAGTAATAAGGAGTTAGAGGATTTGTTTGTATTGAAAAAATAGCAGTCTGTAAAGAGTTTTCTGTATTGCTTTATAGTGGTTGTCTAAAAGAGTTACCTACAGAGGTTGGCCTAGTAGTAAAGGAATTTTCTGTACTATGTCTAACACAACAATAGGCTGTAAGTTTGTTGAATCAAATACAGTTAGTTAACTCAATTACAAACGATATGAAAATACACAAAGAAGCAAGAGAATCGATTATTATAACCGTATTTATTTTTTTGATTGTCAATGGACTTGCTTATCGCTTGCTTAGCGATAGTCTTTGGTGGCTCAAGGGATTAATACTACTTATAAGTTTTGGTTTGATGAGCTTGGTTGTTTTCTTTTTTAGGATACCTTCAAGAGAATTAACCCAAGATAATCAGCTAATATTAGCACCCTGTGATGGAGAGGTTGTTGTCGTTGAACAGGTGGCAGCAGACGAGTATTTTACCGATAAGCGCATTCAAGTATCTGTGTTTATGAGTGTGTTTAATGTACATGTGAATCGCAATCCAATCAGTGGAGTAGTACAATATAGTCAATACCACAAAGGAAAGCACTTAGTGGCTTGGCATCCTAAATCCTCAACGGCTAATGAGCGCCATACAGTGGTCTATAAGCATTCAAATGGGAAAGAGGTCTTAGCCAAACAAATTGCAGGGGCATTAGCCAATAGGATAGTTAATTACCTAACTATTGGCAAAAAGGCCAAACAGAGTCAGGAAATGGGGTTTATAAAATTTGGATCAAGAGTTGATCTATTGTTGCCTTTGGATACTGAGATTTCGGTTAAACTTGGAGACAGGGTAAAAAGTGGTATATCTGTTATTGGTCATTGGCCGGATAATACAGACTCGCAATAAGGATCATTTTTATTCTCCCGATTTAGGTGAGTTAGCTTTTTTGTATTCTTCTACAGAGAAGATTACAGGCTTTAGGTTATCAGATCAGAATTTTACAGATATACTTTTTGAAAAAATAGATTAATAGGCAAGAAAATAGTAAGTGTTCGATGACTTAATTCGGGACTGGTTGGTTATAGCTGGTTTGTGATAAATTTAAATAGGAGAAAACGAGTGGTCATAATGCTATGCCACTCGTTCTATTTAATCAATAGTTGGTATTTATCAACTAAACCTTAAGTTTGTTATTATTGGTCTACTTATTTGATTTAGTTGTTTTTATAGGATTAATACATCTTAAATAAGTATTTATTTAAAAGTGTAAAGCTAGTTCTGGATGAGACAGAATTAGGCACCTATTTTTTTTAATACCTCTATCAAAGATGAGCATTTTGTTTTGCTTAAAATGTTTTTGCGATGCGTTTGAGTGGTGTGATGACTGATATTTAGCATATCAGAGATTTCTTTACTTTGGTAGCCCTCATGTATTAAATCTAAAATTTCTACCTCTCGTTTGGTCAGTTTAAACTTCGTATTAAAGTTAATACACCTATTTTTTTGCTTGTCAATAATTTGAAAGTCAGACTCTGGTCGTGTCTTGTAATCCTCGATTATTTCATGATGGACAAAATTTTTAAGCATTCTACCATATTTGTCAGTTTCTATTGTTTGGTATTCTTGCTTTATAGTTATGTAGTGGCCTTGTTTTGTTTTAAGTCTAAAGCTATAAGAAACTAAGTATTGAGATAATGCTGTATAAGAGACATGCTTTCTTAATTCAGCAGTATGGTATTCACATTTATTGCGATAATCTAAATCATCAGGGTGCATTAATGATGTAAAAAGATTCATATTAAACTCTTCTGCAGAATATCCTAGAACTTCTAGGATGCTGCTGCTAATATATTCGGTATTGTTTACTTGACAATTAACGATAAAGTAATAACTATGTTTGTTTTGGCAAATATTATCGTTAGTGTCCAATTGTGTAGGGGTTAACCACAAATTACAATCTTTATCTATAAATGAAGGCGAGTTTGTTGTTTTCATATCAAGCAGTTTATTAATAAAAAATTTGTAGATATTAGCTAGAGATTATCAGTTGGAAAACAGCTGATTTCTCAGCTTGTATTAACTTGATTCACCTTTGCTATATAACCGGTTTATTGTTCAATTTTTAATGGAGTTGAATTGGCAATATGCTACATAGTAACATCTTTTTAATACAACTCAGTTAGATAAATTAGCATGAATTAGTCATGACTTATTTACTTGAGCATTCAGTTACAAATCTACAAGGGTACACTTAGCTCATTTTGGCAAAATTCACGCAAATACTAGGTGTTTTTTGAGCATTATATGTTATGTTTTTTTTACAAATGATTGATATATAGTTAGTTAAAAATAAAACCCATCAAGAGTGAATGCTTGATGGGTTTAAATATTTTATGATCAATTAGTTTAATTGTTGATTTTATTTTTTTACTGAAGAAGGTGGATATCCCCAGTGTTTTTTAAATACTTTACTAAAGTAAACTGAATCTTCAAAGCCAACAGCCCAAGCAGTATCAGCAACACTTTCTCCATCTTTTAATAATTCAACAGCCTCTTCCAGACGAATGTTTCGAATAAACTCCGCGGGTGTTTTCCCGGTTATAGTTTTAAGCTTTCGGTTGAGCTGACTCACAGATAAGCATACACCATCGGCTAGGGTATTTACCCCAAATTGTAAATTAGAAATATTTTGCTCGACTAAACCCGTTACATCATCTACAAATTTTCTATCTCGAGTGTTTAGCTCTGGAGTTTCTTCCGCAGTAGGCATAGTGTTGCCTTTAAACTTTTTGCGCAACAACTCTTTAAAAGATAAGATATTTTTCACCCTTAGTCTAATCTCTGCAAGAGAAAAAGGCTTGGTTAGATAATCGTCTGCTCCTGTTTGTAAACCGGTGAGCTTATCTTTTTGTTCTGCCTTAGCCGTGAGTAAGATAATAGGTATATGTGAAGTAGCTACATTATTTTTGAGTGTTTCACAAACTTCATATCCATTGGCATCTGGCATCATCACATCACTGATAATCAAATCCGGAAGCAGTTCTTTTGCCAGGCGTATACCATCTTTACCATTTGATGCTTGCTCATAACGGTACTGCTGTCCTAAATTGTCAACGATAAAACTGCGTAGCTCTGATTGATCCTCTATTACCAGTACTAAAGGAAGTTCTGTGTTCTCAGATTCATCAGTAGCAGCAGGTGTAGGCTGGCTATTTGGTAGGTCATTGTTGGGTTCAATAGCGTTGGTTGTTTCGATATCTTCGGTTTGCGCACTTTCAATCCAAAAGGTAAAAGTACATCCACCTTCTACAGGAGATTCAACTTTTATATCTCCTTGGTGAAGGTTAACTAACTCCTTAACAAGAGCTAGTCCAATACCAGAGCCTGCATAGGTGCGCTGTTTGGGATCATCTACTTGATAGAAACGTTCAAAGATTCTAGGTATATCATTGGGTGAAATACCTATTCCTGTATCTGTAATGCTAATGAATATCTTATCCTGTTTATAATCAATTTCTGTAGTGACACTTCCCCCAGCGGGTGTGTATTTGATGGCATTGGATATTAAATTTGTTATAATTATTGCCAAGGCCTCTGAGCTATAGTTGAATTGACGCTCAGGCAATGTTTTTGCACTTTCGGTATGCTCCAGTATTAGCGAAATACCGTGCTGTTGGGCATAGGAGTGGAATGACTGAACGAGCATGCTAGCCTGGTTTAATACATTGCCGTTTTGATATTTGAGCTTGTATTGACCGCTTTGCATTTTAGAAAGGTCTAGCAACTGATTAATTAAAGTAAGGAGTCTTTTTCCATTTTGTTCGATTTCGTTAAAATGAGAAAAGTCTTGTTGATCACCTTTTTGTTTCAATACTTCTACATGACCGTTGATTAAGGTTAGTGGGGTTCTAAATTCATGAGAGATATTAGCAATGAATCGTGTCTTGAATTGTTCGTTTTCCTTTAGAATTTCTACTTCTCTGCGTTGTAATTCAAGGTTTTGCTTTTCTATTTTGAATTTTTTATTCCTCAATTTAAACAAATAGAAGACCAAAATGGTTAGTAAAGCCATGACTCCAATGCCAACAAAAGCGATATTGCGTTGCAATTGCTTTGTTTTAAGTTCCTCTTGGAAAAGAGCTGCTTTTTTATCGAATTGGTAGCCCATGGATATTTCTAGGCTTTTCTTTTCGTTTTCTTGATTGATCAGACTATCACGATAAACGATGTATTGTTTGTAGTTTTGGTAAGCATCTTTATAGTTGCCTAAGGTACTATCCACAAGAGTAGTGTTGTAGTAGAAATCTCTAATTAAACTTTTGTTTCCGGTTTCTTTGGCAAGGATTAAGGCTTTTTCAATGTGTTTTTGAGCAGAATCAACTCGGTTTAATTCTAGCTCGACAAGTCCAATATTGTTATTAGCAAGTGCAATAGATGCTTTGTCCTTAACCTGTTGGGCTAATTCTAAGAATTTGAAGTAGTACTTCAAGGCCTCAGGGTAGTTTTCTTGTTGTTTATAAATAATACCAATGTTGTTATAACAACCCGCCTGTTCTTGTTTATTGCCTAGTTCTTGTTTTAACGCTAAGGCTTGAAACAGATATTCTAATGCCTTAGGATAGTTGCCTTGAAGTTGATAAACACTTCCAATGTTGTTATAAGCCATTGAAGTACTTTGCTTATCATCTGTATTTTCTACTATTTTTAAGGCATTAAAGTAATATTCTAAGGCTTTTGAATATTCTTTTTGATTTTTGTAAACAATACCGATATTATTAAGAGCATTTAGAATACCTTTTTTATAGTCAAGTTCTTCAAATATTTTTAAGGTTTTAAAGTAGTATTCCAGAGCTAGGGGATAGTTGCCTTGCGATAGATAAACGATACCAATATAATTGTACGAATTTGCTATATCACGTTGATCTCCAAGAGCCTCAGTTATTTTTAGATTAGCCTGGAAGTTGTCTAAAGCTAAGGGGTAATTACCTTTATAGACATTAGCGATTCCCAGGATACTAAAAGCGGTTGCTTGTCCGAATTTGTACTTAATCTTCTTGGCTAATTGTTCTGACTTTTGGGCGTGAACGATAGCCTGATCAAACTCAGAGACTCTTAACAGAAGTCTAGAGAGTTCGTTGATTCGGTTTACAGTTAAAGTATCACTAGCTGACTCTTTGGCTAAGATGTTTGTCAGAGAGTCTATCTCAATGTGTGGTATTGACTTTTTTTCTTGAGCAAAAATTGTAAGACTGATAAAAAAGACAAAAACGATAATACGATAGGGTATGGTATGTGGGGTAAACATGATTGTTTTTTTATTAGATGTTATTTACTTATTAGATGTTTTAATTCTCGAATTAGACTTGTTTGATTAAAAAATCATAGCCAAAACTGCGGTAAGTAGGGTTGTCTAATTGTTTATTTAAAAATTTAGTAATTTTATCATGAGTCTTACTGTTTTTATTCTCACTGGCAATACGCAATATTGACTCTATTGTTTCTGTGATAAAAACGTTGAGATGATCGTTGCTATCATCACAGTTATTACTTAGGTTTATGGTATTGCTCAAAAGTGATTTAAGAACAATAAGGGCACTTTTATATTTTTTGTTTTCTATAAGTAGATCTGCAATCAAAAAGTAAGTGTCTAATTCACTGATTAATTCACTCAGAGTATCTAAGGTTAAAAAGTCATTGTTTATGTCCAGGTAAGTTTTAATTCTAATGGATATTTTATCATTTAAATGTACTTGAGTTTGTTTTAAAATGTCTTTAGAGGCAAAAAATAGATTAAAACTAATGGTAAAGTTTTGATCCAATAAGCTATAGCTATTTAGAAAATTTACTAGAGTGTCTTTGTCTAATTTATTTATAATCTTGGGTTGTAGTATCATCTATATTTAATAAAGGTTTTGTTTTGTGTTTTTCTTGTTTTTACAAAAATATTTGATCTATGACTGGTTTTAGCTAAAGTAAGTTTTTTTAGTAATGTTAGCTATAATAAAAGTAGCGCTTAAGCAGTAAGTAAATCAAAGCACAAAAACTAGTAGCCACAGCAAAAGGACCACTAGTTTTAGCTTAATTCTAAAAAAGATGACAATACAACATTGTCTGTAAAAGTGAATTTTTTCAAACTCTTTATTGTAAGTATGGTTAGTTGCAGCTACTTACAAAAGATTGTTAATTAAAAATTATAATTAATTACTTTACGATCACCATTGAACTCAATTTCAAAAGGCTTATTTGCACCAGTTTTGGTTTTTAGGTGGTAATTAGCATGTATATATCCTAATCGACCACTAACATTCATAACTTGATAGATACCAGTAAAGTCTTCTGAATAAGAGCTACTGAAGATCCAAAAATTGTCCTTATCGTAAACTCTAGCGTTTAACCAAGTGATATCCGTTGTCTTAGATGGGTTAACAGCTGTATAGCTTCCATCTGGATTATGAATGGCAGGAGTTAAGAATTCAACCGTACAGTACCCTTGATTATTAGAGCTATAGGTGTTTTCCCACCATAACGAATAAACAGTTGAATCTATCAATTCAAACCTTTTAAAAGTTAACTCAGAAGCATTTACTTCAATAGTTTGACCATCGTATGAGTAAAACCCTGTATAGGTAGGATAAGCATTTACGGTAATCTCTAGCGGTTCTTTGGTTATATACCCATCTTTATAAGCTCTTACTAGGTGTTGTCCAGCGGTTGCTTTCCAAGGATTACTTACGCTATGTCCGTTTACGAAAATGCGAGCATCTTTAATTATGGTATTGTTTTTATCACGTACAGTAAAGTGAACGTCCATCTCCTCCATGATAGTGTTTTCACCGAATTGAGTAGTTATAAAAAGTGGTTCAGGTTCTATTACAGTTACTTTTAGTTCATCACTTGTTTGATACCCCTCTTTAGTAGCAATGAATGAATGCTCGCCAATTTCAGCAGGCCAAGGATTCATTGTTTTCTTACCATCTAGTAAAATTTCAGCATCTTCAACAAGCTCTCCATTATTGTCTTTAACGATAAATGTAACAAGCATACGGTCTACGATAGGCAAAGGATTTTCTATAGACAATACCAGTATTGGTAGTTTTTCCTCTACTGTGATTGTTACCGTATTACTTGTTTTATATCCTTTAGCCTTAGCAGTTACTTTGTACTGACCAATCTGTTCGAAGGTATAAGGATTAGTGGCTTTAACTTGGTCAATAAAAATTTCTACATCTTCGACAACTTCTTTTTCTGATCTCGCTGTAAACTTTACAGTATCTCCTGCAAAAATCTCTGTCTGATCAGCGATTAATTCTAATGGCTTTTCAACAACCACAGGATCTACAGGGGTAGTGTTGTTATCATCACTACTACACGATAGTCCAATCACCGCAAAGCAGGTTAGAATCATTAAGTTAAAAATTTTTCTCATAAGTGTGTATTTAAAAAGTATTGTATTTGTTTTAGTTGATATACCAGTACAATAGACTCCGCAAACAGTATCACTTGATTTTTGGTAAACTTTTTTTTGGGTGTTTTAAACACAACAATGCTTTAAATTGGAGCATGCATGAGTTACTGTACTGGCTAATTTTAACTAACTCGGGGGTACTAGTCGTTGGGACAAAGCTATGAGAAGTTCAGTTTTACGGAAATACCCTTTTTAGGGTATTTTTGAGGATTGATAGATAAGTAAGGAGCGATATTACGAGGTTGAACAGATAAGAATAGACAAAGAGTGGAGTGAGCTTTTATACGATATGTCTAGAGGAGATATCAGCCAGTATGAAATGCTGAAGGGAGTTGATGAGGTAGAGTTCTATACTATCCTTAAGAAATATGAAGAAAGAATAAAGTTTGAAGCTGAGTATCCTAATTTTAGGCTGTAGGTGTACAGTCTAAAATTAGGTAAGTCATTAAAAAACGTAATTAAGAATTAAAATATAAAGTATTATACACAAAACATATAATAACAGGTTTAAAGAGAATTTAGGAATTTTCAACATATTATAAAAAGAGGAGAGTATAAAGAGAATTAAGAACTGCAAGCCAGTTAATACTTCAAATAACCATAAGAAAGAGGTGGATATAAAAAGTATCAGATAAATATTGTAGTAAGTATTTTTATCTTTATTAATATTTTTAAAATTAGTGCTATGTAGATCAATCAAAATTACTAAAGTATAAATAGATGCCACTGTAAATACAAATCGTTTAAAGAGGCTATTTAAGTATTCAGGAAATATTATATTGAAAAATAAGTTAGCTATTAAAAATAGAATACCAGAAAAGCCAATTATTATTATTGTAATTAGTAAAATATTACCTATTGCTTTTAATTTAAAACCATCTGATATTTCTACATATGTAAAATTCAAATTATCAATATTGTTGTTAGGAATAACAAAAATATGACCATCGATAAATTTTTTATAAATAATTTTGTTGGGGCGTCTTATGTGAATATTGTATTCAGAAATAAATTGACCTTTGACTTCGATACCTCCTTTAACGTCTTTAACATCTTCAATTGTAGTAGTATCTTTATCAATTTTAATTTGATTAAACTTTAACGCATCTTTTAATGCGATATGTTGAGGGTGTACCGCCAACTGTGTCACAAAATTA
>NZ_WMJY01000032.1 GCF_009711055.1 Myroides pelagicus
TTTAAATGCTGTTGCATTTATTTGTTGAATCTAAGATGTATATCGTTTTGATATGTACAATATACAATAAAAATGCCCAAACAAATGAACATTTTAACACTTACTTACACTATACAGTAGAGTAACTACACTGGTGATCAACCAATTATAACGAGCTCAATTAAAAACACTTAAATAAATAGTAGAAATACAACAGTCAGGCGTACTTTTTGTGAGGTTATCTTTAACAAATATAACAAGATATATAATGAAAAGACTATCGCTATTTATTGTATTTGGTATTGTCGTATTGCTTATTGTAGTACTAATCAAAACTTTTACTTATAGCTTTAAACCTGTTAGAGACTTATCCGCTCGACCAGCTGAACACTCGATTGATGAACAAGCGATTCGAAACTTGTCAAAAGCAATTCAGATACCAACCATATCAACCATTAACTATGAAGATACAAACTTTGCCGCTTTTGACGAGTTTATCTCCTTTTTAGAACAGACTTATCCGGCTGTATATACTGCAATGGATACAACCCGTGTCAACAAATACGGTTTGATATTCAGATGGAAGGGAAGAGACCAAACAAAGAAGCCTTTGTTATTTTTATCTCATTATGACGTAGTACCCATCAGTAATTACCCTGAAAATGACCCTCTAACGGAAAAACAACCGATCTTTGACCTAACTGGAAAAGCACAACCTCTAGCTGAATCAAGAGATACTTGGAGTTATGCTCCTTTTAGTGGTGCGGTTAAAGATGGTCGTATCTATGGTAGAGGAACACTAGATATGAAAGGAATGCTTATCTCAATCTTTGAGGCAGCTAATCAATTAGTCAAAGCTGGATACCAACCTGATCAAGATATTTACTTAGCTTTTGGCCACGATGAAGAAGTCAGTGGGCGTCAAGGCGCGCTCAAGATCGCAGAGTACTTCAAAGCGAAAAACATCGAATTTCACGTTGTATATGACGAAGGAGGCGTAGTGGTAAGTCCTAAGTCAGTACTGACAAGTGTAGATCAAGCTATAGCACTTATTGGCGTTGCCGAAAAGGGGTTTTTGACTTTACAAATTGCAGTAAAAGGAGTTGGAGGTCATTCTTCTATGCCTCCTGCTAAAGGATCTTTAGTGCTAGCCTCTGAGATAGTAAACAAACTTAATACTAATCAAATGCACGCAAGTTTGATTCCTCCTATCGAAAACTTCTTAGACAATATTGGATCAGCAATGGACTTCAAGTCTAGACTAGCCATCAGTAATAAATGGTTATTGTCACAAAGCCTTATTGCTACCTTCGAAAAGGCACCGGCTTCTAATGCACTAGTTCGCACAACTACAGCTCTAACAATGATGCACGCTAGTGATGCTCCGAACGTAATGTCATCAATAACTAATCTAACGGTAAACTTTAGGATATTACAAGGTGACACAGTAGAGAGTGTTTTAAACCACGTAAAAGAAATATGCAAAGACTACCAAGTCGAGTATGAGGTGATCTCTGCTAGAGAACCTTCAAAAGTATCTCCTCACAATAGTGAACAATTTAGAAAGCTAGAACAAGTAATCGCCAAGAACTACCCCAATGCAATTATTACTCCTTATTTAACCCTAGGAGGTACGGATGCTTACAAATATGAATTAGTATCTGATCACGTGTTTCGCTTCATGCCAGTAGAACTAAATAGCTTCGAACAGCGCAGTATCCACAACGAGGACGAATCAATCACTATAGACAACTATATGCGTATGATTGATCACTTTAAAACACTTATGCAACAATAAATATACCTCTATACTATAGAAAAAGCGCACAAGTAGTCTTGTGCGCTTTTTCTATTTTATCTTCTCTTTAATAAGTGTAATCCACGTTGATCTATCGTTAACTACAAATCGGCAATGATCTGACTTAGTTACTACAGTGATTCCATTGTTGAAGAACCACATTATTCGACAGGGCTTTACCTGCTTAATATCACTATAATAAATCCTTACAGTACCGGTTTGACTATTAAATTTATAACAGTGAAAGACTAAGGCTTGTTGAGTCAGTCCTAATTTACCACTGTACTTCTCCTTACCACCTATCAAACTAGCGATCCCTTCTGCCTCTAAGTCCTCTCCTACTGCTAGAGGGATTTGTACCTTACCTATAGCTTGCTTAGTTATTTTTTTAATAAAATAGGCTGGCAGACCGACAAAAACAGCACTAAAAGCTATCCCTTTTACCAAATAATCATACCAAGGCCGCAGAGCCTCTAAGAAAATATAATCAACTACTACAAAGATTAAGACATAGAACAGCAAACAAAAAATGACAAGCCTTGTCATATCTGATTTTGATATTCCTAAAGTATCCTTTCCTATTACTCTCATCGCATCATTAGTTTTTTAAAAGGGCTATTGTATATTGGCTCCCCTTTGTCATTTACTCAAAGATAAAGCTAATTAACTTTACTCACAACACAGAAGTACACAATCAAAAAGGGCTATCTAGTAAATACCAAATAGCCCTTTGTATATGTATATAAGAGAAATATTATGTAAGCATTCCCCCGTCAACGTTAATCACTTGTCCAGTAATATACCCAGACATATCAGAACCTAAGAATACACAAGTATTAGCAATATCCTCTGGTGTTCCACCTCGTTTTAATGGAATAGCTTCTCTCCATCCTTTTACAACATCTTCTGCTAAAGCTCCTGTCATTTCTGTTTCGATAAACCCTGGTGCTACAACGTTACAACGGATATTACGAGAACCTAACTCCAAAGCGATTGACTTAGAAAAACCAATCACACCTGCTTTAGAAGCTGCATAGTTAGCTTGACCAGCATTACCTTTAACTCCGACTACAGAACTCATATTAATAATAGATCCTTTTCTGTTCTTTAGCATAGTGCGTTGAACAGCTTTTGTCATATTAAATACTGATTTCAAATTCACTTGAATTACTGCGTCGAAATCTGCCTCTGACATTCTCATTAGTAAGTTATCTTTGGTAATACCAGCGTTATTTACTAAAATATCGATATTTCCGAACTCTTTTAGAACATCTTCTACCAATTGTTCTGCTGCTGCAAACTCAGCTGCATTCGATTGATATCCCTTTGCTTTTACACCTAAAGCGATTAATTCTTGTTCTAATTCTACAGCTGCTTGTGCTGATGAACTATAAGTGAATGCAACGCTTGCTCCTTGCTCTGCAAATGCTTTAGCTACTCCTCTACCGATACCTCTAGTTGCACCAGTGATGATAGCGACTTTTCCTTCTAATAATTTCATTTGTAAATCCAATTTTATATTTGAACCAAGGACAAATATAAGCAATTTGTATTTTTATCTACTTTTTTTATACAGTTTGTGCTTTTTTTCTCAAAAAGATCATGTATCCTAGTGTAATAATTAACAGAGCCCCAAAGTAATACGAATACTTTACTAGACCCAAATAATCTACCTGTCCATTGGTAAAGCTCAGCAAGATTAAGATCTGTGCACCATAAGGCAATATCCCTTGTGCTATACAAGCAAATATATCTAAGATTGAAGCCACTCTAGGTTTCTCTAATTCATATTCATCGGCTATTTCCTTTGCCAAATTTCCAGAGACCAAGATAGAGACTGTATTATTCGCTAGACACACAGCTACAGAAGATACCAAAGCAGCAATACCAAACTCTGCACTTGTGGCTGACTTAATGTATTTCTTCATCGATGACAATAACCACTGAATACCTCCCTGATCCTCAACCATCTTAGCCAAACCACCTGTCAGCATAGACAATAAGAATATTTCATTCATAGATAAGAATCCTTCATAAATAAGTTTTCCCAATCCTAAAACATCAAAACTATGCTCAAATAGCCCAATGATTCCCGCTACAAAAATGCCTATTAACAAAGCAACAAATACCTGAACACCTAGTATAGCTAATAAAATGATTAATACATAAGGAATAATCACCCATGGACTAGTCACCTCATCTAATACTAAAGTTACATCTGTATTCTCTCCTCCTACTAAAAACAAAAGAACAATCGTCAATAAAGCAGCTGGCAAAGCAAACTTTATATTTGCTTTAAACTTATCTTTCATCTGACAACCCAAAGATTGAGTTGCGGTAATGGTCGTATCTGATATGATAGAAAGGTTGTCTCCAAACATAGCACCTCCCAAAAGCGATCCACATAAAAAGCCCATTGAAGTCCCTGACTTCTCTGCCAGACCTACTACGATAGGACCTAGAGCTACAATTGTTCCTACTGAAGTACCTATTGATAGCGAAAGAAAACAAGCTATGGCAAATATACCTATAGCTAAGTATTCCACTGACACTACACTCAATCCTAAATTGACCATCGCATCTACTCCTCCGATAGCCTTAGTCACCACGGCAAAAGCACCTGCTAATAAATAGATAATACACATGGTGATAATCTTGCTATCTCCACAACCCTTGATTAAAGACTCTACTTTGTCATTCATCGGCGTTTTAAAGAAGATGAAAAAAGCAGAAATGATACCTACAGAAATAGCTATGGGTGAGGGAATCAAATAAAAATCACCTAATATTATACCCGCTCCTAAGAAGATGGCAATAAAAATAAAAAATGGAATAAATGTGTAAAACTTGTTCTCTGACATAATCTACATAATTGTTGTTATTATAATTTGCCAGATTGGTAAAAACAGAACTCACTTATGAGGTAAACAACATTTTTTCCAAACACTGGCTTATCGATTGCAGCACCTTGCTTGTTGTTGCAGGTTGCTATCCTTCAGGCTATTGAAGAATTCTTGATAATTTTGTTGCAAATATATCTAAAAACAATTAATAAACAAGAAGTTTTAATAAAAAAATTGCATTATAGTTCATTTTGTCATTATTTAACTTTTTATCCTTTTAAAATAGTAGTATTTTTGACCACTTACAAAAACAAAATCAACATGAAAAAAGTATTGCTTTCTACAGCTCTTGTACTTGGTCTAACAGCTAGTGCATTTGCTCAATCATCTCCTAAAAACGCCATTGGATTGCGATTTGGAGGAAACTCAGGTTTAGGAACAGAAATCAGCTACCAAAGACAATTGGCTAAAAACAACCGCCTCGAAATTGACTTAGGTTGGAGAGATAACAACCACGTAGATGCTGTTAAAGTAACTGGTTTATACCAGTGGGTTTGGAACATTGAAAATGGGTTCAATTGGTATGCTGGTGCTGGTGCAGCAGTAGGGACTTGGAATTATTCAGAGACCATCAAAGGACACCGATACTCTGATAGCGGGTCTTTTGGACTATTAACAGGTACCGTTGGTCTAGAATACAACTTTGACTTTCCTTTGCAAATCTCTTTAGATCTACGCCCAGAGTTATATCTTAATGACTCCTATAGAGATGGTCTATATGCCGATTTAGGTCTGTCTGTACGCTATAGATTCTAAACCAGAGAAACACCTGAAAGCGATTTTACAATACAAAGAGGGAGGCTTAGTCAAATAACCTCCCTCTTCTCTTTTTTATTTAGCTGCCCAAATCTCTATTTCAATATCAATCTCAGGTAATCCTAACCCTGAGATATAAGCCACGGTCATCGAAGGATAACTACCCTTAAAAAAAGGATCCCATACCTTATAAAAATAATCCCAATCGATCTGTTTCACAGACCATATATTCACTTTGATAATATGCTCGCTGGTTAATTCTTGACTTTCTAACAAACGCGTAATATTTGCAAAGGTATTAGTTACTTGCTCGTTAAACCCCTTAGGGATATCTCCATTTAAATCCGTTCCGATCTGCCCTGAAAAGGTATAAATATTAGCCTGCCCCGATACGACAGTCACATGTGAATAATCCCCTACTGGTTTGGCTAAAGTTGTAGGATTACTACGGCTTACGATTTGATTTGCTCTCATTACTATCTATTTTAAAGTTTAATAAGGCAAATCTACAAGTGATAAACACATCAAAATTGTACAAAACCGACATTACCTACAATAAACAATAAAAAACGGCTATTTCTTCCACTCTGGAAAGTTAGGTAGTTGTTCTTGGCTATGTGCTTTGTAGTCCCTAGGAGTAGTTCCTGTAAAAGCTTTAAAATCTCTGATAAAATGTGACTGATCATAATAATTACTGCTATAGGCCAACCAGGTTAGATCCTTGTAATCTCCTGTGCGCAATAACGTCAAACTAGCTTGAAAGCGAGCAATTCGCATACACATCTTAGCAGACATCCCTACTTGATACCTAAACAAACGCTCTAGCGAGCGCTCAGACATACCAAGTTCACTTTGAATATCTACAACACTATGTCCCTGAATGATAAGGCTACAGGCATAATTAGCCTTTTTAAGCACTCCTGTATCCTTGGGTAAGCGATCGAGTAGAAACTGAGACAAAATTGCTATTTTGTGCTCCAATAAAAAAGCAGCTTGTAGTTTTTCAAAAACGTCACTACTAAGAATATCTTCTACTTTTATATTTTTATTTTTAAACTCATGGGCATCAATCCCAAAAAAAGCTTTAATCCCGATAGGCTTCAAGTATGCCCCAAGAATGCGAAAACTCCCTTGGACTTGCTGCTTAGTGTAACTATCAAACTGTCCATAGACATAGAACTGATCCATGCTCTTTCCTTTATCATCATAAAAAAGATCTGGCGTCTCTTGATAAATTAAAGCGGGTACTCCATCAGCAATAATAGTAAAGTCCCTTATCGCCGACTGATCTACACAATCCTCCAATACCCAGAAACTATGTACATAGTCCGATAAGGCGACCTCTGGTAAATAGGCTCGATAGTGCATAAAAATTACTTTTCTAACAAATGTATTACATTCTAAGTTAGTAGTTGTCATAAAAATGCTTCATTAAACAACTCATACCATTACCTATACACAATCTAATGCTGATTTCAGTATAACCTCTAACATCAAATATATAGCTAAAAAGGTGCATATACACCTAGAACAACACAATATTTAAAAACCAAAAAATTCGATTATTTTATAAAACTAAACCACTATTTTACCAATTAAAATAAATTAAAAATCATAAAAACACCTTATTGTTTTAACAAATAAAATAAAATGACTAATTTTACCTAAAATTTAACACATAGAGTTTATGAAAAAACTTACTTACACATTAGTTGCTATCCTAGCGCTAGGATTCACGGCAAATGCACAAACGCCGGATGTAAAATTTGGAGCTAAAACAGGACTTAACGTCTCTAATCTTTCTGGAGCAGAAGATGCTTCTTCACGCACTAGTTTCCATGTTGGAGCGGTAGCTGAGATATTCTTTACTGAAAAATTCTCAGTACAACCAGAGGTACTTTATTCTGCACAAGGTTATAAAGTTTCGGATAACGTATTACACAACGGAGCTCCTGTAGAGATTAAAGAAACTGCCAGAATGGACTATATCAATATTCCTGTAATGGCGAAATACTACCTAGTTAATGGTCTTAACGTACAAGTAGGTCCTCAATTTGGTTTCTTAGCTACTGCTAAAACCAAAGTAAATGAATCAAACGGTGCAAATATTCCAGAAGTAGACTTCAAAGACAATGTTAAATCATTCGATTTTGGAATAAACTTCGGAGCAGGTTATGAATTGCCTATGGGTGTATTCTTTGATGCTCGTTATAACTTAGGTATCACTAAAGTAAATAAAGAAGGAGATAAATCTCTACGCAACGGAGTATTCCAACTATCTGTTGGATATAAGTTTTAACTTTATTTAGCTATTTAATAAAAAAAGCCCTTTATCTCTGGATAAAGGGCTTTTTTATGCAAATATTAATTAAAGCATTGCTCTATCTGTCAGTTGCTCATACACCATTAATACTCCAGGTACGAGAATTGGCTCTTGTAAGTATTCCTGGTAACTAAAATACTTAACCGCCCCTATCTCATTATTAGCCTGAACCACCTGTCCTTTAAGAGGATAAGTATAACAATCCTGTCTCATCATAATGTTTAACTTCTCCCCATAGGCTGGCGCTGTAATAGGACATAGATAAGTTAATTCATCTGGTGCAATTATAAGACTTAACTCCTCTTCTATCTCTCGAATCAAAGCCTCTCTACTATTTTCTAAAGAGTCAATCTTTCCTCCTGGGAGATACCACGCCTTTTTATTATTGCTATACGCTAGTAGTAATCTGCCGCTATCTACAACAACTAATCCTGCAGTATGAAGGTTTAGCCAGTTCTGCTGGATAACGGTTAAATGAATTACACATACCATTTGACCAGACAGCTCATTGTATCGTTCTAATACTGTTACTCCGCCAATAGACTCAAAAAGCACTTGATACTCTTTCTCTACACTTATTTCAATATATTTAAACTTCTGTGCCTTAGCCAAATCCTTAACATAGTCGAACAGCTGTTTGACATCTTCCAAAGCTAAATAACTCCCTTCCAAATGATAGTGATTTAACGCCACGTAGGCGCCTCTATCTTCAAAGGTAAACCACCCTATTTGCTTTTGTTTACAATAGCAAATATAGAGTTGACTTGAGTGTAATTGAGTAACATAGCTAGCCGTTAAGGTCTTTATATCTGAAGTCCCTACAAACAGATCAATTTGCCTGTCCTTACTTGCCGCTACTACACTATATATTTCTTTATTCATTTTATATATTCTACATTTTCAAAGATATAAGCTTTATCGTTGAAATTATTAGTATTGTTGCTACTTATTTTCGCAAGAAAAAAACAAAACAATGTTCTTTTTTTTAACTAACTTTAAACTAAACAACAATCACTTAAAAAACTGCCAAAAAATATTAAATCATTAACATATCAGATATATGAACACAATTAATGGAGTTACTTTTGATGAGTTTGTTGCACTAAGTTCTCACTTATCTCAAGGATTCACGGAAGAGCAAATAGGTGAAATTCTGCAATTAGACCCACCCGCCTTAACCCAGACTATCGAACAATGGAATATCAAACTAGGTGAATTAATGGCCGAGGATATATCCTATACCACTCGCTTTTCAGAAATATTCGCTAATCCTAAAGTAGGTAGGTTTGCTCAAAATACGAACGAAGTTATGACCGATGAAGAAGTGTTGCAAAAAGTACCTAGTCTAGCACATTACTTTGATATCTTTTTTAATGCCTCTATTGCTTCGCAGTATGGTTTTGATCCCATTGAGATCTATAAAGTATACGATTTAAACGTTGGTCAATGGGCGGTAGTGGCTAACTACTATGACAGATACAACATTGCCAAATTAGACACTGAAGCTGAGAACTATCAAGAGCAATTCCATAAGGCCAAAGAACTTATGGATGAGTTCAAAGACAAATGGGAAACCTTCTACAGCAATAGATAAGCAAAATACAATAAGAGGAGGAAGGTATATTTCCTCCTCTTGTCATATTTAAGTTTTATTAGGAGAGGTTAATAGTTTTATTAACCCCTATTTGTTCCACAAATACTTTATCATGTGACACGACAAGCAATGTGCCTTTATACTGTATTAACGCATTGGTTAAACACTCTAGACTAGTTATATCTAAATTGTTGGTTGGCTCATCCAAAAGCAAGACATCTATGGCTTGATAAGCTATAGTCAAACAACATAGTACTAGCTTTAAACGCTCACCTCCACTTAAATTTACAACAGGTTCTTGCCATAGGCTTACCTGAATACCAGACTGAAAAAGTAAGTTATTGACCTGTTTACTAGTTAATCCACGCTGATTATATTGCATTATCTGCTGCTCAACTGACAAGTTTACCTCTAGCATACTATAGTACTGATCTAAATACACGATTGTTAGCGGTGATTTAGTCTTCTCTAGTATTCCTTGACTAAGAGTAAGTTCTTGCATAAATACCTTTAAAAGTGAGGACTTACCACTGCCATTGGCTCCGAAAAGATGAATTCTATCCCCTGAGACAATATCCAGGTCTAAAGGAAATTGCCAAACTGATTTGTTTCTATAAGCTGCTTGT
Organism: Myroides pelagicus; assembly: GCF_009711055.1. GTDB lineage: Bacteria > Bacteroidota > Bacteroidia > Flavobacteriales > Flavobacteriaceae > Flavobacterium > Flavobacterium pelagicum. Next base: position 9,980 of record NZ_WMJY01000032.1, read on the forward strand.
GCCTGTTTTAAACTCCATAAGACTCTACCGGTATGCATACCAGAACAAGCAAAGCGAATATCGAAGACTTTCTGATTTTGTAATTGTCTTTTAATCATATGTATATCCTCACGAGCTTTATCAACAATATCTTGATGGATCCCTAGCTTTTTGGCAGCACTATTTTCTGCCTTATTCTTTAGTGTATTGATAACTATTTTTGGAAGCCCAGCCTTACTTTGTTGTTTTTTATTGATAGCTAAGTCCCTTTGCTGTTTCTCTACGGCAATTTGCTTTTGCCTAGAGGCTTGTTTAAATTCTTTCTCTGCTAGCTCATATTTCTTTTCTATACTTGCTAGTTCCATTGCTTTGTGCTGCTTATAAAACTGATAGTTTCCATTGTAGCGCTCTAGGCTATGTTGACTTAATTCATAAGTAATTGTCAATTCATTTAATAAAGTCCTATCGTGACTTACCACAATTATTGCTCCTTGGTATTGATTAATAAAACAGATAAGCTTTTCTCTAGTGTGTTGATCAATATGATTGGTCGGTTCATCTAACAACAAAAGACCAGATTGACTAAGCATCATCTTTGCAAATAACACCTTTGTTTGCTCCCCTCCACTCAATTCGCATAAACGAGACTGTAAACAAAACCTTGGTAGTCCCCAATACGTTAGTGCTTGTTCTACACGCTGGTTTATCGTCCAATCATCCTCTAATTGTTCATAATCTTTAAGATCAGCTGAGCCAGATAAGATAGCCTCTAACGCTTTTAGTTTAACACTAACACCTAAAGCCTCTACCACTGTCTGATTTTGGTCTTTTATCTTATTTTGTTGAAGATAAAATAAGTCTACATTGATTTGAATCTTTCCACTAACAGGAACAAGCTCATTGGCAACTAAGCGAAGCAATGTGCTTTTGCCCACACCGTTATCACCCACAATGCTAACTTTATCTAATTTATTAATTTGAAAGTTTAGCTTTTCAAAGACAGGTTTGAAATCAGAATATTGATAAGATAGGTTTGAAATATTTAGTACCACTTTTGTCTAAATTTAATATATGTACTTCACCAAATGGCCCGTATACCATTACCTCACGGTTAGACAATACAATTACATAATACTGAGTAATGCAGAATACAAATAGAATAATGTATTCCAATTCATAGAATAACTTTAGCTTCTAATAAGCAAACATTGCTTTTATATTGGCTAAAAAAGCCAATTCTTACTCAGTAATAATCATTTAGACTGTGTATTAATTAATATGAAGACAAATATACTGATTGTATAATAGCTATACAAACAACTAACAAAACAAAAACTATATTTGTATGACTATAAAACCATAGAAATGAAACAATCTAAAACAACCAATCGCTATGACTCATTAGCCTCATGGATATATCATCTAGACAAACCTATTGGGCGATCTTTCGGAGATATTGAGTTTTACTATAAATTACTAAAGGGCTGCACAGGACCGATCTTAGAGCCTGCTGTAGGTAATGGACGTGTCTTAATCCCTTTACTTGAAAAAGGGCTTGAAATCAGCGGATTCGACGCATCAAAAAAGATGATGGAATACTGCACACTGGAATGTAAACAGCGTGGACTAACACCTAGACTATCTATAGAGCGATTTGAAAACTTCGCTACAGACCACAGCTATCAAGCTATTATATTGCCTGCAGGTTCTTTTCAGCTAATCACTGATTTTTCCACAGCTATACAAGTATTAAAAAGGTTTAAGTCCGTGCTAGGACCTCAAGGCAGACTTATACTAGACTTATCCACCCTTGCCTGTCTTAGTGAACCTACAATGCTCTCAAGAAGCTGGGAGGTACCTGGAGGGTTAATTACCCTGACAGAGCAAAGACAAGAGGTAAACTATATCAAGCAAACCACTACCTCACAATTGCGCTATGAGTATTGGCTTGAGGGTAAGTTAACGCAAAGCGAACTCGATTTGTTTGCCCTTCGCTTTTGGGGAGTAGAAGAATTCTCTTTAGCACTTAAAGAAGCTGGCTTTACCACCATTAAGACCTATGCTAACTATAGTAAAGAGTCAACAATTGATCAAGATACGCATACGCTAACCTTTGAAGCATTCTAGCTGACAAAGGGAGATAAACGAAGAGGAATATAATAAAACAAGGGAGCTTAGTAGCTCCCTTGTTTTATTATATTCTATTATTCAATCAATTTCTTCTGCTGATCGTACATCCCCACTAGTACACTATTACCTTTATCATCTACCCTTAGCCCCCCATACTTAGCCTTTTCAAACTTCTCTGCTTCTCCTTCTTGAAAGAAATAACTCTCTGCGCCAATATTGTAATTCCACGAAGTGTTATTAAATATTTTTACATAGACTTGGTTCTCTTGTTTTGTTGTTATTTTATCGGTTAGATATTCAAAATGCCCTACTGCATCTTGTCCAACTGTCAAGAGGACATACCCTCGTTTGGCTTGATACGATTTGCTTTGAGTCTGCTGATCTACCTCCTGCTGATTAGCGGCGATATCACTCTCTACATCTGGTCTTTCTTCACCAGAAAAGATTGTGCGATCAAAGGCTGAATTCCTTTGACTGATCGCGTAGTTTAAACGCATATAATCCCCTTGCATCAAAGAGCGCGGATCAACGGGCGCAAGTTCTAACAAGACTAATTGACCTTGCTTTACTATCTTTTCCTTTTCCCATACACTATAGAGGAAAAAACAAACAATCAACCCAAAAATACCTACTATGGTATAGGTGTAAACTTTACTTCTCATCACACTCCCACTTTTTATACATTAACCAATAAACTCCTAGAAACAGTACTCCTACAATCATTAATGAAATTGACTTACTCAGTAAAGACATGCTCAAATCATAGTAAAACATTCCCATGGCCCAAACCATAGTCCCAAAACCAAAAGACACACCTATTTTACTCTGATTGTTAAAAGACCACAAAGTAAACAAAAAACCAATAATAAAGGCAGGATAACTAAACCCTAGCATATATAAAAACACCCCCACCACTACACAAGCACCTAAACGAACAACAAGGCTGCTAATTTGCTGTTTGCTTAAAAGGTAGTATAAAGACCCCAAGGTGATCAGACTATAGCCTATCGTAGTAATAAAATATACGGCCGATATATCTGTCCAATATAAATTCATATAGCGCTGTGTTGAACAAATAATTCCTAATACCAAACCATAACTAAAACCTGCCATTAATACAGATTGAAAGTACCCGTTCCACCACATACTTTGACTCCTTAGTTTGTTCTCATTGGCAAACAATAGACTAACCCCTGCAATTAACACCAACAGCAGTGCATTTACCCCAACAAAGAACTCTTGATCTACAAAGAAGGTATGCAAAGCAATACAAGCAATCACACCAGCCAAATACACAATGATTTGATTGCGTATAATCACTATACTCAAAGCCGCCAAAACAACAGCTATCAGCGATACTATACTCACAAGCTCACGTGTATCTACCATCTCCCCTATTCCAATCAATAAAGTAATTATTCCACTGATATAAAAAGAGACTGCTAAGCCGTCTTTTACAGCCCCATCACTACTTCGATTAAATAGATAACTTACTATTAACGATACAATTCCAATAACTATACCGCTCTGCATTGACCTAGGAAACATGACAAACAAAAAGCCCATAAACATAGCCATGCCTATTATTCCTCCTAACACAGCAATTACCTTAATAAAGACAGTACGCACACTAGCGCTTTGTCTTTCTTTAGCTATAGCCTCACGGTCAATGGTTACGCCTTGCTCCTGTAAAGAGTCCAAAAGCGTTTCAAACTTACTCTGCTTCATGATTCCATCTTTTGTGCTTATTCATAATTAGTTTTATCAGACCAAAGGTCACTGCTAGTACATAAATAGCGTACAACAAAAAGGCTAAGCCATCTATTTCAAATGCGCGAATTAAAAACATAAGACCAATAGTTGCTACAGACAAACCTGTATAACTAAACAGTATAATGTCTTTATTTTTTAAACTAATAAGATAACAACCCACAAGCCATACAATACTCAAGAGTATCCCTATAACCTGCCCGTTTAGTTCACCTGCATCAGCATTATAGCTTACAAAGATTCGCGCACTAATGATAAAGACTGCTATTGCACTACAAAACAGTGCCATTACGCCTTTATAATACTCCGCCATTGTATAGTTCTGATATCGGCTTAACCAATAGGGCAAACCAAACAAAACCACATTAATCACTAAAACAAGAGCCATCACACTGAAAAAGCTATAATCTACAATCACTTGATCCAGATACAAATAAATGGTTAGGTTAACCAAAAAGATTTGAAATAACCACTGCATAGACGACTTAGATACCAATGTCCAAGCGGTGATAGCTACCGTCCAACTCAAGAACAAATCATATGCGTTGGCACCGGTCTGATATACTTGTCCAAACACAGCCATCAACACCCCAATTAAAACAGAGGCACTTAATAGCCCTACCTTTCTCAAAAGTGATGAGAGCCTGTTAGTCACACTTACAACTACACAGACTCCAATGAGTAGAAGAACTATAGCAAACTTTGCAAATGCAGGTAAATCATTCCAATTATAGGCAAAAAAGAATACAATTCCACTAATTAGAAGACCGCTGCCCATCAACAAGATAAAGTACTTAATAAATCGCTTCCAATCACCTAGTCCCGCATAACTCTCTTTGTTAGTTATCTCTTGTAGTTGATCTTGATCAATCGCACTGTGTTGTTTTAAGAGGTACAGGTCTTGTTTATCTATTTTATCGTCAAAAATACTTTTCATAACCTCACTATTTATGCATACAAACCTAAAAAAGAAAAGGCAATGTTTATAAAACAATGCCTTTATATAACGTATTATTTTTTATTTTATTCTACCGAAGCTAATATCTGAGCAGCGTGATCCTTGGTTTTTACTTTTGTAATTACGTCAATTAACACACCGTTCTCATCGATGACAAATGTCGTTCTATGAATACCGTCATAGGTTCTTCCCATAAATTTCTTTGGTCCCCAAACGCCAAAGGCATTCAAGACCTCTTTGTCCTCATCAGCTAACAAAGGGAAAGGCAAATCATTCTTGTCAATAAACTTTTGTTGCTTTGCCGCTGGATCAGCACTTACACCTAATAGTTCAAAACCCTTTTGCTTCAAAATAGCATAGTTATCTCTCAAGTTACACGCTTCCCATGTACACCCAGGCGTACTAGCTTTTGGGTAAAAGAAAACGACTAACTTCTTCCCTTTATAGTCCGCTAATGTATGTGTCTTTCCCGCTTGATCCACTCCCTTAAAGGCTGGTGCTTTATCTCCTACTTTTAAACTTGTCATTGCTCTTTGATTTTGATTTATTGTAAAAATAGACAATTCTAACAAAACAACAATAACTCTATAGTAGTTAGTCTTTATAGTCCGATCACCCTCAACTGAATTTCTAATAAAAAAACAAAGAGAAACTCATGTAATCACCTGTAATATACTTAGCCTCTTTACACTAATACCAATAAGTAATTACGCATACTAAAAACAAATGCTAAATTACTCACTATAGAAATTGGAAACTAATTTCAGTTTTATTATCTTGTGGGTTATCACAACTGACCTAAACGGTTGGTTTATAGTTAATCAATTCACTTTTAAAAACATTGAAAACATGGGTAAAGGAGATTTAAAAACACGAAGAGGAAAAACTGTAAACAAGTCTTATGGAGTAAAAAGACCAAAGAAAAAAGTAAAGAAAAATAAATCTTGATCTAAAAAAGGCCTTCTCATTTAGAAAAGGCCTTTTTTTATTTCTTTATTTTTCATCAAATAATTTCATCATCAATAGATAGCTCAATTCATCTAAAGCTTTTAGTCCCGTATCGGTTGATGTATTAGAAAGAATAACAACTCCCTTATGCTTGATAGGATCAAAACCAATATAGTTTGAATACCCGCTATCAATTCCTCTTAAAAAGTACAACTTACTATCCAAATCTTTAAGCAGTGCTATTTTCCAACCAGAGGATAACCAAAACTCAGGAGATACTATAGTGGTAGGCTGTCTTGTCATAGCCAATAGCTTATCCTGTTTATTGAACTGGGCTTGAATAAACTTACTCATATCCTTTGAACTAGAAAACGAACTGGTCGCATACTTAAATGCATTAGCTGGTACTTCCTTAGCCTGATTACCAAGGCGGTCAATACCCTTTACGATTTTTTTATTCTTCTTATTATACTCCACCAAACTACTCTTCATCTGATAAGGCGCAAATATCCTGTCCTCAACTAAAGACTTATAATCACTTCCCATTGCACTTGTCACTACATCACCTAATATAGCATAACCCAAGAAAGAAAAGCTCTGCTTACCCTGTGTATTTAAAGAGTCAATGACTAATTCGCTTTTTAAATAATCGTGCAACTGAGCTTCGTTGTAATTGCTAAAGAAAGCATCCTGATCACCTGTGGCTCTACTCACAGGAGGAAGCATTGGTACAAAAGCAGTATGGTTAGCCAGTTTAGTCAAAGGCAATTCAATGCCATTGTGAAAGGCAAAATCATAGTAATCATTTGCATTAGCGGTACGATCAATCTTACCACTAATTACAGCCTCTGCATAAAGTGTAGAGGTTAATATAGTAGCAAAGTTTGCCATTGAGAACAAAGACTCACTATTATCTTTTACTACTATTTTACCCTTTTTGTTCTCCACCCCTAAAAAGTCAACCTGATCTTTGTCTATAATAGCTACAGCAAATTGACCCTTCTCTGGTAAACCACTTGCAGCAGCGAACACAAGCTCTTCATTTGTTTTGCCTATATAAGGCTGTTGACCTTGTTTTTGTCCAGGCATATCCATGATGCGAAACCCATCGATCTGCCCTTCCTTGTTAAAAGCCACATTGATCAAGGCAACCTCTTGGTTTTCAAATTCAGTTTTATATAGCGGTATTTGGTTATCGTCTAAACCGTAAAACTCAATATGCTTGATATTCCCCAGCTTTTGCTTCATTTCTACAAAGAAATTCTTAGCTTGATTGATCGGCAGTTCTTCCTTGAGAGAAGCAGAGAAATACTTGTAAAAATCATCATAGTCATCTGTATTATAATCCTTTACAAAAGTCTCTACTAAAGGATTCTTTTGTTGTTCTTGACCATGCATCGTCGCAAAGGACAACATAGCTATCATACATAATACTCTTAAGCGCTTCATATATTATTTTTCTTTATCCTCTAAATATATTAGTAATTTCACAAAGAAAAGCACTTTTAACAATATTTCATTTTTTTTTATCATTCAAAACTCAAAAGACAAACGTGCTTAATACGCGATTAGCTATACTTATGAACTAAGGTTACACGCTTAATAATCTGCTTATATTTAGGTAAAAAGTCAAGCTTTCACAAATAATACTGCAATCCATATTTTAGCAAAGAGAGCAATCTCATCAGGTCATTTGTTGCCAAGACTGCCCAATAAGTGCAGTATTCCTGCAGAATACCTCCCAAAAGCACCTCTCTTGGCAAGAAAAGGTCAAGCAAACTGCACCCATACCTCAAGCATCTCCGCAGAGATACCACCCCAAAAATCTCCAAAGGGTATATAAAAAAAGACAATCCAAAGGGATTGTCTTTTCTTAGTTTGTAATATATGTGTATAAGATTTCTCTTTATTTATTTCCTTTAGCGTAATCAGCTAAAAATTGAGCTAATCCATTATCTGTCAAAGGGTGTTTTAACAATCCTTCGATAGCACTTAATGGCCCAGTCATAACATCTGCTCCGATTTTAGCACAGTTGACAATATGCATCGTGTGACGCACAGACGCAGCTAAGATTTCTGTGTGGAATCCGTAGTTGTCATAGATCTGACGAATCTCTTGGATCAAAATTAACCCATCTGTAGAGATATCGTCTAAACGACCGATGAATGGAGACACATAAGTAGCCCCTGCTTTAGCAGCCAATAAAGCTTGACCTGCAGAGAATACTAAAGTAACGTTTGTTTTGATACCTTTCGAAGAAAAGTATTTACAAGCTTTCACTCCTTCTTTTGTCATTGGTAGTTTAACTACAATTTGAGGGTTAAGAGCAGCTAGCTCCTCTCCTTCTCTAATCATCCCTTCGTAATCGACAGAGATAACTTCAGCACTAACATCACCATCAACAATCTCACAGATTGTTTTGTAATGGTTGATGATGTTTTCTGCTCCTGTAATGCCTTCTTTAGCCATTAAAGAAGGGTTGGTAGTCACACCATCCAAAACACCAAGTGCTTGAGCTTCTCTAATCTGATCTAAATTAGCCGTGTCAATAAAAAACTTCATAGTAATATATTTCTTATATTATGTTATGTTGTAGGCCAAAATTACAATATATATCTGGGTTTGCCGTAATTTTGACTAATCAAATTTACTACTTTATTTTGTAGTGATTCATCAGCATTTTTTCGTAAGTCTTGCTTGGTAACACCTTTTTTAAGAATAACGAAAACTTTTGAAGCCATTCACCTACTTTATAGCGTACTTTAGGTTTTTTAGTATTAATAATCTTGTAAATAGCTTGAGCCATTTCCATAGGGTTATTACCGCTATCCACATGTGTATTGGCCATATCCAAAGACATCTGATAAACCTCTTTATAAGCAGAGTCCTCTAATACAGGAGCGTGATAACGCCCTGAGGCGATATTAGTCGCAAAGTCACCAGGTGCTACATTAGTCACCTCAATATTAAAAGGCTTTAACTCCATGCGCAGAGCTTCTGTAATCATCTCCAAAGCGCTCTTAGAGGAAGAATAAATCCCTCTAAAAGGAAGCCCCATATAACCAGCTATGGAAGTAACATTAATTATCAGTCCTTGGCGTTGATTGCGCATGGTGGGAAGTGCGGCTTTGATCACTTCAATAGGACCAAAAACATTCACTTGAAAGTTATTAAAAATTTCCTCTGTAGGGATTTCCTCTATAGGTCCTGTAATTCCTACCCCCGCATTATTAATTAATATATCAAGTCTTCCCTCTATAGAAACAACTTCATCTATAGCACCAATGATACTGTCTTTATCTCGTACATCTAATGCTACTAAAGGAAATTTTGACCCAACTACTCTTTTGGGATCACGACTTGTCCCATAAACTTTATACCCTTTTAGAGTAAGAAATTCACCTATACATTTACCTATACCTGAAGAACCTCCGGTTATAAATACTACTTTACTCATTATATGCTTATCTTATACCAACAAATATACTACAGTATCACACAATATTAAAATTCAATGACAGGATTGTTGTCAGATTAAACTTCCGATCACACTACCTCCATCAAAAATCTATCATACAATAAATACGTATCTAACCATGTAAATTGCTTTGAAAATAATTACTACATTGCTTCACACAAAAAACAATCGATGTCTCTTCGTTTATAAAAGACCTTAGATTATGGCCTTATTACTTACTTTCAAAAATATCTACCAGCTTTATCACCTAGAGCCACCTCAAGTGCCTAATGGAATAATTATGCTGAATCAACAATACGAGCCTAACTTAGGCTACGACAAGCATAGTCGTCTGTTTGACGGATTACTACTAGCCTATATGGTAAAGGGAAAAATGAAAGCTCAGGTTCACTTCCAAGAATTCGATATACAACAAGGAGAATTAGCTATAATTCCCCCACAAATCATGATAGAAACCAAAAAGCTTAGTCCAGATGCCCAGATCATTACTTTGGGGATTTCACTTGACCTGATCACTTCTTTACCTATGGCAAAAGAATTTATCATGGATAATGAGTTGCGTTGGAACCCGATTATTGAACTAAAAGACACTAATTTACAAATCACCCACAAGCTATTTGACCTTATCGGTCTAAACATCCAGCAAACAAACGACAATAATTCAACAGAGGTCATGCGTCATCTAGTCCTAGCCCTACTGAATTTACTACTTCAACAACGAAAAGGCAATACAACAAAAAATACAATCAAAAACAGAACCCATGAATTAATTGACCAATTCTACGCCCTAGTTTCAAGCCATGCTGCCAAAGAGCGAAATGTGGACTTCTACGCCGATAAGCTGAACTTGACCCCACAATACCTCTCTACATTCTTAAAACAAAACACAGGAAGAACCACCACGCAATGGATCGATCACCTGCTGATCTTACATGCCAAAACACTACTAAAAGGCTCCAGCTTATCGGTAAAAGAAGTTGGATACGAACTCAACTTTTCAGATACAAGCACATTCTGCCGATATTTCAAAAGAAATACAGGAATGTCACCCAAAGCCTATAAAGAAAGTTAGCCAGACCACACTGGTAATACCAACCTTTAAATCTGCACTTATCTACAATGAAAGTGTCAATAGTCGTGGCTAAGTGCTGTACTACTTTTACAGCATGAAAAACAAAACGAAAAAAGCAGCCATAGGCTTTATATTCATTACTCTGGTAATAGATATAATTGGATGGGGGATCATACTCCCGGTAATTCCCAAACTAATCGAACAACTCATTGATGGTGATATCAATCAAGCCGCTACCTATGGTGGATGGCTAGGGTTTGCCTATGCCTTCACTCAATTTATATTCGCTCCCTTGGTAGGCAATCTAAGTGATCAATTTGGACGACGACCAATATTGTTACTCTCACTAATGGGCTTTAGTATTGACTATTTATTCTTAGCCTTTGCCCCTAGCATCACTTGGTTATTTCTCGGAAGAGTGATCGCAGGGCTAACAGGAGCGAGTATTTCCACTGCTAGTGCCTATATCGCAGATATATCAACTGATGAAAACAGAACCAAAAACTTTGGAATGATTGGAGCTGCCTTTGGTATCGGCTTTATCATCGGCCCAGTTTTAGGAGGATTACTAGGTCATTACGGGCCAAGAATACCCTTTTACGCAGCAGCGGGACTGTGTTTATTAAACTTCCTTTACGGTTATTTTATACTCCCTGAAAGCCTTGATAAAGACAAATGCAGAAGCTTTCAATGGAAAAGAGCCAACCCTATTGGTTCTATCAAATTCTTATTAAAGTACCCAAAAATATCCCATCTCATAGTAGCCCAAACCCTAGTCTATATAGGACTACATGCTGTACAAAGTAATTGGCACTTCTACGTGATGTACAAATTCGATTGGTCTGAGGCTCTAGTAGGGTTATCTCTTGGACTATTGGGTTTACTCTTAGGCCTTGTACAAGGAGGGTTAATTAGATGGACAACACCGCGACTAGGCGACTACAAAAGCATTTATTTAGGACTATTGTGTTATGCTATCGGGCTATTGTTATTTGCCTTTGCAGATCAGGGATGGATGATGTTTGTCTTCTTACTACCTTATTCACTTGGGGGAATCTGTGGTCCTTCACTACAGGGAGTCATCAGTAAACAAGTCCCTGTAAGTGAACAAGGAGAACTACAAGGCGCTTTGACAAGCCTGATGAGTGCTACATCGATTATAGGACCACCGCTAATGACCAACCTATTTTACTACTATTCCTCTAGTGATGCTCCGGTAGAGTTCTCTGGGGCTCCATATCTATTAGCGGCGGTATTAATGTTAATTAGCGTGGCGATAGTCTATAGGCAATACCAAAACAAACAACACTAAAGGCTATAAGCAAACATAAAACAATCGAAAAATAGGATATAATGTCAAGAAAAAGTACTTTTATACACCATTAATAAACAAACTAAAACTTAGCTCATGACAAAACAAGATATCATCAATTGTGAAAATAAATTGTATCAAGCCATGAAAGACAGTGATATTGCTGTTTTAGAAGAGCTACTACACGATGATTTACTCTTTCTTATCCCTAGTGGACAAACCATAACTAAAAAAATGGATATCGCCTCTTATCAATCAGGTATGATGAAAGTCAATGAGATTAGCTCACAGATTGAAAATATAAATATTATAGAGGATATTGCCGTCATAACACTTATAATAGAACTAAAAGGGAGTTATGACAATCATGTATTTGAAAACAACTTCCGCTATATCCGTTTTTGGAAAGAAACCTCTTCAGCGATACAGGTTATTGGTGGTAGTGGTGTTGTCCTTGATTAAAAAGTAAGATTTAATAGGTTAATTGTTATTAGAAGAAGTACTTTATATACAATCTTTTTTGACATGCCGTATTTCTTTTTAAAGCTTAAAAAAACTAGACTTATACACAGCTCTAAATCAACTCTATGTATAAAAAAGTCAGCAAACATTATATTCTCTACTCGCTGAATTTAGTAACTTCAAAAATTGCTAACTTTTGTTGAATCAAACTATCTATTACCTCTGGTATCATCTGTATTGGCAATGATACTATCAGCATACACTGTCCATCTATAAATTTGAAGCTATGAGTCACAACAGGAAGAAATTCTACTAATTGCTTTTCTACTTCTTCTTGTATAAATTGATGCTCAAGTCCTCCAATACTCATTCTAACAACTATTGGTGTATCGCTATAATTTAATCTATCAATCATAAGTTATCTATTTTTTAGAACTAATTTAATCAAAACTACCTTTTGCTCAATAACGTAAATGTTTTTTAACCTATCTTTGAGGCAAACACAAGAATATGCACACCTCTAAAGACCCACTACACGGAAAGAAATTAGTAGATATACTTGAAGAGTTAGTAGACTATTACAATGGATTTGAAGCCTTAGGCAATCAAATTAGTATTCGTTGTTTTACGCATGACCCTAGTATTAACTCTTCTTTGAAATTCTTGCGAAAAACCCCTTGGGCAAGAGATAAGGTAGAAAGTCTATACCTTTATGTGTTGCGCCAAAAAGCTAAACAACAAAGATCTGAAAGATAACCAACGTACTTGTATATAAACCAGAGTGTATACAAGGTTTAACATTAGGTTGCTTAAAAAATCGTTATAAAAAACATCCTTAATTACTTAGAGTCCGTTTTTCAGATCTATATTTAGCTGTCGTCCTTCTTTGAAAGCCTTTTTATCCATAATACTACCAACTGCATGACCGATGATCATACCAAGAGGTAATCCAATAGCTAACATACCTATATTCTCCATGATTACTACACCAACTACCACCCCTAATGGAAGGCCAAAAGTTGACATACCTAATACAGACCAAAACTTACGATAATAGTTTTTGGGTACAATTTTATGTTTCTTTTCAACCAGTCTAATAATCTTCGCTTGTCCAATTCGAATCAGATTAACCAAAGTATGCTCTATACTGTTGCTCGAATGTATACTATCAACCTCAATGTTAATCAACTTAATAGTATCTTCGTGAAGGTCCCTATTATTCAGTTCATTTATTAATTCATTGAACTGAGTATATGCTTTTCGCAATTTTGGAGAAGTCGCTAGCCCTTCAAGCTCATTTAATTGTTTAATCTTCATAGATATTTAGTAGTCTAGTTATTTTGAAATAATTATCGCCATAGAGACCTAAGTCTCTTCTTCTCAAATATAAAGAATAATTTAAGTTACAAAAATAAATATACAATCACCTCTAATACATTCTGCTATTTATACAGCTTTCTTATAAAAGAAGTAAATATCTAAACACTATCAAAAATTAACAATTCAGGAGCTAAACCCAAGTATATACAATTGATATTACAACAAATGACGAATTTTACTTATATTTGTGCAATAATATAAACCATATAAAACTATAGAAGACCAGATAGTTACTTACTTGTTATCTGGCAAACGAAAAACAAAACAAACACTCCTTACTAGCAATCAAACATACTAACTAATGGATAATCACTTTCATAAACAATGGGTAGATATTTTGAATAAAGAGAATGCAAAGATCTCCAAAGAAAGCACTGATTCTGAAACACCTAACTCTTATTTTTTCATTTTCAACAATGTAGATAATTCTATAGAATTTATTAACTCTGCCTTCTTTACCATCACTGGTTATCCCAAACAAGAGATCGATGTAGCCTTTTTTCTTGGACTAGTTCATCCTGATGATTTAGATTATTTCTTTCAAAAAGAATTGCAAGGACAGGAATTCACCAATGCACTAAGACACAATGAGCTCTACAAATATATTTTCAAATATAGCTATCGCATACGAAAAGCTGATGGTAGCTACATTTTAATTTTACAAGAATACAACGCTATTGAACTTACCAAAGAAGGTTATTGGAATAAATCCTTAGTCCTACACACAATACAAGACATAACACAACCTTTGTGTTTGGAGACAGACTACAGAATTTTCGACAAAGAAAAAGGTGAATATTTAGATCTAATCAATAAATATAACCTAACAAGTAGAGAGCAAGAAATAATTCAGTTAATCAAAAAAGGCTTAACAAGTAAAGAAATTTCCAATACTCTGTATTTAAGCCCTAGCACCATACAAACCCATCGTAAAAACATACTAAATAAAACAAACTCACGTAGCTTTATAGAACTGATCAAAAAACTATCAACTAGAGATTAGTTATTCCCTTTAAATAAAAGATTGCACCTTTAGTAGCTCTATATTATTAAAAAAATGTCTTAGTTATTCAAGTAGCAGTTTTATGTTAGTTATTGAAAAACTAAAACTATTACATTACCATTCAAACAAGAAATAAGCTATAAACTTTTTTTAATCAATTTATCTACAATTGGAATATCTGCAGCTGCCCAATTTAAATACTTTAAATCTGCTGGTTTTATCCATTTAAATGAAGCGTGTTCATTTAGGTTAAACTCTTCATTAACAGGACTACATAAATATGTATGCATGATTAGCTTAAAATCTGGATAGGTATAATCCACTGACATAAAAAACTCGTCAATTGTAATAGACCAATCAAGTTCTTCTCTTATTTCGCGTAACAATGCTTGCTCGTAAGTCTCCTCCTGTTCTATTTTACCACCAGGAAATTCAAACTTATATGATAAATACTCTTTGTCATTATAATTCCTCTGAGCACAAAATATATAATCCCCATTTATAATAATAGCAGCTACTACTTCTACAGTTTTCATTAGTTATATTGTTTAAATATAAAAGATAAAAAAAATTCACTTTAGAAAAACAATTCACTAGAAATGAAAGTATAAATTACATTTACTTAATTCTAAATAAAGTTAAGGTCTAAATTGTTACAATAAGTAGAAGTTAACGAGTTACTCACTACAAACTTCGATTTTAACAACTTTCGAACTAACCACTCTTTCCTTATCCCCGCCAATATTTACTTTCTGCTCCACTATTACTTGAATCAAATCATGAGTCGGTATATCAAAATCAAATAACTCAGCTATATTATTAAATTTAAACGCTTTGGTTAAAAGTGGGATATGCCTTGTTGAGTATTTATGTACTTGAGTAAGTGATTCTACATTACCTACAAAAGAATCTGCTAACCCCATTAATCTACTTAATTCTTTTTGCGAAATTTTTTTTGACTTCCTAATTCTTCTAACATGATTAATAAAATCATAATCAAACTGTGTCGTCTCGTATTTTAAGATTCTTATTTCCATAATTACCACTAAAAAAACAATCACATATATTGGATTATTTAAATTGTTTTACTATATTTGTATTTGATATAGACATATGTGTCTACACAATCAGACATAACAACGATGTTTTCTTGAACTCAAAACGACCATAATTACCATCAAGAAAACCGTGATGTCGCTCCATGCTAAAAAGTTTATTACTTTTGTAAATGCATTGGGGCGGTTCTCACGTACTTTAAGATGGTAAATACAATTTTTTATTGTAAAAGGCTTGGTCGCCTTGAGTTCTAAAGTACAAACCGCTCCTTGCTTTATACAAGGATTGATTTATCATACTAGAAAACATCGTTCATATTATTAATGTGAGCGATTTTTTATTTTAATACCTCACTGGGGCAATTCTTAAGAAGAAAAAGGATTATAACTAGAAGAGCGATTGGATTTAAAAATAGTTCGCATACAATTAAAGGATGAAAAAGAAGTCATAATTCTTTTATTCATTCAGGTTGTCTTAACTTAAAAAGTCACTTCTAGTAAGATCGGTTTTTTCTTTTTTGATTCGCACTCTAAAAGTAATTCCTTTCCATATGTTTTCCAAAAGGAAAAACTCTAAAAAGCGACTAATTTTAAGTTCTAGACGACAATGTATGGTAGTTCAGTATTCTGTACTGAACTACCAGAGAAAATATATTCATAAAATATTAGATTTCCATCTTCTATTCTATGACAAAATATAATATAATCTTTTGTTGTGCTGTCTCCCAAACAAGCATAAAGAGATTTAAAACTTAATGCTGTTACTTTTTTGTAAAGGCAGTACTACATCCTTAAAGGACTTATCGGATGTTCTATTCGAGAATTTTTCAATTATTTTTTTACTTCAAACTATTATTAACCAAACTAAACCATTTAGATCTATGAAACACTTTGCTTTAAAAGAGTAGATTAGAATGATAAACCAAATGTGTAATTTATTCCTATTTGGATCTTCTTCAAAATCCTATCTACTCTTAGTATAAGCAGTTAATTTTAACATTTTAAATTGAATTAGTTGATTAGTTAGTTGTCTTAGAAATAAGACAAGGTTACTAGTTTATTNTCTTAGAAATAAGACAAGGTTACTAGTTTATTTTACGCACCGCTCAATGGGATATTGAGTTGCGTACAGGCCTAATTATTCCATTACTCGTTACCTAGTATTTTTATTAGGTAACAGTAATGGTATTAAAAAGCAGTAAAAACAACATAAACTAATGAAAAAGTCGTCCTACAAAATACAAATCGAATTTAAATTAAACACTTTCACGTAAGGGGGTCCTATTAGAATGCATCCTATTTACTTTTTAAACTTTTATACGCTATAACTAAGATCGACCACTTAGATGCGTATAGGGTTTCTATTGCCTTTTATTTACGAGCATTTTAATTTACAAGCTTGTTATAATCATGTAATTACAAAAGTAAAGGGGATAATTGCCTGGGAGCAATCAATAATTATTACTAACCACTTTAAAACCATTTAAAACTATGAAACACAGCCAATCAAACAAGGTCGTTAG
>NZ_WMJY01000033.1 GCF_009711055.1 Myroides pelagicus
ATGACTAATGTTGCATTTATAACTTGAATTCACGTCTCTATTTCTTTTAAAAATTGTAATTTTGCTGTTACTAAATAGTAAAATTATTAAACTATGCTTAAACGATCTTTTCTAATAGCAGGACTTGTATTCACAACATTGACAGCTTGTAAATCAGTACCTCAAACTACAGTTAATACAAATGAAAAAGTATTAAATAATATTGAAGTTAACGGAAAGCTTTACGCTGCTGTATTTCAACAAAACGCTGCTGAATATCAAGCACTTTGCGCACAAGCCTTCAATATTGCAACACTTCAATTAGACCAAATTCTAGAAGAACAACACAGTAAACCTCTTGCTATAGTAACTGATATAGATGAAACCTTCCTTGACAACTCACCTTATGCTGTGCAAATGGCACGTGAAGGTAAATCATATAGCCAAGATTCTTGGACCGAATGGACTTCTAAAGGAGAAGCTTTGCCCGCTTTGGGGAGTTTAGATTTTTTTAACTATGCTAAATCTAAAGGAGTTGAAATATTCTATATCACCAACAGAAATGAAAATGACAAAGCAGGCACTCTTAAAAACCTAGAGAAATATAACTATCCTTTTGCAGATAATGATCACGTAATCGTAAGAACATCTGAATCAAGTAAAGAGACGAGACGTCAAAAAGTACTTGAAACACATGAGATTGTTATGCTTTTAGGTGATAACTTATCAGACTTCTCTACTCTTTGGGACAAAAAGACACAAGAAGAACGTCTAGAAAATGTAAAAAATAATAAAGAACTTTTCGGCAAAAAGTTTATTGTCTTACCTAACACAGGTTATGGAGATTGGGAAGCAGCCTTATTTCAATACAAGAAAAACTTAACAAAAGAAGAAAAAGATAAAGCCTATAATTCTAGCGTGAAAGGTTTCTAAATCTTCTAACATAAAATCAACCGACTATCCTTGGTTAGTTTCCAAAACCTTACTAGACAGTAAGGTTTTTTTATTCGTACCACGTTCAATTCTTTCCTCTAAAAATGAATGACAATATTCAAAATAGAGAAACTCAATAGAAACTCAACAAACGCCCCATTCCTTTACTGTTTAATACGTCAATAAGCCTCTAATCATTTATTTAATCAACAAAAATATTACTTTACCCCTATTACTTATACAGAAATAAATATAAGTAATTAGATTAAAATGAATAAAAGTCGTGTATATTTTCATATATTGAAACCAATAATATACAAACAACAAGATATGAAAGAACAAATCAAGCTAAAGAAAAAGCAAATTACACTTTTTCAATCGCTAATCCCGATGATCGTTTTAATAGCTTTATTGGGTACAAATGTATTTGTCTATGGAAGCTCAGCATTAGACGGATCAAATCAATTTGTTTTACTTATTGGTGGTCTAATAGCCATCGGAATAGGTTTGTATAACCGGGTCAAATATGAGCAAATCATAAAAAAGATCACCAAAAACGTAAGAGAGACCACTAGAGCCATTTATATTTTGCTTTTGGTTGGTGCTCTTTCAGGTACTTGGCTACTTAGCGGAATTATCCCTACCATGATTTACTATGGCCTACAAATTCTTGAGCCTCAAATATTTCTACCTGCCACTATTATTATTTGTTCTATTATAGCATTAGCCACCGGTAGTTCGTGGACCACCAGCGCTACAGTAGGTATTGCCTTAGTAGGTATTGGTAATGCCATGGGAATATCAATGGGACTGATTGGAGGGGCAGTGATTTCTGGCGCTTATTTTGGAGACAAACTTTCTCCTTTATCGGATACAACTAACCTTGCATCAGCAATGACTAACACCGATTTATTTACTCATATTCGATACATGTTGTTTACAACTGTACCTAGTTATATTATTACGCTAATAATATTTATTATAATCAGTTTCAATCTTGATGTCCCTGACAATATAGACATGACAGATTCCTTAATAGCAATCGAAAACACCTTCAATATCACTCCTTGGCTATTCCTCGTGCCAGTAATCGTAATAGTCGCTATCCTAAAAAAGGTCAAACCAATATTAGCACTATTATTAGGGACACTACTAGGTGCTATTTTTGCTCTTTTCTTCCAACCCGACATTGTAACATTAGTAGGAGAAGGAACAACTTTAAACGCAAAAACAGCTTATAAAGGTATTATGAATGCAATAACTACAGATATTGCTATTCTATCTCCAATGGACAGCTTAAACAGCTTATTTGAAGCTGGTGGAATGGCTAGTATGCTTAATACTGTATGGTTAATTATTTGTGCCATGTTTTTTGGAGGAGCAATGGAGGCAATTGGTGCACTTAAAAAAATAACTGAAAGCCTATTGAGTATTGCTAACTCAGTATTTGGTTTATTCGCTAGTACAATGACTAGCTGTGTAGTAGTAAACCTTACTGCTTCTGAACAGTATTTATCAATTGTAATTCCTGGAAAAATGTTTGCTAATGCCTATAAAGAAAAAGGCCTAGCTTCAGAAAACTTAAGTAGAACGCTTGAAGACTCTGGTACAGTTACCTCTGTTTTAATTCCATGGAACACCTGTGGTGCATACCATGCAGGAGTGTTAGGGATCGACACGTTTACTTACGCTCCTTACGCATTCTTCAATATTATCAGTCCATTTGTTTCACTGACATATGTTATCCTAGATATTAAAATACGAAAAATAGCTAATGCTATAAAAGCATAAGAAAAGGGACTTACCGTAAAGCGGTAAGTCCCTTTTTTATTTCTATCAACCAATTATTATCTTGAATAATTTGGTGCTGATTTTGTAATTGTAATATTATGAGGGTGGCTTTCTCCAATACCTGAAGCTGTCAATTGTACAAATCTAGCTACTTCTTGTAATGTAGGAATATCCTTTGCTCCACAGTATCCCATACCTGCACGAAGTCCTCCGATGAATTGTAACATACTTTCACTAAGCTCTCCTTTATAAGCTACACGCCCTTCAATTCCTTCTGGCACTAACTTCTTCACATCGTCTTCTACATCTTGGAAATATCTATCTTTAGACCCTTGCTTCATTGCCGCTACTGACCCCATACCTCTATAAGCTTTGAATTTTCTTCCTTCAAATATAATAGTTTCTCCTGGAGACTCTTTTGTTCCTGCCAACATTGAACCTAGCATTACACAATCTGCCCCTGCTCCTATTGCCTTTGGAATATCTCCTGTATAACGAAGTCCTCCATCACCAATAACTGGTACTCCCGTTCCTTTAAGTGCTGCAGCTACTTCCATAATTGCTGAAAATTGTGGAAATCCTACACCAGCTACTACACGCGTTGTACAAATTGATCCTGGTCCAATACCTACTTTTACTGCATCTGCTCCTGCTTCTACTAAGTATAATGCCGCTTCTGGAGTCGCAATATTTCCAACAACTACGTCAATTTCTGGAAATGATTTCTTTACTTCTTTTAATACCCCTACTACACCTTTTGAATGTCCATGTGCTGTATCTATAATCAAAGCATCAACACCAGCACTTACTAAAGCCTTAGCTCTATCAACCGCATCTGCAGTTACTCCTAAAGCTGCAGCAACGCGTAAACGACCAAACTTATCCTTGTTAGCATTTGGTTTAAGTGTCAATTTAGTTATATCTCTAAATGTAATTAATCCTACTAATTTGTACTCTTTGTTTACAACAGGTAATTTCTCAATCTTATTCTCTTGAAGTATTCCTTCTGCTTGCTCTAAGGTTGTCCCTTCTGCAGCTGTTACTAAATTTTCTTTTGTCATAACCTCAGTGATCAAGCGCTCATTGTGTTTCTCAAAACGCATGTCTCTGTTTGTGATTATACCTTTCAGATATCCCTCAGCATCCACAATTGGAATACCACCAATACCATGCTCTGCCATAGCTTTTTTTGCATCTCCTACAGTAGCTGACAACGATAAAGTTACTGGATCGATAATCATTCCTGATTCTGCTCTCTTCACCTTACGAACTTCTTTTGCTTGCTCTTCGATAGTCATATTCTTGTGAATAACTCCTATCCCTCCTTCACGAGCCATAGCTATAGCCATTTCGCTTTCAGTTACAGTATCCATAGCAGCAGAAACTACTGGTACATTTAACGTGATGTTTCTTGTGAATTTTGTTTGTAAACTTACCTCTCTAGGTAAGATTTCCGAATAGTTTGGAACTAATAATACATCATCATAAGTCAAACCTTGACCGATGATTTTAGTTGTGTGTGCTTTCATGTGCAATTGTAATTGAATTGCACGCGAATTTAGTTTTTTTTAATCAAACTAAAAAGCTTAATGATAAAAATTAAATATTTTTAACGCTTCATTATAAGCGCTTTCAAATGACATTGCACTCATATTCGTATCTACTTTATTGGCAGTAAAATAACTAAGCAGGCGCTCAGTAGGCATATTACCAGTCAAATCATCTTTGGCCATCGGACACCCTCCATACCCTTTAATAGCTCCATCGAAGCGAATACATCCAGCCTTATATGCTGCATCTACTTTTTCAAACCAACTATCCAGTGTCGTATGTAGATGGGCTCCAAACTCTACATCTGGATAAGCTTTAATCAGATTACTAAATAAATAATCTATTACCTCTGGTGTTGAACTTCCTACAGTATCAGATAACGATAATATCTTTACCCCCATTCGTGCTAAGCGATCTGTCCATTCCCCTACGATTTCTACATTCCATGGATCTCCATAAGGATTCCCAAATCCCATTGATAAATAGGCAACTACTTCTTTATTTGACTTGGTAGCAATATTTAATATTTCGTCTAAAGTAACTATTGACTCCGCAATTGTCTTATGTGTATTTCTCATCTGAAAGTTTTCAGATATAGAAAAAGGGTATCCTAAATATTGTATTTCCTTATAATGTGCAGCTTGTTCAGCACCTCTAGTATTAGCTATAATAGCCAACAATTTACTTTGCGTTCGACTCAAATCCAACTGTGACAATAACTCGGCTGTGTCCTGCATTTGAGGTATAGCCTTAGGAGAAACAAAACTTCCGAAATCAATAGTATCGTATCCAACTCTTAATAGTGATTGGATATATTGAACTTTCTTCTCCGTAGGAATAAACATCTTAATGCCTTGCATGGCATCTCTAGGACATTCGATAATTTTGACTGTTGGTTTCATACTTTATCAAATATAGATGAAAACTTAATAATTCACAAAATGAATTATTTTAAAAAATCACCTCAACCACAAAACAATTAGACTACTGATTAATAAATAGATAGACATAAAAAAGGCTCCTTAATTTAATTAAAGAGCCTTTTTTATGTCTATATTTAAATTAGTTCATGAGCAGAAAAACTCCTAAACCTGAGAAAATAATTATCTGTAACCACTTCAGAAAGACATTAACTGCTTTATTATTTTTCATAAACTCAGTCAATTGAGCTGCAATTGTACAGATGATTAAAAATATCACTAAAGCTTGTGAAATAAATACACTCCCCAATACAAAAACTTGCTGTTTTACGCTACCAGCTGCTTCTGAAATAAATCCCGGAAATAAAGCTAAGAAAAACATCATTACTTTTGGATTTAGAATATTCATCAATAATCCTTTTCTTACAAATCCCATAAAGGTTTTGTCGTTCTTAGGTACTGAATTTTCTTCTATTGTTATGACATTCTCCTCTTGATATACCTTATAGGACAACCAAAACAAGTACAGTGCCCCAAAAATCTTAACTGCTTTTAAAGCATAAGCCGAATTTATGATTAAAGCTGAAACCCCAAATGCAAATAAAGATAAATGAAAAATCAAACCTCCCATTTGGCCTATTACAACAGCATAACCATATTTCTTTCCTCTTGTAATACTCTGAGAAACAACATATAATAAATCAGGTCCTGGTGTAATAATCAACAAAAAACAAGTGATAAAAAAAGTATAAAGAACTTCTGCTGACATAGTTTTTTATCTATTAAAATATTATTTGGATAATAACTCTTTATTAATGGCTTTTATTAAACCAGGTCCTTCATATATAAACCCAGTATATAATTGTACTAAGCTAGCTCCTGCCTCTAGTTTTTCGATTGCATCAGCCGCTGAATGAATTCCACCCACTCCGATTATTGGGAAGGCTTTATTACTCTTTTCCGATAAGAAACGAATCACTTCAGTACTGCGTTTTGTCAATGGCTTCCCACTTAAACCTCCAGTCTCCTGCTGATGAATAGATTTTAGATTATCTCTTCCAATCGTGGTATTCGTAGCAATAACTCCCGCGATTTTTGTCTCCTTTACAATATCAATAATATCCAAAAGTTGATCATCTGTCAAATCTGGAGCAATCTTTAATAAAATAGGCTTGGCTTGTTCCTTTTTATTATTCTTGATTTGTAAAGCATTTAATAAAGCCATTAAAGGTTCTTTATCTTGCAATGCTCTAAGATTTGGTGTATTTGGTGAACTTACATTCACTACAAAATAATCCACATAAGGAAACAATGCTTCAAAACAAATTTCATAATCATCAATTGCATTCTCATTAGGTGTTACTTTGTTTTTACCAATATTACCACCTATCAATGTCCCTTTATTCTTCTTTAGACGCTCCACTGCCTCTTCGACACCTCCATTGTTGAATCCCATGCGATTAATCAACCCCCCATCTTCCTTCAAGCGAAATAGACGCTTCTTCGGATTGCCAGGTTGTCCTTTAGGAGTCAATGTACCTATCTCTATAAAACCAAAACCAAAGTTTTCTAACTCACTGTATAACTTAGCATCCTTGTCTAAACCGGCAGCTAGTCCTACTGGATTTTTAAACTTTAATCCAAAGACTTCTCTCTCTAAGCGAGAATCATTCACTTGACAATTTGCTCGAATTATAGCAGATACGCCAGGAATTCTATTGAAAAACTTCAAAGCGCCAAAAGTGAAATGGTGTACTTTCTCCGGGTCAAACCTAAAGAATATAGGCTTTATAAGACTTTTATACATGTTATATGACTTTGTGTTGTTGTGTGTGTAAATTTTGTGCAAAGGTAGTGTTTTAACACGTTATGTTACAATAGTATTTTTAAGGTTTTTTAAATATCAACTATAGGTCCGTTTGATACAATAAATATAGATCATTGACATTTACCAAATGAAATAACAAATGATTACTTTTTTAAAGGTTGTAGATTATTCTCTATAATTTTTGAAAAGTTAGTGATCTCCCCTACTAAATCATTCGTATGACACTAAAATGAGACACCAAATTAAAAAAAACTAACAACTTGGTTTCAATCAAAGAGATTTTAGAATAATAGCATTTGTTGCCAAGCTTGTGCCATACGTACAGTATTCCTGCAGTTTACGAGCCCGCAAGTACTATCTTGGCAAGGAAAGTGCAACTATTCTGCACCCATTGGTCAAGAAAGGACGGAAAAATAATACTAGTGCGACAATTATCAAGCACAGAAGTCTAACTTGTTTCTTAATACGAACCCGTAACCTTCATAATAATGAATAAAAAGATCGTCGTTGCGACCATCATCTTAATCCTATTTTTATTCATAATAAACAATTTCTTTAGTAAATTGTAGCATTATAAAACAGGATACACCATGTTAGCACAACAATACAAAAATTTTCAAGAAGAACTAGCTTTCTACGTTGATCACAAGAGAATTATCACCAATCCATTACAGTTGCTAGCCTATGGAACTGATGCTAGTTTTTATCGCCTAATACCCAAAATTGTTGTACAAGTTCACAACGAAGAGGAAGCGATTGCTACTATTCATACTGCTTATAAAAACAACGTTGCTCTGACCTATCGAGCAGCAGGAACAAGTCTATCTGGACAAGCAGTCACAGACTCTGTCTTGATGGTAGCTACCCATCGATGGAAAGATTACGAGATCTTGAATAACGGATTACAAGCGCGTTTTCAACCAGGAATTATTGGAGGGAGAGCTAATATCATTTTAGCACCGTATGGTAGAAAAATAGGGCCCGACCCCGGCTCTATTAATGCAGCTATGATCGGAGGTATCGCAGCTAATAATGCAAGTGGAATGTGTTGTGGTACAGCTCAGAACTCATATAACACTATCGCTGACATTCGAATAATCTTCTATGATGGGACAGTCCTAAATACAGCAGATAGTGATAGTAAAAAAGCATTCGAAGCAAAGCACCCCGAAATCATTAAAGGTATTATTCAACTGAGAGACGATATTGCTACAGACAGTATTTTATATGAGCGTATCAAACGAAAGTTTAAAATCAAAAATACTACAGGATATAGTTTAAATGCCTTTGTTGACTTCCAAGATCCTTACGACATTATTAAACATATCATGATTGGATCTGAAGGCACTTTAGCTTTTATCTCTGATATCACCTATAATACAGTCATTAATTACAAGCGTAAAGCTTGTACACTAATGATTTTTGAAACAATAGAGTTAGCCTGCCAAGCCGTTCCTTACTTGAAACAAAGCCCTGTTGCAGCAGTTGAACTATTAGATCGAAACAGTATAAAATCAATAGAGAATGAACCTTTAGCACCTGAATATTTTAAATCTTTACCTGAAACAGCTTGCATACTACTTGTAGAAGCACAAGCAGATGACGAAGAGGAAATGAATAACAAACAAAAGGCTATTCGTCTAGCAGTTGCTCCTATTCCCACTTATAAGCCCTTTGAATTTACTTCTGAACCTCAACAATATGCTTTCAATTGGAAAGCCAGAAATGGATTATTACCTACTACTGGTGCCTTGAGAAAAACAGGCACTACATGTATTATTGAAGACGTAGCGTTTCCAGTAGAAAAGCTTGCCGATGCTTGTATCGCAATGAAAAGCTTATTTGCTAAACTAGGTTATACCGATGCTGTACTATTTGGTCATGCACTAGAAGGCAATTTACACTTGGTTTTCTCCCAAGACTTCTCTACCCAACATGAAATCGATCGATATGCTAAAATGATGGACGGATTAGTCGATATTGTTGTCAATCAATTCAATGGATCATTAAAAGCCGAACACGGAACAGGAAGAAACATGGCTCCCTTTGTTGAAAAAGAATGGGGGACCCAAGCATATCAAGCAATGTTGCGTATTAAAGCAATCTTCGATCCCAATAATTTAGTAAACCCTGGAGTAATTATCAACACCAATCCACATATACATTTAGAGAACTTAAAACCATCTCCTGCAACTAATGAAATTGTAGATAAATGTATCGAATGTGGCTTCTGTGAATCTCACTGCGTAGCCGAAGGACTAACACTTTCTCCAAGACAACGCATTGTGATAGGAAGAGAAATAGCACGCCTAGAAAACACACTAGAGGATGCTAATCGCTTAAAGCAAATGCTAGCTGATGCTACTTATTACTCTGATGAGACCTGTGCTACTGATGGGCTATGTGCTTTAGCTTGCCCCGTAAAAATTGACACAGGTAAGTATATCAAGGATATACGCCATCAAAAATTATCCATCAAAGCCCATAAAGACGCAGAGTATTTTGTTGAAAATATCGATCGAGTAACAGCTATGGGCCGTACTGGATTAAAGCTACTTAACTTTTCGCGCAGACTATTCGGAGATAAATTAATGTATAAAACAGCAACAAGTGTTCGCAAGCTATCAAACAATAAGTTACCGCAATGGAATATTGCCATGCCTACTGCTACCCAAACAAGAATAACCAAAACTATCGCCAACCCAAACCAAGAGCGAAAAGTAGTCTATTACCCTTCTTGTATTAACCGAACAATGGGAAAATCTAAAGATTACCTAAAAGAAGATGTTGATTTAATTAGTAAAACTACTGAGCTCTTAGTAAGAGCTGGATTTACAATTATCTATCCTGAAAATTTAGACAATATGTGTTGTGGAATGCCTTTTAGCAGTAAAGGGTATAAAGAGGAAGGATTTACTAAATCTAGTTCTCTTGAAGAAGCATTACTAAAAGCAAGTAACAATGGCCAAATACCAGTACTATTTGACATGAGCCCTTGTTTCTATACTTTTTATGAAGCTCATAAAGATGGAGCACTAAAAATGTACGACCCTATTGAATTTATGCAAGACTTTGTCATGGATCATTTAGAAGTAAAAAATCCAAGAAAAGAAATCAATGTATATCCAGTCTGTTCAGTAAAAAAAATAGGCTTAGAAGGTAAACTATTAGAACTAACTAAACGATGTGCAGAGAAGGTAAATTACATCAATAGTAACTGTTGTGGGTTTGCAGGTGATCGTGGATTTACTCACCCTGAACTTAATAAGCACGGAAACAGACACCTTCAAGAACAACTTATTCAAAATAGTCACGATGGCTTCTCTACTAGTCGTACATGTGAAATCGGTTTAAGTGAATTTGGAGGTATTAACTTCAAGTCTATTTTTTATCTGATTGATGAAGTAACGAAGTAAGCCTATCAAATAAATTAGACCTCCTTTTTTTAAAAATAGTATCTTTGAAATTACGCTAATTACAATATCAATGATTATCTATATAAAAAACATGGTTTGTACACGTTGCAAAATGGCTGTAGAAAGTCTTTTTGTAGAATTGGGATACACCATACAGAAAATGGACCTTGGTGAAGTTGAACTAAAAGAGAAACTTACTCCTGTACAACTCGAAAAAATTAAAGAAAAATTAGAAGCTATTGGCTTTGAATTGCTAGACGACAGAAAGAGCAAAACAGTTACAAAGATAAAGACACTCCTAATAGAACTAGTTCAAAAACACAATGCCTATCTTGAAACACCGCTTTCGACATACATTAGTGAACGCATGAAACTAGACTATCACAATATGAGCGCTTTGTTTTCCTCACTAGAATCAACTACAATTGAACAGTACTTCATAACCCTTAAAATCGAAAGAGTAAAAGAATTACTTGTTTACGATGAGATCTCTTTAAAAGAGATTGCCTATCTACTAAATTACAGCAGTGTAGCACACTTAAGTAAACAATTTAAAAAAGTAACAGGATTAACTCCTACACACTTTAAGACAACAGGAAATCAACGAAGAAAATTAATTGATAAAATATAAAAAGACGAACCAAAAGGTTCGTCTTTTTATTATAACTTACTCAATAATTGCTCCTTAACATATAAAAACCATTCATCCCTCAATATACTGAGCACGGCAGTATCCCTTCTTCGCCCATCTCGCATAATAACATCTGATCGAAGTACCCCTTCCAGAGTACATCCTATACTTTTCATCGCTGCTATACTACGAGCGTTTGTATTATCAGCTCTAAACTCTACACGTTCCATCGCTAATGTCTCAAAAGCATATTGCAACAATAAATACTTACAATGCTTATTCAATCCTGTTCCCCTAAACTCTTGACCATACCAAGTATATCCTATAATCAATTTCTTTTGCACATGATTAATATCACACAGACGTGTACTACCTACGTACTGCTCAACTTTTTTGTCAAAAACAACAAAAGGAATTGCCGTTTCTGCCTCTCTATCTTGTATGGCTTTATTTATATATTTTTCTAGATTTTCTTTACCCGCCCCTGTAGTAGGGGTATAGTCCCATATATCAGGTTCACTGATTGAAAACCTCAATAAAGTTTCTATATCGCGATACTCTAATGGTCGCAATACTACTCGATCATTCGTTAATATTACTTCAGACATAAAGTTTACTCCTTATTTTTTTACTTTAGAAATCTCTCTAATCAACACATAACGGATTGAAGAGCCATCCGCAGGTGGATTAGTGACATTCTCACGTCTTATTTCTAAATTATACTCATAGCCTTCTTCATATACAAATCCTTCAATAGTATCATACATAAGTTCCCATGGAGCATCTTCCGTCTCTTTAACCAATAAACACTTCATCTCTGCTACCCCTGCACAATCAGATTTTTCACTTGACACATATAGCGTAACAATATCTTCTAACTCTTCTGTCGTCAATACTTCTTGTTCCAGAGTACTTTCAATTGACTCTCCTTCAACAGGTTTTCCCGACTTAACATCAGATTTACAACTAATAAATGAACTTCCTATCAATACCACTAGTATTATTGCAACTTTTCTCATACGTTTACTCTGTTCTTTTTTAACAAAAGGTAAATGTACACAATCTAGAATATAAGACAAAAACTAATAAAAAAAGGAACAACTATTAAAGTTTATTCCTTCTCGCTATTTCTTTTTTTTACCGCTTATAAGCAATAACCATTTCTCGCTTACCTGGAGGCCCAGCCACTTTTTTCACTTCAAAACCAACTGTCTTCATCGTGCGATTGATAACTCCTCTACAAGCATAAGTAGTCAATATACCACCTACTTTAAGAGCATCATACATTTTTTTAAATATCTCTTCTGACCATAGATCCGGTTGAAACGGGTAACCAAAAACATCGAAATAAATCAAATCATAAGATTCTTTCTCTACTACTTGCTCTTCAAATGTATTTAGCATTTTATACAAACTAAAACATTCATTTAATTTGACTAACTCATTCCATGGTGAATGATGCAATCGTAAAAAAGCAGCATCCTCTCCATTAATTTCACTATAGTTTAAAGCTTTAAGCTCTTCTTCAGAAACGGGATAAGCTTCAATTGCATGATAAGTTATAGCTAACTGTTTATCCATAGCTGCTAAGTAAGTTAAATAAGCATTTAAACCAGTACCAAATCCCATTTCAAGTACCACAATAGAATTTAAATGATTGACTAAGTCTAACCCGTTTTGGATATAGACATGTTTTGCCTCTTGAACAGCTCCATATACGGAATGATATGTTTCTCCCCACTCCTCTATTTGAATAGAAGAAGAACCATCTTCAGTCTTTATTACTTTGCGTTTCATCGGATGAATAACTTTTTAATTCGAGGTATAGGCCCCCCACACTTCTTAATATGACAGGCTAAACAAGAATTTACGACAGCATTATAGTCCTCTACAATTGTTTCCTTACTTGATGCGTATAGTTTTCGTTCTAATATCAAGAATTTCTCTGCCTGATCTGTAAAGAAAAAATCTCTATCCCTAGGATCTGTTAATTCAGTTGTCAACAACTCATTATGCATAACAGGAAACTCGCCCAAATCAATTTGCTCACTTCCTTGTTCAATCACCTCTTTAGCATGTGCCATCTGTCCATACATTTGCTCCATCAAAGCAGCCATTGGAGATAAATTATACATTTGAAAGCTTGTTTCTTCTTCTATCTCTGTTTGCTTTTGTTCTTTACAGCTAGAAAAAACAACAAACAATACAGTTAACAGAAGTATTCTATTTCTAAACACCATTACTTAGCTTTTTTGATTGCTATACCATCAGCCATAAAACCATAAGTTATTTTTGGTTCAGTTATTAAAGCTATTTCTTCTTCCGTCTTTCCAGCATCTTCTGCATAGTGCTTTAACTCATCAACAGGTATAACAGATACAAAAGCTTTGCCATCAACAACTACTTCATGACCTCCAGCATTCATTGGAGCAAAAAAAGCATAATCTTTAAATTTTACAAAGCTCTTTTTATCTTGTGTTAAATCTAAACTCAACCAACAACCTTTCTTCTGACAAACCTCATTAATCGTAGAGGCAAACTTCATTGGCACACTATCCCCTTTAACCATATTTTGATAAACTTCAAATACAGTTCCACTATCCTTCACCTCTTTATCAAGAGCAAACTTTGTCCCAAAAAATTCATATTTACTCTCATCAACTACTACAGACACCTGCTCCTTGTCATTGCCTTTACATGCAGTAAATACTGCTGCTCCAAGCAAGAATATACCTACTATTTTTTTCATTATTATTTCTTATTTAAAACTATTTTACACAAATGTACTCTAAAAAAATAAATTACAAACAATTCAATACACTACACAAAACACATTGTTTATTATAATTTCAGTAGTTATTTCTAATTAAACAATAATCTACACTCCATTTTAGATAAAGTTTAATAAGATATCGTTATTCCTCTATTTTTTTGATAAATTTGTAACGCTCTGTATTTTTACATAGCACGAAGAATGAAAGACAATCGTAAAACATTATAATAATGAGTTTAGAAAAAAATGTAGATTTTTCTATCCAAAAAGCGGAGAAATCTAAAATAGGTTCAATTGATTTTGAAAACGTAAAATTCGGTTCTGTATTTACAGACCACATGCTAGTATGTCATTACAAAGACGGGGCATGGGGACAAGTAGAGATCAAACCTTATGGGCCAATGTCTTTTGAACCATCAATGAATGTTTTCCACTATGGACAAGCAATCTTTGAGGGGATGAAAGCTTACAAAGATGAGAATGATAAAGTGTGGTTATTTAGACCAAGAGAAAACTGGAAACGTTTCAATAAATCAGCTGAGCGTTTAGCAATGCCACACATTGACGAAACTCGTTTTGTGGATGGATTAAAAGCTCTTTTACAATTAGATCAAGACTGGGTTAGAAAAGGAGAAGGAAACTCTTTATACATCCGTCCATTCATGATCGGAACTCACGAAGGTGTTGTTGCTGGTCCTTCTACTGAATTTATGTTCTGTATCATTTTATCACCTGCACGTACATATTACTCAGGAAAAGTAAAAGTTCAAATCGCAGAACACTATAGTCGTGCTGCTAATGGAGGAGTTGGTTCTACAAAATGTTCAGGTAACTACGCTGGACAATTCTACCCTACTAAATTAGCTCAGGAAGCAGGGTACCAACAAGTAATTTGGACTGACGATACAACGCATACAAAATTAGAAGAAGCTGGTACTATGAATGTATTCTTCAGAATTGGAGATACATTAATCACTGCTCCTACTAGTGAAAGAATTCTTGATGGTGTCACTAGAAAGAGTTTAATCGCTATCGCTGAAAGTAAGGGAATTAAAGTAGAGGTTAAGTCTATCGTGGTTCAAGAGTTACTTGATGCACATGCTAAAGGAGAATTAAAAGAAATCTTTGGAGCTGGTACAGCTGTTACAGTAGGTCAAATCGAAGGTTTTGCTTACCAAGACAAATACTACGCTTTACCTGAGGTTGCTGATGCTGATGCATACGCTATCCAATTAAAAACTGCTCTTCAAGGTATTCAACAAAAACGTATTGAAGATACATTTGACTGGACAGAAACAATCTAAGATAAACTATCCATATTATACATATTTTAAACGGCAGAACATTCTGCCGTTTTTTATATCTAATTCTAAGTTCTTTTACCTATTTTTGTAAAAAATATTAATTATGTTCACCGAAGGTCAAATTAAATTTGCTATCTTTTTCGTCATTTCTTTTGCCATTGTTCTAATTGTAATGTATCGCAAAGATTTAAAACTTCACAAAGTTTATTATAAAAACAGATTATGGGTCTTACTAGCGTTTTTTGCTTTTATTGGCTCTCTTTTTGTATTAAAAAACATACTAAAATAAACCAGTTTTGTAGTTGATAGGTTATGAAAATATTCCAATACTTCTTACTGTTGATTCTGATGGCTACCGTTTCTTTAACGGTGTTTATATTTGCACAAAGCCCTTCTTTTGAAGTAGAGCATCAATTTACTGTTGACGCACCTAAGGAAATTGTTTATGAACATATCAATGACTTAAACTTATGGTCTGATTGGGTTGACCTAAAAAAAGAGAAAGATGGCAACTACACTATCACATTTGATGAGATTGGCTCATTCCCAATAAAAGAAGAATACAAATACCCTTACGATAGTTTAACATTTGACATTTCTAATGACGAAACTATCTCGAATATGTTTTGGTCATTTGAACGCCAAGGAAGCAAAACAAATGTAACCTTCATCCTACATGGGCAATTGGACTTAAAAACTAAACTAATTACCTTTTTTCAAGGAAAACCGAGCATTGTTGCCTCAACTTCTACTCAAAAAAACATCAATAGTCTGATTGTTTACTTTATTAAACAATACAAAGACTTCAATATCTCAATAGATGGAGAAAAAGAAATAGAAGATACCAACTATATTTTCATCTCTAAAAAATCTACTCTTGGCACCTTAAATATTGATATAGCGAAGTCTTATCAAGAAATTCAATCGTTTGCACAAGCAAATCATATTGAAATCACAGGAGACCCTTTCTTAATTCTTAAAAACAATCTGGAAGGAAAAGAACTAAATTATGACTTTGCCTTACCAATTAAGGACACTATATACTTAAGTGAAAACGATTTATACAGCTTCAACACTTTACCTAAAACACTTTACTTAGATGCAAAACTAGAAGGTAATTATGTGCATCTTGATAGTGCTTTTCACAAGATACAAGAAGAAATAAACAAGAAACACCTACTAAAAAACACAAATAAACATACATTGATTGTTTTAGAGCAATCAATGATTAACACCCGTTTTCCTGCTGAATGGAAAACAACCCTTAAGACTCCTATTGTAAAAACATTTACTCCAACGGAAGAATAAAAAAGGCTGTTTTGAAAACCAAAACAGCCTTTTTCCATTTACCCTCTCGAGAAAGAAGGATTATTTTCTAACATCTTAATAGCTTTTTCTAAATCTTCATAAGTATCTATACCAATACCTACATGATTTGTTATAGCCATTTTAATTCGTTTACCATATTCTAAATACCTCAATTGCTCTAGCTTCTCAGAAGCTTCTAAAGATTTCATTGGAAGCATAGTAAACTCTAGTAATGCTTGTTTTCTAAAAGCATAAATACCAATGTGTTGGTAATATTGCACTCCTACATTTTTCTCTCTAGGATAAGGAATCACTGAGCGAGAAAAATACAAAGCAGTATTTGTATTATCTACCACTACTTTTACATTATTAGGGTTTTCTATAGCAGACCATTCATTGATTGGAGTCATCAAAGAGGCTAAATCTACATCTTGATTATTGTCCTGTTTGAAGATATTAATCAAACTCACAATATTATCCTTATTAATAAAAGGTTCATCACCTTGTACATTGATAACAATATCGGCCTCTATATCCTTTACAGCTTCGGCAATACGATCACTCCCACTCTCGTGCTCCTTGATGCTCATTACTGCTTTACCTCCACGATTTACAATTTCATTATAAATAAGCTCTGAATCCGTTACTACAAAAACATCATCAAAAACACCCATCGCTACCGTAGCCTCGTAAGTACGTAGAATAACAGTTTTACCACACAAATCTTTCATTAGTTTTCCTGGAAAACGAGTCGATGCATATCGCGCAGGAATAACGGCTATAATCTTCATCTTGTATTTATTTTTATTATTCCAAAGGTAGTAAAATACCTATTCAAAAAGACATCGACCAAGTGGTTAATTACAGAAATAAAATAAAACACTTAATCCTAAAAAACACCTCTATACAATTCACCAAATGATTTCAATACTTTCTTATTCCCCGATAAAAAACTCATCTTTGAACCCTATTAAATATAGTTTATTCTTTGCTCGCGTCATAGCTGTATAGAGCCATCTTATATATTCTGGAGAAATCCCATCAGGGAGATAAGGTTGCTCTATAAAAACAGTTTCCCACTGTCCACCCTGAGACTTATGACAGGTAATTGCATATGAAAACTTAACCTGTAATGCATTAAAATATTCATTCTCTTTTACTTTCTGAACCTTTTTATATTTTGTCAATTCATCTGCATAATCCAGCATCACCTGCTCATAGAAGTAATTCTGTTGCTGATAAGTTAGCGCTGGTGATTCACTAGTTAAAGTATCTAGTAAAACAATCGTATCAAAAGATGCCATATCAGGATAATCAATCATGCGTACTCGCACAGAAGCAAATCGAAAACCATATAGCTCAATCGTCCTATAAATCTCTAATACCTCTATTATATCTCCATTCGCTATAAAATCTGTTACCGTTGAATCCTTCATCCAATAGTAATTATTTTTAACTACCATCAACAAATCACCACTTGATATTTCGCTCTCCTTATCGAGAATTCGTGCACGTATTTGTTGATTATAAGCATTTGCACGTTTATTAGAACGTACAATAAATGCCGTTTCTTCAGGACCACTGTTAGAGTATGATGAATAAATAGCATCTTGAATATCATAACCATCGACCAATCGTACAATATCTTTAAACGCTCCTAAGTCAAACTGAAACGTATCAATGAAAGGGGTATCCAACAGAGAGCGCAATTCAGTAGCATTATATAAAATACCCGAATTCTCCTCTTGTCGCATAACTTCATCTAATTCGATATGCTCTATATCCATGTGAAACTGATACCCTAACTGCTCAATATCTAACGCTGGACTAACTTGCATATTAACTGGTGGCAACTGAGCAGAGTCTCCCATTAATACCAACTTGCAATTCACCCCCGTATAAACATAATATACCAAATCATCTAGTAATGACCCATTTGGATACATATTACTATCCGCCGCAGTCATATCACTAATCATAGAAGCCTCATCTACAATAAAAACTGTATTCTTATGTCGATTGACACGCATTCGATATTGCATGCCTGCCCCACTATTACTAGGCTTTGGATAATAAATGTGCTTGTGAATCGTAAAAGCTGGTCGTTGTGAATAATTACTAATTACTTTTGCTGCACGTCCTGTAGGTGCTAACATCACAGCATACTTATTTATAGTCTTCAACTCATTGACAACGACGGATAGCAAGGTAGTCTTACCAGTACCTGCATACCCTTTAAGTACAAACAATTGATCCGTCAAGTCATTATTGACAAAATCAGCTATCTTTTGTAAAAAAACATCTTGTTTTAAAGTTAATACATAAGGAAACTTATCTTTCAACAAACGATAAAACTGTTGTCCGGTCATCATCGAATTACTATTTTTTATTTTGCCCTCAAAGATACCAACCTTTTTGAGGACATACTAAGCTTTCTACTAAAAACTCCCCTGCTTCATTTTTACTTTTCTTCCTATTTTACAACGGTATACTCGATAAAGAATTAAGACAATTCAACAGCTTTAGGAAATATAAAAACAACAATTCAATGGAATTGCTTAAATTTGTTTCCTATAACTATTTAATCGTCGGTCACATTTAATCACAATGGCTCTAAACAATCATAAATTAGTAATACAAGCTTCCTTACACAAGTTCTCATTTGTCGTAATAGATTTGTCATCACAAACGATTATTTACTTTGCTTCAGAAGCTATCACTCATAAAAAAAGCTTTGAAGAACAACTTACCCATTTTTTTGTAAAATACACCCAACTATCCGAACAATATACCGAAATATTAGTTTTACATGATAATACCCTAAATACTTTTGTACCTCAAGCCTTATTCAACGAAGACAAAATAAGCACCTATCTACAATACAACACTAAAGTATTTGAAACTGATTATTTCGCTTTTGACGAAGTGACTAACTATGATTTCAATAACGTTTATATTCCTTATATTGATTTGAATAACTTCTTACTAGATAAGTTTGGCTCTTTTACCTACCAAAATATAAACACAGGACTGATTCAGTTACTCTTACCTAAAACAAAAGGAAACGAATTGCCTATTGTATTTGCTTATTTAAAACGAGACAGCTTTGAACTTATTGTCGCTAAGAATAATGAACTTATCTTATTCAATTCTTTTCAATACACGACTGCACAAGATTTTATCTACTATACCTTGTTTACGTACGAGCAACTCAACCTAGACCCTCACACTACAGTTTTAAACTTGATAGGGAGAGTTACCGAAAAAGACCCTGTTTTTGAACAAGCTTATACTTTCATAAAATTCGTAAACGTAATAGACGAACATGCTTTAATCGCTGAAGATTTATTATTACACCACCAAGTACCTAAACAACATTATATATTGTTCCATTCATGAGAATCGTATCCGGAAAATTAAAAGGGAGAAGAATAAACCCTCCAAAAAACTTACCTGTAAGACCAACAACTGATATGGCCAAAGAGGCTTTGTTTAATATCTTGAACCACCATTTCAACTTTAGTGAATTAACTATTCTTGACTTATTTGCTGGTACAGGAAATATCAGCTATGAATTTGCTTCTAGAGGAACTGAATCTATAGTAAGTGTAGATGGCGACTATGGTTGCGTGAACTTTATCAAAAAGACCGCCAAAGAATTTGACCTTAACATTCTGCCTTTTAAGTCTGATGTTTTTAAATTCATTGAAAAACACAAATCATCTTATGATATTGTTTTTGCCGATCCTCCATATGATTTCACACAAGAACAATTCGAAAAGATAGTAACAGATGTACTTTCTCTAAACCTTATTTCAGAAGAAGGAATGCTTATTGTAGAACACTCTAAATTCACTAAACTAGAACATTTAGAACACTTCTCTTTTGAGAAGAGTTATGGAGGGTCTGTTTTTACATTCTTTGAATTTGCTACAGAGGACGATGATGATGAATATGACGATGAAGACGACTTAGAAGACGAAACTTATGATACAGAAGAAGATTAAGAAAGAAGGACAGTTTGTCCTTCTTTTTTGTAACAATATTTTTTAAACCCTAGACTTCATACCGAATACTTAATATCCTAATCTTTTTTAACTAATAGTGATACTATAAAGCAATATCTGTTGCCAAGCTTGTGCTATAAGTGCAGTATACGTGCAGTATAATAGCCCAGGAGCATCTCCTTGGCAAGAAAAGTGCAACTATTCTTCAAGCATAGTGCACGCAAGTGCAAGAGAAGGACGTCTATAAACAGACAAACTATCTCAAGAAGCTCTACTAATAATAGCAAACCTGAATAAACTAAGATGTAAACAACAAAAAAACACCACCTAATCCACTATTAATCTATAAATTAAGTTTGAAATTAATATGTTACAAAATACAAAAATGATCTTTTGGAGTCAACTAGATAATACTTTAAGTTGTTTCTTTTTTTGAGAATAATCCACATTTACGGTAAATCCACAAAATACTAGTGGTAATAGTAAAAATCAATGAAACCAAGGTGAAGTTGTGTTAAAGCCCTGAGAAAGTTAACTGTCACAAGTTAATAAGCTTTCAATCAAAAGGCTTAAAAAAATATGCAGACCTATAAGCCGGATTCTGTAAACATTCCGAAGAATGTCCCCTTATCATTTATCTAGACCATTAATTACTCAATGGCTCAATCTGCCTACCCCTAAAGCATCGGACGAGTCGCCCTCAAACGCTAAATATACATGGCATTTCACCGCATAGAGTTTACCTGATTTCACTACAGCATTACCTGTACATCCTTTCTGTTGCACTTGTCCTCATAGTAGATACTACGGATGGGCGTTACCCATTATGCTACCCTGTGGTGTCCGGACTTTCCTCCCGCTTTTTATAAAAGCCGACGATAAGGCAGTCTGCATAAGAGTGCAAAAGTAGTCTTTTCTATAAAATTACAAGAAAATCCATTGAAATATTTTTCATTTCATCGATCTTCTTTTAATTATCATAAAAAACAAATACCGATAATTACGAAAAAAAGAACATTCGATAGAACCATATCAGAATCTTAATTTCAAGTTAAGTACAAATATGTCAATTGTATAGATCAATAGTAAACACCTACACTTACTTCATTTATAACAAAAAAAGTTAGTACATTACATTATTCTATTAACAGAAGAAAAACTGAGTTATTTTCTTTTGTCATCTATTCAATTGGGCTATCTATTCAATATAATTTTGACTATTTTTGTTTAAAATTTTATTCAATACAGTGGAGTTTAAAAAGATAACAGAGCAACCATCTAAATACGATGATTTAGAACTAAAATCAACAGAAGAGTTGCTTCGCATTATTAACATAGAAGATCAAAGTGTCCCCATTGCTGTCGAAAAAGCATTGCCACAGATAGAAAAAGTAGTTGATCGCATTGTAAGTCAATTACAAAAAGGTGGTAGACTATTCTACATCGGCGCTGGTACTTCTGGACGACTAGGAATATTAGATGCCTCTGAGTGCCCTCCTACTTATGGAGTATCTCCCGACTTAGTTATCGGAATAATTGCAGGAGGAGACTATGCCATCAGAAATGCTGTAGAAAACGCAGAAGATAATCCTAATCAAGGATGGTTAGACTTACAGGCATACACTGTTAATACAAATGACATAGTAGTAGGAATTGCTGCATCAGGCACAACGCCTTATGTAATAAACGCACTATCACAATGTAATCATTTCAATATACCTACTGCTAGTATCTCTTGTAATCCAAACAGCCCACTTAGCCAAGAAGCTATTTACCCTATTGAAGTAATTGTAGGGCCAGAAGTAATCACTGGTAGCTCAAGAATGAAAGCAGGTACAGCACAAAAACTAGTCCTAAATATGCTCACCTCTACTACTATGATAAAACTTGGACGCATTCAAGGTAACCGTATGGTAGATATGAAGATGACCAATAAAAAACTTATCCAACGTGGAATAAATATGCTCGTTGATGAATTAAATATTTGTGAAAACGAAGCAAGGGAACTGCTTGAAAAACACAATAATGTAAGACAGGCAATTAGCGCATACAAAAAACAATAAACATGGAACAACGACATACAGATAAGAAAGTACTTTTTAAAGGAGTTAAATACCTAGCAGCAACATTTCCAATGTTTTTCATAGGTCCTGTAATCTTAAACTCTTCTTTCAAAAATCAAGATCACCCCCTATTCTATGTTATCTTTGGTATAGGCTGTTTAGTTTGTATAGCAGCAATGCTTTTATTCTTTAAAGGTCTTCAAACAATCATGAAATCACTATTTGGAAAATAACAACAATATGAAATCAAAGTTAATTTACTTACTATTACCACTCACTGCAATTTTGGCAACTTCTTGTTACAAGCAAGAGAGAAATTGCGCTAATTTTAAAACAGGAAAATTTGAATTTATAGCGGAAATTGATGGAGAACAAAAGGTCTCTACTTTTATCCGTACAGAAGAATACGAGATCGAAACCTTTGAAGGTAAAACAGATACATCTAGTATTCGTTGGGTAAACGACTGTGAATACGTACTAAAAAAATTACACCCAAAAAACATGGCTGAAGAGAAATCAGTTAGTATGAAAATCATTACTACCGATGGAAACACTTGCGTATTTGAATACGGAATTGTAGGTGATGCTCGAAGAGAAAGAGGTACATTGACAAAAGTAAGTGATTTGTAAACTGACAAAAGAAAAAAAATTAGAAAATGGAAATATTCTTTACAGCAGATGCTATCGTAGCATTTATAACCCTTACATTCTTAGAAATAGTATTAGGGATTGACAACGTTATTTTTATATCGATTGTAACAGGCAAACTACCTGAAGAAAAAAGAAAAAAGGCCACTAAATTAGGGTTATTCTTAGCTATGTTTATGCGTATTGCTTTTCTATTTGGAGTATCATGGTTAATCGCCATGAAAGCAACACTTTTCGAAATTGACTGGGGATGGTTTAATGCTAGTTTCAATGGTCAATCGTTAATTCTTCTAGCCGGAGGTATCTTTTTGATTTACAAATCGACGAAAGAAATTCACGAAAAAGTAAACCACGTACAAGAACACGAACCAATCGACGAAAAGCAGTCTGCAAAGAAAATTGCAACCAAAAGCTTTAGCAATATTATCGTTCAAATCTTAATGATTGACGTTATCTTCTCTATCGACAGTATCTTGACAGCTGTTGGTATGACGAATGGTATAGAAGGAGCACTTTACATTATGATTGCTGCCGTGATTGTATCTGTTGGTGTTATGATGTTATTCGCTGTTCCAGTGGGTAACTTCGTCAATAAAAACCCTTCAATTCAAATACTTGCATTATCGTTCCTAATTCTAATTGGATTTATGCTAACGACTGAGAGCATGCATATTTCGCATGCTGTGCTTGCTGGTCAAGAAATAGGAGCAGTACCAAAAGGATATTTATACTTTGCTATTGCCTTTTCATTAGTTGTAGAGTTCATCAACATGAAAATACGTAAAAAATCAAACTAATTCTACTAGATCTTTAAGTATCAATAAAGAGCCCTATATAGATAAGAAACAAAAAGCCCTATTGTTTAAAATTACAATAGGGCTTTTGTATTACTCTTAAATTGGACTAATCCACTATTTGATTTTCAAGATATCGCTGAGTGACAAAATCAATATCTTTGATTGATTTTCGCGCCCAATCAATTCTCTTTTCTATTAACTGTTCTGGAGTCAGTTGCCAGTCCAATGAAGACTGTCTAATTCGCGTTGTCAAGTTTTGAATAATAATAGCCGCAGATACAGATATATTTAAGCTTTCTGTAAAACCAACCATCGGGATTTTAATATAAGCATCTGCTTGTTCTATTATCTCAGGAGACAAACCTGTTTTCTCCGTTCCAAAAAACACAGCAGAAGGTTTAGCAATATCAAAGTCCTCTAAGTGATTTGCCTCTACATGAGGAGTAGTCGCTACAATCTGATAACCTTTTGCCTTTAAATCATCTATACTACTCTGTACAGAATTATATCGATGGATATCTACCCACTTCTCTGCACCAAGTGCTATCTCTTTGTCTATTCGCTTACCAAACTTTTGTTCAATAACACATAAATCTTGTATTCCAAATACTTCACAACTACGCATCACTGCACTAGTATTGTGTAATTGATATACGTCTTCCGCCACAATTGTAATATGTTTAGTTCTATTCTCAAGAACTCCTTTAAAACGCTCCACTCTACTTTCTGTCAAAAAAGACTCTAAGTAAGCTAAATATTCAAGGTCTTGTAATAGTTTATTTGAAATATTCATTCTATTTTTATTTTTAAAACGCAAAGGTAATAATTATATGCAAAAGAGATTAGTCGTACTATCAGGAGCAGGAACAAGTGCGGAGAGTGGTATCAAAACATTTAGGGACGCAGATGGATTATGGGAAGGCCACGATGTCATGGAAGTAGCTACTCCAGAGGGGTGGGCTAAAAACAAGGAATTAGTCCTCAAATTTTACAATGATAGACGTCGACAATTATTAAGTTGTAAGCCTAATGGTGCACACCAGGCAATTGCACAATTAGAAGCTAACTACGCTGTCACGGTCATCACACAGAACGTCGATGATCTACACGAACGCGCTGGTAGTACAAATGTCCTTCACCTACATGGAGAATTATTAAAAGTACGCAGTGAAATCAATGAAACACTAACCTATCCATGGACAAAAGATTTACTATCAACAGATACTAACGAACTAGGACATGGATTAAGACCTCACATTGTGTGGTTTGGTGAAATGGTTCCTGAATTAGAACGAGCTATAACTATTGTAGAGGAAGCAGATATTATTGTCATTGTTGGCACCTCTTTACAAGTGTACCCTGCAGCGTCACTTATTAATTATGCCCAACAAAATGCTAAGATTTATTATATAGATCCTAAACCAGCCGAAACAAGTCATTTTCGTTCAGATATCGTAATTATACAGGAAAAAGCATCAAAAGGTATGCTCACCTTAGCTAAATCTCTATGATTATTTGTCAATAATCATAGAGATTATTACATTAGCAATAACTAACCAACCTTAGATTCAACAAATAAATGCAACAGCATTTAAA
>NZ_WMJY01000034.1 GCF_009711055.1 Myroides pelagicus
AAACTTTATGCATAAACACAACTTTTAGGATTGATCCAAAACTTCTTTATTGATAACTATAAAGATCCTATCATAGAGAATGGCCAGCAGCTTATTGATATGATAATGCTAAAAAGGAGTGTATAAAAAAAGCACCTTGAAGTAACAAGGTGCTTTTTTGTGATCCAGTCAGGATTCGAACCTGAGACCTACTGCTTAGAAGGCAGTTGCTCTATCCAGCTGAGCTACTGGACCGTCCTTAAACTATCGTTTAATTATGGTGTCTTAGTAAGTAAGCTAGTGCTGTTCCTTATTTTGACGTTGCAAATATATTGCTTTTTAAATATATTAAACAAGTAAAAAATAAAGTTTTTTTATCGGTTTGTATCAACTGTTTGAGAAGTAAAAGGTTATACGATAAAAATATTGTATTTATTTTAATGAAGTATACTTTTTAGTGTATAACCTTAAGCAATACGGCTATTGATAGAATAATGTTTTAGCTTATTTCTTCACTAGGACTCTCTTCATTTGAAGAAAGAGTATTTTAATGAAGTAGATTTAATTATTGTGTTTGTAAAAGTGCAGTTATGGATTTGTTAGTGGTGTTTTTTATTGTTTTCAAAATGGATTGTTGAAAGGTGTTGAAAAATCAGTTCTACAATCACCGAACTAATGATTAGCTCAATGAAATCAATGGATGGTAGGTGTTTGTTTGAGTGTTGTTCGAATGATATTCGCAAGAAGTACTGAAAAATAGAGGGTTTACTGAAGAAGGCTCGCAGAAGTATAGATTGAAGCCTTGTAAATACAGGAATTAGCCTTGTTTCTGATAGCTTGATAGATAAAAAACGTAGTGCGGAATGCGAAAATAAGACACTTTAAGGCGTGGTGTTTTTTACAATAAAAGTAGTGCCTTTAAGAAGTTAATGAAATCAGTTAAATTACTAATATATTGCAAATATACGTTTTTTTGTTTTGCAATGTGTAAGGTTAAAAAAGAATTGTAGATGTGTTTTGAGTAGTATAAATGGTAGTGGGTAGATATTTTAATCTCAATTAGTTGTTTTGAGTTTCTTTATTTTAGATAATAAACGTTTGATTAGATTTCCTTTGTGATTATATTCTCTTTATTTTTGTTTTTAAACTCAAGTAGATGATAAAAGTAGTGCCTCTTAAAGAAGGGGATTTTTATGAAGATGAGGTGAAGAATTTTTTGCCAATTGAAGAAAATACAGTATTAACTAATGAAATACAGCTTGCTGTATGTCCTTTTCTAATTGTAACAGAAAAGTATACTATTTTGTTAGATGCCGGT
Source organism: Myroides pelagicus (assembly GCF_009711055.1). Classification (GTDB taxonomy): domain Bacteria; phylum Bacteroidota; class Bacteroidia; order Flavobacteriales; family Flavobacteriaceae; genus Flavobacterium; species Flavobacterium pelagicum. Next base: position 1,298 of record NZ_WMJY01000034.1, read on the forward strand.
TTAGGGTATCAAGAGAATGGTGAATATGTGTTGGATGCATATCTGAAAAGGGAAGGGATATCACCAATAGATATTGATCGAATATATCTTTCTCATTTGCACAAAGATCATGTCAATGGGTTAATGGAGTATAGAGATGGCAAGTATGTTTGTCGATTTCCTAATGCGTCTATTTATCTGCAAAGAAGAGAGGTTAGTTTTGCGGAGTTGATACAGGATGATATTTCTTTTGATTATGAGATCTTAGAAGAGATCTTAAAGTTGCCAAATATTGTGTGGATGAATGAAGATGAAGGGCGGTTAGATGAATATATTCGTTATCGGGTGGTTGGCGGTCATACGGCATATATGCAAGTTTTTTGGGTTAAAGATGATGATGTTACTTATTTTTATGGAGCAGATAATCTTCCTAAGTATAGTTATCTGACTTATAATATGGCATTCAAGACTGACTATGATGGAAAAAAAGCGATGCAGTGGCGTGCTGAATGGAAGGATGAAATAGTCAAAGATCGGTGGGTTTTATTGCTTTATCACGATATGGAGCACTCCATTTATAGATAAAACAAAAGGTATTAGTTTAATCCAAAACTAATGCCTTTTGTTTTATCTGATTAACATTATCTATCTTTCTATGTAAATTAACTGCACTTGATACATAAACACAACTTTTAGGATTGATCCATTAAAATTAAAAGTTGGGGAGAAAATAGTAAAATAAAAAAGGAATCACTAAAAAGTGATTCCTTTCGTCGGGGTGGCAGGATTCGAACCTGCGACCTCCTGCTCCCAAAGCAGGCGCGATGACCGGGCTACGCTACACCCCGTGTACAATTAAGTGAAATGTCAAACTCTCGTCGGGGTGGCAGGATTCGAACCTGCGACCTCCTGCTCCCAAAGCAGGCGCGATGACCGGGCTACGCTACACCCCGTGTACAATTAAGTGAAATGTCAAACTCTCGTCGGGGTGGCAGGATTCGAACCTGCGACCTCCTGCTCCCAAAGCAGGCGCGATGACCGGGCTACGCTACACCCCGAAAGTTTGCGGAGAGACAGGGACTCGAACCCTGGCATCGGTTACCCGATGACAGATTAGCAATCTGCTCCGTTACCACTCCGGCACCTCTCCAATACTTTGACTATTTCGTCTCAATTGCAGTGCAAACATACAGCGACTTTTTCATTTCTGCAAATAGAATTATATAAAAATAATTATGCTTTTAACGTGTTTTTTTTATTGTGTTCGTTATTAGTAAGATATGGTTGTGTTAATTAGTAATATTTTTTTTCGATGCTTTTAAAATAGGATTCTTTTTATATTTATATGCTGGTTCTTTTTTCAGCATCTGTAGATGATATTAAGTTTTATTACTTTTGTAGGCATATTAAATTTAAAAGTCATGGGATATAGTAAAGACATCGTGTTTGAAAGTGATCGCTTAAGATTTGAAGTGGTTAGTGATAAATATAAACAATCAATTTTTAAGGCTTTGACACCTACAGTTGCCAAGTTTTTGCCTTTTATACCAACAGGTAAGATTGAGGATACTCAAGGATTTATTGATTACAGTCTTGGACAATTAGAAAAAGGTGATGATATTACGTTGGTAAGTGTAGATAAAGTAACGGGTGAATTTATTGGATGTTGTGGTATTCATGATATTACTAATGAGTCGATTGCATTGGGAATTTGGTTAAAAGAAGATGCTTTTGGTAAAGGATATGGTACAGAAGTTATAAAAGGACTGGAAGGGTTCGTAATGAACAATCTTGATGTTAAATATCTATTGTATAATGTAGAGAAGGATAATAGTGGAAGTATAAAAATTGCTGAAAAGCTGGGGTATGTTTATGATCACGCATTTGTTCGAAACATCAGTGAGGAGAAAATCCTTAACATGCTTCAATACAAAAAAGCGAACAAAAAATAATAATGTAAAGCAATTGGGAAAGAGCGAAATTAATACGATTGACTACTCTGTTATTCCGTGGAATAGACTAATACATTGGGAGGGTAGAGCGAATAATGTTCCTACAATATTGTCAGTCTTGGAGCATGGTGCTAGGCATGATCGGCGCATGGCATTAGTAACTTTAAGTGGGTTTGTTGAGCAAAAAGGTGGAGTGATTATAGCTACTCCCATACTGTTGTCTTATTTATTAAATAATTTAGATCGATTTAGTGACAATCAAGATCTAGTGTTGCGTTTGTTGCTCAAAGTGGCTAAGGCAGTTGGTCTTCAGTGGGAAGTATTCTTGGATTCTAAAGAATTTGAAGGTTTGAGTTTTTCAGCTTCTATTTGGGAAGAGGGTTCGCCATATTTATGGCCTAAAGAAATGTCTGCTGTAGAAGAGGCTTCTTTGTGGAATTCTATTGATCCGATGTTGTATTTTGATCACGCATGGTACTATACCCTTGAAGTGTTGGAGTCCTTTAGATTATCTATTTTGAGTATAGATGCGCGTGATGGTATTGAGCAAGGAATGATCTATGAGTTAGAGACGATCTTGAATATGGTGGCTAGTCAAAATAGAAACATTGTTGCTATAGATAATTTTAGTTTTGAATATGAAGATGTACTTTTATCTCCAATAGATCAGATCTATTTAGACGATATACATACTAATCTAACTAAAGACGTTTCTAAGTTTTTGAGTTTTGATTTGATAGACAATGTTGCTTTTACAAAAGAGTATATTCGTGCATCAGTAGTTGAGAACAAACGCGGAGCCGCTCTTGTCTTGGTTGTTAAGGATAGGCATACGCAAATGTTTTTGGGAGGTTGTGGAATACAAGATGTTAATGTACATACGGCAGAGATAGGTTTTTGGCTCAAAAAAGAAGTACAAGGTAAGGGGTATGGAAGGCAAGTTGTAGGAGCATTGTTAAAACTTATAAAAGAATGTGTTGATACTAAAGAGATTATCTATACTGTAGAGCAAGGAAATGAGGTTAGTGTTTATTTAGCTGAGAAATTAGGCTTTAGTAAAGGAAAAGATTTTATTCTTGAACCTACAGTATTTAAGAATAAGTTGCGCTATATGTCACAGTATAGATTAACATTGAAATAACATTGAAATAAAATTGAAATGACTATAGTTTTATAGTCATTTTTTTTGCTTTGATTTTTAGCAAAGGAATTTTTTATAGATGTGTAGCTTTTTGTAACATTGACTAAAACAATTTGTTATGGACTTATTTACTCAATGTAATCAACAAGATGAAAATATACTACCTTTTGATGGAGAGGTACTTTCTCATGGTTTTGTTCTTTCTAATGATGAATCTGAGTATTATTATACTCTTTTATTAGGGGCTATTGCTTGGCAACCCGATGAAGCGATTTTATTTGGTAAGCGAATCCAAACAAGGCGACAAGTAGCTTGGTATGGTGAACAACCATTTAGTTATGCGTATTCGGGAGTAATTAAGTGTGCATTGCCGTGGACAGATGCTTTATTATGGTTAAAGCAGAAAATAGAGACGATTACAAATGAAACATATAATTCATGTCTGTTAAATTATTATGGATCAGGTGATGAAGGTATGGCCTGGCATAGTGATGCGGAAAAGCAGTTGAAAAAGAATGGTTCTATAGCTGTACTAAGTTTGGGAGCTGTGCGTAAGTTTAGTTTTAAGCATAAAGCGAGTTCTCTAAAGTTAGATGTGATTCTTGAGCCGGGTAGTTTATGGGAAATGAAAGGGGAAACTCAAACCTATTGGCTCCATCGATTACCTCCAACTCAAAAAGTAAGAAAAGGGAGGGTAAGTTTGACGTTTAGAACTATTGTGTAGTTCTTGATGTTAAGAGTTGTAAAGGCATAGAAAGGAGGGGGGGCTATATCTTTTCTGTGTTTTTACATGTTGTATTATGGTAGTTAACTAGAGGTTATTATTTTGAGTAACGTCTTAAAAAACGTAGTCTTTTCTTAGATTATAGGTTTTTTATCGGTGTTTTTCTTTAATATTCTATTTATTTTGATTTATTTTTAATGTTAAGCGACTGATGTTTAATTAATTATATTTTTTTTGATATAGAGGTGAAATAATTGTAAAAATAGATAGGTATGTATGTGTTTTTTATTAAATTTAAATATAACTCAATTGATACACAGTCATAGTTTAAAAGTTAGTGTGTCATTTAAAACTATCATTATGATCGATCGTTTTTTATATCAGTTAGTGAGCATACAATTAGTTAATGAACCTGTTAAGTATATTAAGGGGATTGTATTAGATTTTAATGCAGATTGGATTTTAATTAAACGTAATACAAATGAATTTGTAACTGATGGTTATGCATTGATTAGACGAGATAAAGTTGTTGCTGTTGATAGAAATGAAGAGGTAAAGTACGTAGAAGAAGTGCTTAAAGCTAAATTTGTTGATTTTACTTCTTTTCCGATTCATATAGAGGAAAATATTTTTATAATTCTAAAGAATATTTCTGTAAAATATGAGGCTTTAATGTTGAATACGAAGGATACGATTTGTCTAGGTAGCTTTTTTGCAAATGATGATAATGAATATTTTGCAATCGATGAGTTTTCTGTAACTGGGGACTGGTTAGACATCATAAATGAGTTCAATATCCACGATATCTACACAATAGTTTTTGATACAGATTATATTCAGTCCTTGTTGTTGTTTGCAAATAAGAAAGTAAGTAATTAGCTTGTTTGCTGTGTTTTTTACTTTTTTTAGAATAGTTTTTGATTTATTGGTATAAAGAGGTTTTAGTTTAGCTATATTTTTTAAGAGTAAAAAACTAAGATTGCTAAATTAGTTCTAAGTATTGTGTAATATAATTTAATATTTTAATTACGAAGTGTTTAGAATATGTTTTTTTCGAAATATTTATTTTAATATTGGTAGGGATTGTTAGAAGTTATAACTTGCGAAACTTTAAAATCATATTTAATTAACATAAAAGATTACCGATTTAATTAGTATTTTTTAAACTGGTATGATAATTGTTTATTATCAAGTATAGGGATTTTAACTGGCATACTTTTATTAGCCAACAAAGGTAAGTCAGGTGTATAGACAACATAATAACAACAAAACAAGAATGTATCATGGGAAAAGTAGCTTTTGACCAAAAAGGGTTTGAAACTAAGAAGAAAGAGCTTTTTAGTTTGAAAACAGAAGATTTACAAAACGAATTGTTTAAAATCGTTTATTGTACAAAAGAATGGGTAATGGAGAACTTTCTATTAACACAAGATCAAGTTGTAAAGCTTAACGATCAGCCAAAGGATTTCTTAAAGCAATTAAGAATTGCACCAACTGAATTCTGTTACAATTAAGAGAAGAAAATAAAACAAAAAAGAGTTATCTTAAATAGATGGCTCTTTTTTGTTTTATGATGAGATGGTTGTTTTTTAAGCTGTATTGAGTTTATTTGTTTTAATTAAACGATACAATTGCAATTAAGTACTACTTTTGTCTTTTGTAAATCTAGAAAATGGAATTAGATATTTTCTTCTATTTATGCATCATAGCTTTTTGCGCCGGTTTCATTGATGCAATCGCGGGAGGAGGTGGATTGATACAAACACCTTTGAGTTTAGCATTACTACCTAGTTATCCTATATCTACAATTATCGGAACATTAAAAATACCAGCTTTTTCAGGGACAGGTATTGCTGTGTTACACTATTTAAAAAAGAGTAAAATAGATTGGTTGTTTTTCTTATTCCTTGCTATAATTTCTTTTATTAGTGCATTTCTAGGATCATATGTTTTGACAATCGTGAGTAATGATTTTATGAAACCATTACTACTAGTAGTACTTGTGGCTTTATGGTTATTCACTTATTTTAAAAAAGACTTTAGTACTTCACTTTTATCTGAGCAATCAGGAAAGAAAAAGATTGTTTACAGTGTAGTGCTGAGTGTTATTGTAGGGTTTTATGATGGTTTTATTGGACCTGCAACAGGTACCTTCTTTATAATGGGGTTTGTTTTTTTAATTGGCATGGACTTTTATAAGGCATCTTCATATGCGAAGATGATTAATTTGGCAACTAATTTTGGTAGTATTTGTTTATTTCTACTCAAAGGTCAAATTATTTGGACAATTGCTATTCCAATGGCTATATCTAATGGTTTAGGGGGGTATTTTGGTGCTAAGATGGCAATACTTAAAGGAATAGTTTGGGTACGTTATATATTTCTCTTGATTATGTTGATTGCTATTGGTCGCTTTGCTTATGAAGTATTGTTTTCCCAATATTAATGATAAATAAGGACATTGTCTTAGGGGTGGTTAGGGTTTGTTAAATGTGATTATTGTAGATATTTGCTTAATAATATTTGAATTTGATAACTCAACTCTATTTAACAACTACTAAATTTGAGTAGTGGTTAGATATGGTGACGCGTTAAGTTGTTATCATAATAGATTTTTTTTGCGACCAGTCACTTTGTGGCTGGTCATTTTTATTTGGTTAGCTTACTATTTGTTTAGATTTAGTAAAAAATAATCTTTAGCACTATTGTTAAATTATAATAAAAGTCTTATATTCGAAGTGTCAAGTGTTTTGTATAATTAATGTTAAGGCAGTTTTCCGTTTTATTGAGAAAACTGCCTTTTCTGTTATATTTTATATGCAAATAACTTATTGTCTAAGATAAATAAAAGTATAACAAGAGGGCAACTATAATTGATTTCTTACGTTATAATATAGTAATCCTTGATTATTGTTATAAATTTGATTTGGAAAGTAAATCATTGTTGTGTTATGAAGAAAAAAGATGCGTTTAGATTGTGTTTACTCTTATTAATGAGTTTGCTGATGTCATCAAATGTGTTGGCTAAGGGTAAGCCTAGTCTGAAAAAAGCAGACAAATACTATAAGAATACTGAATACTCTAAAGCAGCAGAGGAGTATAAGCGATTGGAACGAGGTAGTAGGCATACAGATCCTTATATTTACCAGCAATTGGCAATTTGTTATGACAAGTTAGATCGTGTGATTGAGGCATCAACCTATTATGGTAAAGCTATTGCTAAAATGGAAAAACAAGATCCGGAACTGATATATAGTTATGCGAAGGTTTTGCAGAAAAGTGGACGATATGAAGTAGCGCGGGATATGATGGATGATTTTACGGAACTGGTTCCTAATGATAGTCGTGCTAGAGATTTTGCTAAAAATCCGGATGCTTATTATGAATTGTCTAAGCTTAAGGAATACTTCGGATATCAGGAATCGGGTATGAACGATCGGTATTACGATACATTTGGAGCTTTAATGACAAAGAATGATACCATTTATTTTGTGTCAAATAGGACTAAACAAGAAAATAAGTTTGCTCGAAAGCTTTTTGAAGTTAGAGATAGATATAAGCGAATGCCTAATTACGATATTTATCAAGCTACATTCACAGCAGTGAAAGAACCAATATTTAAATCAACTCGTTTATTAGGAACTATAAACAAACGCTTCAATGATGGACGTGCCGTGGCCTCGTTGGATGGTGAGCGAATGTTCTTTGCTTCAGAATCTTATCGTTATCGCAGGTTTAGGAAAAATCCTATCGTCAAAAAAAGAGATCGAATGATGAGTCTGTTTGTTGCTAAACGCAAAGGAACGAAGTGGAGAAAAGTTAAGAAATTACCCTTTACAAGACCACAGTATATGTATACTAGTCCATCAATAAGTCCGGATGGGAAGTATCTTTATTTTGCCTCTGATATGGAAGGTAGTCATGGTGTGCTAGATATTTGGAGAGTAGCCTTGTTAGAAGATGAAGATTACGGTGAACCTGAAAATTTGGGTGCTATCATTAATTCAGGGACTATAAATGAAGATCCTTTTTTAAGCGAAGATAATGTTTTGTACTTTACATCTGATCGTTGGGGGGGATTTGGAGGAAAGGATATTTACATGGTTGATATGAATACGCCAAATGCAAAACCAGTAAATGTTGGGCAGCCGATTAATACAGCGTTAGATGATTATGCTTTCTCTTATTATCCTTCAAAAGGAATTGGTTTCTTTTCTTCTAATAGAATTGGTAGAAATGATATTTATAAAGTAACGCCTTCTTGTAAACGCGATGTAAAAGTAATTGTAAAAAACAAGAAGTTTAATAAACCTGTATCTAATGCATTAGTTAAATTCTCTAATAGTAAACGTAGAATTGAAGATGAAGCGGTTACAGATGACAAAGGTGTGTTAGAAGGCTATGTAACTTGTGCAGAGTTGTATAAAGTTGTAGTAAGTCATCCAGATTATTTAGACGAAGAGCTAGAGGTAAAAGTGTCTAAAGATGAAGAGGTAGAGACGCTAATTGCTTATTTGAGACCTTTAGAAGAGTTGATGATTGAAGAGGATCGAATTACTTTGGAGCCAATTCATTTTGCTTTTGATCAAAAAGAGATTACAATAGCTAGTAAATTTGAATTGGATAAATTAGTCAAACTGATGAAACGCTATCCAACAATGCGCATAAAGGTAAATTCGCATACGGATAGTAAGGGTAATCCTGATTATAATTTAAAATTATCTCAAAATAGAGCCGATGCTACAGTCGAATATTTAGTAAGTCAAGGAATCACTAAGGATAGACTGGAGTCGGAAGGTTATGGAGATAAGATGTTGAAGATACAATGCGCTCCTTGTGATGAGGCTCAAGATGCTCAGAATAGACGTTCTGAATTTTTGATTTTGAGTCGCTAGGACTGGTTTGATCTATAAATAAAAAAGGAAGTACGTAAGTTCTTCCTTTTTTTGTCTATCTCTTAGCGGATAATAATTCAACAAGCATGTTCATTTTAGTTTTGTATTGATCAGTAAGCTCGTTGTCTATGTAAAGGTCGAGAGTACTGATAGGTACTGAATATGGTAATGACCAAGCTCTAAGTGCTTTAGCAATATTGTCCATTGCTTGTATCCCTTGCATTGCTTGATTCCCGGCAGCCCAACAAGTAAACCCTATAACCTTATGGGTAAGGTATGCGGGGTTATCTTTAGCTGTTAATTCTAACCAATCGATAGCATTCTTCATTACACCTGTTAGACTACCATGATAAAGTGGTGTTAGCCAGATCATAATGTCGGCTGATCTAAATGCCTCTATAAATTGTTGCACCTCTTCAGGTACGTTATTCATTAAGTTTGCTTGAAATATAGGTATTTGATAATCAGATAAATGTATTTGTTGAACATCAATATTCTTGTTTATGAGCTGGTCTGTATAGTGTTGGGCTATACGTCTCGATGTTCGAAATGCTTCTATGTCGAGAGACCCATTGAAAATTAAGGCTTTCATAAAACTATTTTGTAAATTCGAAGGCTAAGGTATGACTTTTATTTGACAGAATGAGTTTTCTAGACTCGATCAAGTACACTTTTTGGACTATTGATTTGGTTTGTCAGTTATTCCAAACATCATGATAATTTTGTTATTGTAATATATATTGAAGGTTTGTTCAGCAACGTCAAAAGAATAGTTTTGTAAGTGTAGTGAATCCCCAATTGTTTGGCTAAAATTATCTGATGGGTAGCCCTTGTTTGTGAAATAGACTTCGTTAAATTGTATGTTTCCTTTTAGGTAGTTAATAGTAAAGTTAACATGAAAGAGTAATGTATAGTCTAGGGAATAGGCATATAAGGTATTAGTTTTGAAATTGAAGTCTACAAGGATTGGAAATACGGTATCACTATCACTTTTATATTGTATTAGTTTCCAATGGTATCGGGTGATATATTTTTGTAATGGATTGTTAGTTTCTTTTGTGAGTTTTATGACTTTGTTTTTTTTTGTAACTAAGTTTAAGGTGTCTTTAATGATAGTTACAGTCAATTTCGTTTGGCTAAGCAAGTGGATTACTTCAATTTCGTTATCTAGACAAGACAGTATCTCATCGTTCTCCTGTTTTATTTTAGTCGTTTTTAGAGTTAGCTTGTTATCGACTAGTTTAAGCATTTTTACAGGAATAATAAATGAATGACATTTGTTATTCCCGGAGATTTCAAGGTCTATTAAGTTTAGGTTAATAGAATACTGGTGATTACTCGGTAGATTTATATCATTCAGGGAGTATAATTTCCAGTTGGTATTAGTAATAGCTTGTCTGTCAATTTTCTCTCCTTTGCCATTAGTTTGTGCTTTTGCTAAGGAGAAAGTGAGGGATAAAAAGCTTAGTAGGAGAAGTTGTGATTTCATGTTCTTACGTTTGTAGTCAACTATAAAAATAAGAAAAGTTTATAATTAAGTAATCCTATATCAAGTTAATGCATCTTCTTCTTTAAGATAATTTCGAAATTACAACGAAAAAACAATATTTAATTGTAATTTTACCCCCCAAACACAACTCTTTTTCATATGAATCCAAAAGTATTACTTACTTCAAAAGAGATTGATATTATTCTACATCGTTTGGCTTGTCAATTGGTAGAAAATCATTTAGATTTCTCAAATACCCTTCTTATTGGTATCCAACCACGTGGTAAATTCTTGGCAGAGCGCATTAAGGCAATTTTAGAAACAGAATACAATATTCCAAATATTGCTTTAGGCTTTTTGGATATTACTTTCTTTCGCGATGATTTTAGAAGAAATCAAAAACCACTTGAAGCGAATAAAACGCAAATTGACTTTTTAGTTGAGGATAAAAAAGTCGTATTTATAGATGATGTATTGTTTACTGGACGCAGTATTCGCTCGGCTTTGACTGCTATACAGTCATTTGGTCGTCCGGCAGAGGTTGAATTACTTGTGCTGATTGATAGACGTTTTAGTCGTCATTTACCAATTCAGCCTGACTATAGAGGTCGTCAAGTTGATGCCTTTAATGAAGAGTCTGTTCGTGTACATTGGTCAGAAGACGGTACAGCGGATAGTGTCTATATCCAACAAAATTCTAACATCTAATTATTAAATTTACTGACTTAAGAAATGAAAGAATTAAGTGTAAATCACCTACTAGGAATAAAGTATATTACTAAAGACGATATTGATTTAATCTTTGAAACAGCGGATCATTTCAAGGAGGTTATTAATCGTCCTATTAAGAAAGTGCCATCTCTTAGAGATATTACCATTGCTAATGTTTTCTTTGAGAATAGTACACGTACCAAGTTATCTTTTGAATTGGCACAAAAGCGTCTGTCAGCTGATGTAATTAGTTTTTCTGCGGCTCAGTCTTCTGTGAAGAAAGGAGAGACTTTAATTGATACGGTGAATAATATTCTCGCAATGAAGGTAGATATGGTAGTTATGCGTCATAATAATCCAGGTGCGGCTTATTTTTTATCGAAAAATGTAAATGCAAGTATCGTAAATGCTGGAGATGGAGCACATGAACACCCTACTCAGGCTTTGTTGGATAGTTTCTCTATTCGTGAAAAATTAGGTGATGTAGGAGGTAAAAAAGTTGTTATTGTAGGTGATATTCTACATTCAAGAGTAGCGTTGTCTAATATTTACGCACTGCAAATGCAAGGTGCTGAGGTTAGAGTTTGCGGTCCGAAAACATTAATCCCAAGGTATATTGAAAGCTTAGGTGTTAAAGTGGAATCTAATCTGAGAAAAGCTTTAGAATGGTGTGATGTTGCTAATATGCTTCGCGTTCAAAATGAACGTTTAGATTTTAGTTACTTTCCTAATACTAGAGAGTATTCTCAACAGTTTGGTTTGACGAAAGAGCTTTTAGATTCCCTAGATAAAGAAATTGTTGTAATGCACCCAGGGCCTATTAATAGAGGAGTGGAGATTACATCAGATGTAGCTGATTCACAGCAGTCGGTGATCTTGGATCAAGTAGAAAATGGAGTGGCAGTTCGTATGGCTGTTATTTACTTGTTAGCATCTAAAATAAAATAAAGTTAAGTGTGGTTATCTATTTTTTTAGTTAGTCATTTTAATAGTTAAAAGGTATTCTTTCTAGGAAAGAATACCTTTTTTCAATTGTGAACTAGTGATTATGGTTAAATTAGATTACTAAGTTTAGAAATAATCTAATGAGGTGAGTTGATGTATTGTTACGTCAATGTTTCATCCGTTAGACAAGATATTTTTATAAGAATATATGATTGTATGTATATTCGTTTTATATTCGCTTAATCAAATAAAAGCGTATACAATGAAAGTAAAAGAAAAAGGGCATACACTTATTATTACCAGTAACGAAGCAACGCTAAGTGAGTTTGTCGAGAAATTGGAACAGCAATATGAAAGTAATTTAGTAGGAGCTAATCTAGTGATTGATTTAATTACAGCTAGTTTTGTGGTTACAGAAGAGGATATTGAGCAGTTTGAAAATTTAGCAGTAAAGCATATTGAAGAGGCTAATAGATCTTTTGTGATTGTTGTTGAATCTATTGACTTTAATGAGTTTGATGGAGATATGATAATAGTTCCTACGCTGTTAGAGGCTCATGATTTAATAGAAATGGATGAAATCCAAAGAGATTTAGGATTTTAGATAGAATATAGAAAAGGCTTAAGGAATTAAGCCTTTTCTTTTGTCATCAACTCGCTATTTTTTGTAAATTACAACCTCAAATAGAAAAAATATACCATATTGAAACTTACTATATTAGGTTGTTATGCAGCAACACCTAGAACAATAACGAACCCAACATCTCAAGTATTAGAGATGAACGGACATATGTTTTTAATTGATGCTGGAGAAGGTACACAAGTGCAATTGAGACGTAGAAAGCTTAAATTTCAGCGTATTAATCATATTTTTATATCACACCTTCATGGAGATCATTTTTATGGCTTGATTGGCCTTATATCGACTTTTATGCTACTTAATAGGCAGGCTGATCTTCATGTCTATGGTCCTAAAGGTATTAAGGAAGTAATCTTGCTACAGCTGCGTTTGTCTAATTCGTTTACTTCTTATAAGTTATACTTTCATGAGTTGACAAGTAAAGAGAGTGAAATAGTTTTTGAAGATGATAAAGTAATTGTGCGTACTATCCCTTTAGATCATAGAGTTTATACTAATGGTTATTTGTTTGAAACGAAACATGGAGAGCGCCGTCTTCGTATAGGTGCTATAGAAGACTTAGGTATAGATCGCTGTTATTACCAAAAGATTAAAAGAGGTGGTAATGTTACGTTAGATGATGGTACAGTGATTGAAAATAAGGATATTACTTATGATCCCGAACCAACGGAGCGCTATGCCTTTTGTTCGGATACTTATTATTCGGAGGCTATTATTCCTATTATTAAAGATGTCAATGTACTCTATCACGAAAGTACTTTTTTAGATTCTGAAGAACACAATACTCAGCGTACTAAACATTGTACAGCTAAACAAGCAGCTAAGATTGCTAAGTTGGCTAATGTAGGGACGCTTGTGTTAGGACACTATTCTACACGTTATAATGATATTACTCTGTTTAAGAAAGAAGCAGAGACTGTTTTTTCAGGTACTATTCTCAATGCTGATGATGGGGCTATTTTTAACTTTTAATATTTTACATGATGAATGATTTAAAAGATTATAGAAAATCATATGAAAAGAATGTTCTATTAGAAAATACTATTGATGAAAATCCTTTTATGCAGTTTCGTAAATGGTTTTGTGAAGTGGAAGACTTCGGTGGAGTAGAGGAAGTAAATGCTATGACGGTTTCTACCATTGGACTTGATGGTTTTCCTAAATCGCGTGTTGTGTTGTTAAAATCATATGATGAAAACGGTTTTGTTTTTTATACTAATTATAATTCAGAAAAGGGACGTGCTATATTAGCGAATCCTCATATTTGTTTGTCTTTTTTTTGGCCTACCTTAGAACGTCAAGTGATTATAAAAGGTTTAGCATCTAAGACAACGACTGTGCAGTCTGATAATTATTTTGACTCAAGACCTTTAGGGAGTCGTATTGGAGCTATTGTCTCTGAGCAAAGTTCGGTGATTGATTCACATGAGATTTTGGAGAGGGAAATGTATCGTTTAGAAAAACTAGCAGAAACTGAAGAGGTTAAAAGACCTGAGTATTGGGGAGGTTTTGTAGTTCAACCTATTTCTATAGAGTTTTGGCAAGGACGACCTAATCGTTTGCACGATCGTATCCGTTATACATTGACGGAGGATCAGTTAGATTGGAGAATTGAACGTTTAGCACCTTAAGGTATGTTGAAGAGTAAGACTATTAGAATAGTATTGAATATACTCACTTTGCTTGCAGTATTTTGGGGCTTGTGGGAGCAGACAAAGGCCGAGACTAATGTTTGGATTCAAATAATTGCTGTAGTTCTGTTTTTTGCTGCTATGGCTAGATTATCTAGTAAGGTAAGTAGTAATACAGTACAAGAATCTCCGGCAGAAAGAGAGTTTAATACTGGTATAAAAAAGGATTTGTTGAAATTAGAAAAAGAAGATAAGAAAGATGTTGAGTAAAGGAGATTATGTACATGTTCTTGACGAAGATGAGGAAGGTATAGTAGTTGATATAGTCAATGACATTGTTACTATAGAGACTAAAGATGGATTTGTATTGATGTATAAGTCAAATGAGCTTCTAAAAGTTAGTAATCACGCTGATCAGGAGTTTAAATCCGCTAGTACAGTTGGAAGTATTCACAATGCATTACAAGATAAAGTAGAACCTAAAAAACGCTCTTTTGTCAAAGAGAAAAAGTCGAGAAAGGACGAGTTTATTCTTGAGGTTGATTTGCATATAGAGAAGTTGACCAAGGATTATGCTCGTATGGAAAAGTATGATATGCTGACTCTTCAACTTGATACGGCACGAGGGCAATTAGAGTTTGCAATTGCAAATCGTATTCCACGTATTGTGTTTATTCACGGAGTAGGTGAGGGAATACTTAAAGCGGAATTGGAGTATTTGTTTAGTCGTTATGTTGAGGTAGTAGCAGAAGATGCTAACTATCAGAAATATGGTCTAGGTGCCACACAGGTTTATATTAAACAGAATGTTAGATAGTATAATTTAGAGATAAAAAAAGCGTATAAACTTTAAATAGATTATACGCTTTTTTTTGTGCTTATAGACTTTTATAAATAAGTCTTTTTTTGATTATTCAGCCGCATTGACGATAGCTGCAAAGTCATCAGCTATTAAGGCTGCTCCACCAATTAAGCCACCATCTACATCTGGATTTGCAAACAACTCTTGTGCGTTGCTTGGTTTTACGCTACCTCCATACAGAATTGACGTACTATTGGCTACATTTAAATCGTATTTTCTTTCGATTTCTCTACGGATAAAAGCATGCATTTCTTGTACTTGCTCTGGGGTAGCTGTCATACCAGTACCTATTGCCCATACCGGTTCATAGGCAATTACAATATTTGCCCATTGTTCTTTAGTTAAGTGAAATAATCCGTCTGTCAATTGATTAAAGATAACGTTTAAGAACTGTTTATTTTCTCTATCTTTAAGCTCTTCTCCAATACAGAAGATTACGCGCATATCATGACGAAGGGCAGTATTGACTTTGTCAGCTAGTATCGCATCTGTTTCATGAAAGTAGTGTCTTCTCTCGGAGTGACCAATGATTACGGTCTCCACATTTACACTTTTTAGCATTTGAGCAGATACTTCTCCTGTAAAAGCCCCTCCTTCTGCTTGGTGCATATTCTGAGCGGCTACTTGAATGTTAGTGCCGTCTAGATGTGCAACTGCACTACCTAAATTTGTGAAAGCAGGAGCTACGATAACTTCTACTTCTTTTCCAGTTGGCAATTTTTCGATTAACTCATCTAGAAGCTTATGTGTTTCTTGATAAGTTTTGTGCATTTTCCAGTTTCCTGCAACGATAGTATGTCTCATTATTCCTGTAATTTTTTTAATAGTTTTTTAATTTCTTCGAAGTTCTTTTCTGTAGCATTGTATAAGGCAATATTACTTTCCTTGTCTACTACAATATATCGCGGTATCCAGTTTAAGTCTAGGGATTTTCCAAAATCTCCTTTCATACCTTCTCCTTCTTTAGAGAAATAATTCTCTCCTTCAACGTTGTATTTTGTTAAGGCTTCTTTCCAAGAATCTTCTGTTTTATCTAGTGATAAGTTGACAAAAACTGTTTCTGGATTAGCTTCTTTTATTGCTTTTATTCCTGGTAATGCTTTGATGCAATCAGGACACCATGCTGCCCATACGTCGATTAGTATTGTTTTTCCTTTGTATTTTGCTAAGATTTGTTCTAGTGTAAGTGTATTTCCTTCCTCGTTTAGAAAATCTTGTGATAGGGCTCGCTCAGCAAATTTAGTAGTGTCTTTTACAACTACTGGATTCTCAGTTTCTGTGGTTTTTGAATCTGTTGTTTCTTGTCTTGGTGTTTGCTTACAAGAAGCTATTGTTATGGCTACTAAGGCTATTGTGAAAAGTATTTTCTTCATATGTGCTAGTTATAATTTATTAATTCAATTTTATTCTTGGGTCTAAATATGCGTATATCAAATCTACTAAAATTGTGATAATTACGAAAGAAGATGCAATGATTAAAACAGCTCCCATGATTACTGGTAGGTCTAGTGTGTTTAGTGCTTGTACTATTTCTTTTCCTAATCCATTCCAGCCAAAAATGTATTCTACAAAAACAGCTCCTGCTAACATTGATGCAAACCACCCTGATAGCGCTGTAACTACTGGTGCAAGGGAGTTTTTTAATGCGTGTTTTCTAATCATTGTGGTATTTGATAAGCCTTTAGCTCTAGCTGTGCGTATATAGTCCTGACTTAATGTTTCTAAAAGAGAATTTCTCATTAATTGAATTACTACAGCTAAGGGTCTAATTCCTAATACAATGGCTGGGAGAATGCAGTTTTTTAAAACTAACCTTTTTCCTTCTCCAAAATCATCTATCTCATAGAGACTCCCTATCATTGGTAAACCAGTGTATTGGTGTAGTATAAAACCAAATATCCAAGCAAATAGAATCGCACTAAAAAAAGAGGGTAAACTCATTCCAAATGTACTAACTACTGCAATAAATCGATCTATCCACGTATTGTGAAATAGAGCAGATACAATACCTAATAGTACACCGATAAAAAAAGCTAAACCAATAGCCAATACAGCAAGTACGACAGTATTGGGTAATGTTTCATAAATAATACTGCTAACTTTTTTTCCACTTTTTTGAAAACTTTCTCTTAGGTAAGGAAGTTTGAATTTAAGGGTAGTTTTGTTTATGGTTAATAAGTTAACTCCTGTATATTGTCCCTTGTCGTAGCTAAAGTCTTCTGTGTGATTACTGTGTAGAGATAGGGGTGATAAATCGTTTAAGTAGAGCAAGTATTGTTTACTTAGAGATTTGTCAAAGCCATATTTCTTTTTGACAGCTAGTAGTTGTTCTGGGTTTTCATTTTGATCAAGCATCATGCGTGCAGGATCACCTGGTAATATATTGAATAAGAAAAAAACAACCGTTACTACTCCAAATAGAGTAGCAAAGGCATAAATTGTTTTTTTTAAGAGATAATTGATCAAGGGTTATTTGTTTTTTAATTGTGCTTTAGCACGATCTTTCCAGTGTTTTTTGTCTACGATTACTCCATTTTCGATGATTACGATACTTGGATTTGCGCGTTCTATTGTTTTTAATGTGGTTCCGTCACAAGTGTAATAATCAAATGGCAATTCGTATGTTTCGATTGTTTGGTCAATCTTTTCTTGACTTGAAGCTGTCATTCCTATCACTTTGTAGTTATTGACAATTGCACTATTGGCAAAGTCTTTCATTTGACTTAACCCTTCAGTACTTGCTTTGTCTAAATCATAACTAATGATAAGTACTAATTTTGGTTCCGCCATTAGATCGACAGTGTGGTCGATACCATCTTTATCCATGGTAAAATCGTGGATAGGTGGAATATATCCTGCTGAAATCTGAAAATCTTCTCTTCGAATAAATTTAGCTCCCTTAGGTATTTGTCCTAGCTCTTTGTCGGTAAATTTCTTTTCTTCTCCCTCAACTTCATAATAAAAGTTCATTTCGTATTTTGCACGTGGTGCTCCTTCTGGTATTTCCATACCTTTGAGGATATTTGTACCTTTTTTATAGGTTCTGAAATCTTTTATTGGTAAGTGGTTTAGTACCCAATACCCTATAAATGAACACAAAACAAGTGAAGTAAGCATTATCCAATTACTCTTGTTCGCTTTGAATAGTGGAGTGATGTATTGTTGTCCTTTTAGAAGGATTAAAATAAAAATCAAAAGAACAACATCTTTCGTAAATGAACCCCATGGTGTTAGTGGTATTGCATCACCAAAACATCCACAGTCAGTTACTTTATTAAAAAAGGCTGAATAGAAGGTTAGAAAGGTGAAGAATACAATCATTACTAATAGTGCTCTTAAAGTAAATTTACGCATGTATCCAATTAACAAGGCTACTCCAAGTAAAACTTCAGCTATGACCACAATTACAGCTATGGCTAACGCATAAGGAATCAAAAAAGGGAGATTAAGTACCTCTGTAGAGAAGTATTCTTCTAGTTTGAATGAAAAACCTGTAGGGTCATTTAGCTTAATTAATCCTGAAAGGATAAATAAAATCCCTACGAATATGCGAGATAATTGTGTTAGTATTTTCATAGTATTTCGTCGTAAGAGTAAATTAGTTAGAATCAATAATGTTTAAGTGAATTAATGCAAATACAGAATAGTTTAACATATCTTGATAATTAGCATCAATTCCTTCAGATACAATTGTTTTTCCTTTGTTGTTTTCGATTGACTTAACGCGTAGCAATTTTTGAAGTATTAAGTCTGTTAGGGAGCTAACACGCATATCTCTCCAAGCTTCACCATAGTCGTGGTTTTTGTTTTCCATTAAAGATTTGCATACAGCCACTTGTTCGTCGTAGAGTTTGATTGCTTCTTGCTCTGATAAATCAGGTAGGTTGACTGCTCCTTTATCTAAGTTAATAAGTGCCATGATACAGTAATTGATGATACCGATAAACTCAGGAACTTCTCCTTCGTCAACCTTTCTGACGTCGTTTTCTTGAATACTTCTGATGCGTTGTGCCTTAATGAAAATTTGATCGGTTAAGGAAGGAAGACGCATAATTCGCCAAGCACACCCATAATCTTTCATTTTTTTGATATATAAATCTCGACATTGCGTAATTACTTGGTCGAATTGTATAGAAGTAGTATTCATTTGAATTATATTTGTGTAATATTTGTCCAAAAATACTAATTATAGCGCCTCTTTAAAAGCCTATAGTTATAATTTAGGAGTAATAAGTAAATAAAGATATTAAAAAGTTATTTTTAACGCACAATGACAATCAATTGTAAAGGTGAATTAATCGATTTATCCGAACCTAAAGTAATGGGAATTCTCAATGTGACACCTAATTCGTTTTATGATGGTGGTAGGTATAAGACAGATAAGACTATTCTCGACCAAGCTGAAAAGATGCTTGAACAAGGTGCAGACTTTATCGATCTAGGTGCTTATTCGAGCAAACCAAGTGCTGAATTTGTATCAGAAACTGAAGAAATAAATCGATTAGTGCCAACAATCGACTTATTGTTAAAGGAATTTCCAGACGTATTACTTTCTATTGACACCTTCAGAGCATCAGTTGCTAAAGAAAGTATCCTGGCAGGAGCCGCAATGATTAACGATATTGCTGGAGGTATGTTGGACGAGAAGATGATTTCAACAGTTGGTGAATTAAAAGTGCCTTATATTATGATGCACATGAGAGGGAATCCACAAACGATGCAAATGATGACAACATATAATGACCTTGTCAAAGAGGTGTTGCAGTACTTCTCAGAACGCATTGCATTGGCGCGTGAAGCAAAAATCAACGATGTGATAATTGACCCAGGATTTGGTTTTGCTAAAACATTAGAGCAGAATTATGATCTAATGGCAAAATTGGAGTTGTTCAATGTTTTTGAAATTCCTATTTTAGTTGGGATTTCTAGAAAGTCAATGATTTATAAATTAATCGATGCTACAGCTCAGGAAGCACTAAACGGGACAACAGTTCTCAACACGATAGCACTACAGAAAGGTGCAAAAATATTGAGAGTTCACGATGTAAAAGAAGCTGTAGAAACCAGAAAAATATTAAAACAATTAGCATTATGAAAAAGATAGTATTGTTCTTACTTCCTTTGTTTTTCATTTTAGGAAGTTGCAATAGAAAACAGATGTTACTTACTAGAGCATCTCACACAGTATTAGAGGGTGTAGATGATCACTCTTATGTCTATATTGAATATGAAGAGGATGGGAAAACACCACATTTGAATGAGACGAATCGCATAGCGGGAACAAATTACTTGTTTGCAGTGGAGCGTGAGTTGAATTTATTGGATGTGGCGAAGATGGTTAAAAAAGTAAAAGACCACAAGTACGAAGAAGATAATATGCATCGAGATGAGAAAGGTGTTTTTTATATTTACGTGGATTCTCTGCATAAAAATAGAGCATGGTTTCCTTTTAAAGAGCTGGATTTTGACTTTACAGGCCCAACTGCGTTAGAAAATGTTGTTTATGTTCAAGGTGCTAACGATTTCATATTTGAAGGGAATAAGGTTGATCGTGAGCAATTACTTCAATCTATAGTACAACGCGATAGTATTCAATTAGGTTTTAATAAAGACTTATCGTTTGAAACCTATCTTCAGATACGCGTTCTTTTAGAAGAGAAGGAGATTAGTAACCAATTTAGAAAACAAGATTTAGTGTATTAGTTCGTGGATAATTAGTTTTTTTAACTTTTTGTTTTCATTGTTTATTATAATTTTTGAAGTTGTATAGGTTAATTTTTAATGAAATAATGATACTATTTGGTTTAACAAAATAGTACCAACTAACTTGTAATAATTGGATTGGAAGAGCGTTATATTGTTAGGAGTTAGCAGTAGTAAAAGTATGAGTATTTATAGGCTGATTATTATTTTTTCGACGGTATTAGTGGGAGAAGGGATTTATGCACAAAGTGGAAAAGCTGCACAAATCTATATGGAGTATGCTAGAGATTTTAGTGGAAGCGAAATTATGAGTACACTAAGGGAAATTAATAAAGATACGGTGGTAACGAAATACTATCAAGCACTAATCCCCGTCTCTGATAAAGAGCTTTGGACAAATAAGGTGGTTTATAGGACAAAGAAATCTTCGGATAAATTTGTTGTGCAAAGACTTGTCTATTCTAAGGAATTAGATGGTTCTGAAAATCGCACGAATGTGAGTTCAAAAAGTGTCTATACTAATGGGTATAATAAGAATAGCTTGTTTACAATTCAGACTAGCACATATCTCGAAAATGGCTGGATGAGTTATTACGAGATAGGTAATAGTAAAAGTGTTCTGTCTTGTTATGATGCTAGTGGTAAAGTGATTAGTAAAAATTCAGGCTGTTTAGATACAGGAGAAGACTTGTTTGAATCTATTGATTTGGCACAGAGTGTAGCTTTTCTTTTAAGGTTAACTGAGCAGAGAATAGAAAGGCAAATATCTTTTAAAAAGAACACGCCTTTAGTCATGATTTTGACTATAAATCCAACTACTCAAAAGAAAAGTCTCTTTTTTAGCGACTTGAAAGCCTATGGAGTTTCAGATACTGATGTACAGTTGATTCACACAGCTTTCAAAAGTTTATTCTTTCAATTAGATCCCAATTTGTTTACTTTTCCCAAATACTTGAATGGGAAAAATGCTGTATTGCGTTATCCTATACCTGTGGATTTTAGCGCTACTTAATTAGTTGCATTTTATTCTTGTAAGCTGTGTGAAAATTAATAATTTTTCAATCGATTGTCAGTCTAATTTTTGAGATGATTGTGTTTGCTCCTCTGATGCTTGTACAATACCTCCACTTTGCTTGACCTTTTCTTGCCAAGAAGACTGTTCTGGGCTAGTATACTGGAGGAATACTGCACTTATAACTCAAGTTTGGCAACAAATAGGAGGAACCTACTACGTATTTTGGTATATTGTAAGGTTATAGAATATAAAAATAACTATTGATGATGGTAGGGTTCGTTTTTTAGAATAGTAAACCCTCTATAGATTTGTTCAATAAAAAAAAGGCGAATCATTTGATGCGAAAATGTCATTTGCGATAGCGCTATTTTTCCTTTAGCACTTTTATACACTTCTTCAGAGAAACCATATGGCCCTCCAATTACAAATACTAGCGTTTTGATCCCAGTATTCATTCGTTTTTGTAACTCTTCAGAGAATTTAACACTTGTAAATTCTTTGCCATTTTCATCTAGTAGTACCAGGTAGTCTGTATTGGAGATTTTAGATAGGATTAATTCTCCTTCCTTTTGTTTTTGTTGAGCTTCCGAAAGATTTTTGACATTTTTGATATCCGGGATAATCTCTAAATCAAATTTTATATAAAAGGATAAGCGTTTAGTATATTCTTCAATTAAGGTTTGAAGAGGTTTGCTATCTGTTTTGCCTATTGCAATTAATTTTATATTCATCTGATTTATTATTTTGAACAAATATAAGGAAACTTGTTTTTTGAAATACTATTTTAACGAAGGTGAGGTAGTTAAATTATATTGCGTTTTTTTGGAAATATTTTCGTTGATTGATACTTATTCTATTTTTTTTATTGGTCGCAGACAGTAGTTAAAACTATGCACTTTAGTGCATTTAGCTTTCAGCTTCTAAAAATGTTTACCTTTGATATATGGAATATCAACGTAGTAATGGTCATAGTGTCTCTCGTCTAACAGCCCATATAGTATGGGTGACCAAATATCGTTATCCAGTTTTGGAAGGTGATGTTCAGATTCGTTGTCGTAGTCTAATTATTCAAATCTGTGAAGCAGAAGATATTCAAATATTAAAAGGTGTTGTCTCGAAAGATCATGTTCGCCTTCATATAGAATATCGTCCATCCCAAAATATAAGTAATATTGTCAAACTTTTCAAGGGTCTTACTTCAAGGAAGTTACAAATAGAATTTCCTGAATTGAAACAAAGATATTGGGGACGTCACTTTTAGGCAATAGGTTTTGGTTGTTGGAGTACAGGAAACATTACAGATGAAATGCTAAATCAATATCTTGAACATCATCGCAAACCAAATGATAACGGAGGTGACTTCATACTTGAGTAAGAAGCTCCACCTATGCAGACTTTAGTCTGCTTTAACACACTATGGACTTTCAGTCCATAGTGGTTGTGTGCCCAGCATGGGCAATAACTATAGGGTGTAAGTCCCGAACACGCCTTTACAGTGGGAAGTGTTAGCCAACAGCAAGGGTGTCCATCGTGAGGTGGAATCTGAAGGAAGCTTACGGCAAAACCTTGACCTGACGAACAGAAACTATATAAGGCTTAAAGTATCGGATAAGGTTGCAACCCAAACTGAAGTCCAAAACTGTACAGAGATACGCGGGTAAATATAGCAGGTACATGAGGTGAAAGTTATTGTTCTTACCTGGGGAGGTCTTACAGACGTAGGGAAGTTTTTTTTTACAGAACTACGGATAACAATTGCTGTAAGAAGTCAGCAGAGGTCATAGTATGTATGGAAACAAGCTTGGCAATACCAAGAAGTCTTACGAAATACAGAAGGACTGAACTTAATTAAGTGAGAAGTAAATGAATGTTACCTAATGAAGGGCGGAATGCAGAAAATATCAACGATTATTGATAACTACCTAGAGAATGATAGGGCGGAACCCGACAGCTATCAAGGAGTGCAGTGCAGACTTTTATTGGGATAACTGAAAACAACCTCATGGAAGTACAATTAGGACAGCTAGATTTACTTGAACAAATCCTAAGTCCNAATTAGGACAGCTAGATTTACTTGAACAAATCCTAAGTCCCTCGAATCTGAATTTAGCTTATAAGCGAGTTAAATCAAATAAAGGGAGTTATGGAATAGACAAGTTATCAACTGAAAAGATGTTAGAATGGCTCTTAGTTCATAAAGAGAGCTTGTTATACTCATTAGAAAAGGGGAATTATAAGCCTCAAGGAATACGCAGAGTAGAAATTCCAAAAGAAGGAGGTAAAGTTCGACTTTTAGGAATCCCCACAGTTATTGATAGAGTAATACAGCAAAGTATCTCACAAGTATTATCGAATATTTACGAACACGAGTTTCATCCAAGTAGCCACGGCTTTAGACCTCAAAGGGGATGTCATACAGCGCTGAAAGAGGCAAAGAGACATCTAAATGA
>NZ_WMJY01000035.1 GCF_009711055.1 Myroides pelagicus
ATGACTAATGTTGCATTTATAACTTGAATTCACGGTTGATTTTTTAACAAAACCAAATACTTTAAGAGTTATTTGTGTTTTGGTATTTTTGTTAATAATTATATCAAATATAATGATATGTTTAAATAAAGCACAATAAGTATTGTTTTTTAAAAAAATTAAATACTCGTCGCATTCTTTCAAAATAAATTATTGATTTCTTTTTATACAGACTAACCAAACTTTATGCATAAACACAACTTTTAGGATTGATCCCTTTTTAGGTGCACTTTTGAACAGAATGCGATACCCCTAAAAAAGGAAAAACCTATAATTCATTGAGAATCATAGGTTTTGTGCTTTTTTGATGACTTTTGAATAAGTTATCTTTTATAAATCAGCGGAGAAAGAGGGTTAGCCTCTTTTACTTCGTATGCTTTATAAATAGGGATGTTCGCTTTTTTGAATTGTCGTGAGCACCTTATTACGAAAGTTTTAAACTATGATTAGAATTGTTTGATTCTATATCAAAATTATAAATTTATTCTGATATACGAATTATTATCCGTCGCATTTAGCGATAAGTAATTATTAATTTCTGTTAATTCTATCTCTAATAACTGAGAAGTGTTGATGCAATTATGTACCCCATCGCTTGAAATAATCAACGTATCAAAATCAGTATTTTTGAATTCTTGATATCCGAAATCAATAATCTCACGTTTACCTGAAATACTTCTCGTTACGATATGATTATATTTTTGAATCATTTCAATAGGGACTACTTCTAATTGTTTTTTCAAATCTTGTATTAAAGTATGAGGATCTGTCTTATACACTAAATCATTCCCTTTAAATAAATCAACTTGAACATCTCCTATCCAAAATATTTTTGTTATTTCATTGTTTATGATTACACCAGTCATTGTTGCACCAGATTTAATAGCCATTTTATCATTGAAATGTTTTACTGCTAAATTTGCTTTTTTAATGGCATTCTCAATATCATTTTTAGAATAAGAATTATTATTTAATGCACTAAAATATGTGAGCAAGTTTTCAATTATCAGTTCTGCTGCTTGTTCTCCATATTCATAACCACCCATGCCATCCGCAATTATAGCGAATAAGGAATTTGGATGCAGCTCTTTTACAAGAACTGCATCTTCATTACTTTTTCTTTTTCCTATGTGTGAATAGGTGATATATTCCATTTATCTATCTGCTTTTAATGTAGCCCCACCGTGTTTAGAAAACCTTGGTCGTGTACTAATTTTTTGAGGCTGATTTGTTATTGCATTTTCTGTAGCTTTTGAAGCCCATAAGAAACCTTCCCCAGGTTTTAGCATACTCATATCATTAGGCGTTAAAGCACTTAATTGTGTAATCGATTTTTGAATATGTTTTAACCACTGCGGTGAATTGAATTTATGTACTAAGACAACCGAACTTAACTCAATTATTTCATTAGGTAAACTTGGTGGATCCTGACTCGCAATCATAATACTTACTCCTTTATGACGCATTTCACGAATAGCAGTTACAATGTTATTAGTTAAATCTTTATTGTCCATGTACTTATGCGCTTCATCAAAAACAATGAACTTATTAAATGAATGTCCATCAATTTTTTTTACACCAGAGAAAATATTTAACATGATGACGAATAAACCTAAAGCTTCATCCTTTTCAATAAATTCATCTCTAAGATCTACAATTACCAAACGACCTGGTTTAATGGCATCTTTTAAGAAAAACTCATCGTTGATGTATTCTTGTGCAAAAGATAGACGTTGTCTTGCTAAAGCTTTCTGAGCGTTTGATAATAATAACGAATCCTCAACACTTTGCTTTAGTCCTTCAAGCGTAATGTTACGACGCATTTCTTTCATAATCGCTTTTAACTGCTTGATGTAAGAAGATTCATTCCCAATTGCCCCTAATAAAAACATCCAATCTTGTACATTTAGTTCTTTCGAATTAAATCCAATAGGTCTTACTTCTATTGAAGGAAATTCAGTTCTACGTTCTTCCACTTTATCAAATGGCGTTAAAAGAATAACATCTTCAATGTTATTAGGTTCAGCCCCATATCTTTCTTTTAAAATCGCTGTTTCACGTTCTACATCATTAGGATAAATCATTGAAGTAAACTCAGGCTCATAATCCATGCTTTCACTGTAATGGAAAATTACTCCAGCTAATGGATGAGTTAATTTATTGATATTATTTACTTGTTTTAATACCATTTCAGATAATGTTCCGATGGTATAACTTTTACCACCACCTTGCACTCCAAATAAACTGAAGGTATTAGTTTCAGATAAATCAATAGCAATTTTTTTATTATGAATTGAAGTCCCTAACATACCATATTGAGAAGAATCTGATGATTTTCCAATTAAAATATCGTATTTAGGAATAGCATATTCAACTTGTTCCTCAGCTACATTTTGTGCTGCTGTAGCAGCTCCCTCGTCAACCAATTCTTTCTCAGTAGTTTCTATCTGAACAATTGGTTCAGGATTAGAGCTAGTAGGAGTTTCTGTAGTTGTAGGAATATCTATTTCTTTGTTATCTTTACCTTCCTGCGCAATCTCTACCTCTTCTTGAGTATCGTTTTCTTTCGCCTTAAGTTTCGCCTTGTATTTCCCAACGAATTGTTTTAATTTATCGTTATAATCTAACGATTTAATTAATTCTTCTTTTAATTTAGAATCTTCTAATCTTAATGTATTCAAATCAGAATTAGGATCTAAAATATCTTTAATTAACCCTTCACCAAACGTAAAAATGGTAGTATTGTCATCAAAAACTTGTTTTAAATGCTTTTGATCAAAAGAAAAATCAAAAATAAACCCAAGCCTATTGAATTTAATTGTAAATCCACTATCAAGCGTTTGAATAAAATCTAAATAAGCTCTGTATGAATTCTCTTCTAAGGTATTGTATCGAAAAGCTCTTTCGATGTAAAACTCTAGAAGATTTTTAAATTCTTTGTTTTTTATCTCACGATCTAAACGATCTTTTGTTTTAAAATTATTTGGGTCAAAATGTGATTTTAAAGCAAAAATTGTATTGTCAATTTGCTCCAACATTTTCAGTTTTAAATCCTCTCTTTCTTGTACATTTAAATAAGTACGGCACTTGATTTCTAAAACTGAACAATTAATTTCTCTTGATTTAGGATCTATTCTAATGAATAAATTATCCGCTCTACTTTTAGAATTAGTCTCTAATTCATTGAATAGGTTTTGGTGTAAATCAATAGGAATAATAAATGCGTTTTTCAACAAATGCTTTTTATCTAAGACACGTTTAGAGAATGCAGACCCGATTACTTCAAATGCTCTATTCTTAGACGAATTCAATTGTAAAATTAAAGAACCGCTTAACGCACGAACATCTTCAAGGATATTTTGTATAGAAATTTTATCTTCTTCCTTTTCAATATCTACATTAAATTTTTCAAAATGAGGTGCGATTAAACTATAAATTTCTTCATTCGGTTTTGTTGTCAGATAAGACGAAATACCCGAGACTTCTTCCCCAGGAATATAATCAAGTAAGAAAGGGATCTTGTTATCTTCTGACGGTTGATCAAAAATTTGAGGCCCTAAGAACTTATCAAATGTAATAACCCAATCCGAAAATTCATGCAAATTGCTTAAAAGCACATTGTCTCTATTGGAAAGATTTAATTCAATAGCAGGAATGGCATCGGTTTGATGCGCTGCTAAAGTTGCTGCAATATTCTCTTGAATATTCGCAAATGTGGTATTAACTACTTTCTCTTTTTCTTTGGCTATGTTTTGATAGTTTACCCATTTAAACTCATTCGATATTTCATCGAAACTACCATCGGTATTCGATTGAAAAATCAACCCATTTAAAAACTCATTTTTAGTTTTAAATACAGGTTTTGTAAGTGTAATTTTAGGTGAAAAAGGATTTACAATAAAACTTACATGTGCATTAAAAACACTTGGATTGGCTAAGAAATCTTCAATGTTATTGATTGAAAATCTAAGTTTAGGAAACAAACGATTGATTGATGCTTGTGAGAAAGCTTCAGCCTCTTCAGATACGTTTCTTTCAGGGTTAATCAAATCTTTTAACGCATCACCAGGTTCAATGATATTATTTTTCGCTACGAATAATCTGACCTCAAATTTAATATCAACGTATTCTTTAATCTTGATAATATCTATAAACGCGTCCGCAAACTTATTAGCATCTCCCACATTAAATAAGTTTAATACTAATTTATCAACATAAGGATGCTGTTGTAAGTAATTTTTAAGGTGTTTAATGATTAAACTTTTACTTACGTTTGTATCTACTTCATTCCCGTTTGGTATGTTTAACAAATTCGCTACATACTGTTTGATTTGGTATGTTTTAGGCGCTAATGAATCGTCTTTGCCTTTATTTGCCTCATTAACATAAATTCCCCATCCCAAAGCAATTTCACCTAAATATTCGTAATTGTCAAATGATTTAGGATCAGCAAAAACGAATGGATTATTCGAAGGGATTAAATCGCCTAAGAACAAATTTTGCAACGCAGACCACTCTTTGTCATGATCTTTATAGATCAGTGTTTCTTTGTACCAAAATTCAAAACGCTCGATTAACTCTAACATCCAACTTAATCTTAACGGATGTAATGGCGATAATAATAGAATTTCAATAGATTCTTTTGTTGGTAATAGCGTTTTTACTTTTATTAAATCTAAAAATTGAATATCCGCATATAAGGATTTTAATTGTTTCTTATCTTCTTGTTCAATCGATTTATTAATTTTGTTATTTAAATCTTTAATCCATTTATTGTAAGCCTCTAAGTATGTTTTGATCTCTTCTTTTAATTCGACTAAATTTACTGTTTCAACAATACCATTTTCCGTTTCGTTTGACTCTTTTATCTCTTTAAACAACTTACTACGTGCCTCTTTAATTTTTTTAGGTACGACTTCATTTAAAGGCGATAATCTAAACTCACATCCATCGAAATTAAGCGCACTGAAATTAGGATTCAATTTTGCGTATAAATGTCCAAAATTGCCTTCTTGTTTTAATAATTCGTTTTCTAGATATCTTAATTTAGAAGATATAATGATTTGGTAATTAAACTTTATCCCATAATTAATATAAAAAGTTGAATTTAATTTTGGTTTTTCATCGTTTAACCAGCTATTAGAACTTTCTGCAGGAATAGGAAAATCGGCTTCAATTCCATTTTTTAAATTATCTAAATTGAATTTAAAATGTGCTTGCGTAACGTTATTTAATTTATCCTTACGGATATTTTTTAAATCCTCTTCAGCTTCATCAATTGCAAAATAAAAATCTTCTGAATCAGACTTTAATTTAAAGTTTAGATCAGCTTTAGCCTCTGGGGTTTTCCCTTGTTCTTCCCAAGCTTTTTGTATGGCATCACTTGCAAAATCGTCGTTAGCATTTAGAATATTTCCGTGTTCATCTTCTGCATATACTTTGAAGAAATATGTCATTTCTTCTGTTGTATTGGAATTAATTTCGATATCAGCCGAGCGAAAAACAGATGCTGCTTTCGAGTTTTTTAATTTTCTTAACGTTGTAATTTCTTGACCAGCCCCACCATCTGCTTCCATTAGCACGATTCTAAAACCATGTAAACTTTCCACTTGGTTTGGAGGAGGCGTAGTTGTAAATTGTACTTTTACTTTAACATTTGTCCCTTCATTGGCTTTTAAAACCTTTACGCCATCTTCCATTACAAAATTAGGAGATGAGATATTTGTTACTTCCAGATTAAGATTGTCAAAATTTAGATTAGGAATTTTCCAATTTCCAAAGCATAAATTTTGATATTTATTGAAAATGGTTTCAACAATATCTGATTTATTGGCAATATTTTTTTCTTCTCTAAAGAATTGGATTAACTCTTTTTGAATGGAATCTTTTTCGATTTCTAAACTATCCACACGTTCGTAGATTGACTTATAAAAAGAAGCTAAAATATTAAGACTCTTTTGGTTTAAAATCAATCTTGCACGCGCAACTGAAGGATCTTCTAATAATTTATGATCTGGTAATCCACCGATTAAAAATAAATACTCTCCAATTGCTTTATCATCATAATTATTCTCTTCAAGTAAGATTAAATATTTGGCTAAAGCAGGATTATTATTTTTATTGATATTGAATATTTCAACAATGGTTTGTATGCTTCTCTTCTTTTCTTCTGGTATTTTTTTGAATAATTGATCTACTAGAATACGATCTATATTTTCTAGTTGTAAATCTTTGAAGGTTGCATTACCATAAGAATCTTCCGCAGCTGTTCTTGAATTTGAAGGAATTAAAATTAAAATTGGCTTGGATTGATTGTTTCTTAACTCAATTAATTTAGTTGCAGAAATGTATTTATCCCCCACTTCGGCATCATTAATAATAAAGCTATCCAACTTAGGATAGTGGGTTCTTATTTTATCTAGCAAAATAAATAATTGCTCATCTGCCAAGCCTGTAATTTTCATACAATGTCCAGGTTTCGCTTCGGCAAATTCATGTTGAAACTGTTGTAGAATAATGTCTACAATAAAATCATAATATGTATAGTTTTGAGTCGTTGTCATTGTTGTTGGTTATTTTAGTTCGTATCTAGGTCTAACCTTTTGTAAAATATAGGCATCACTCATGTCGTTGTAAAACCCAATTTGTCTTAATTTAGATTTAAAGGCTTCTACATTTTCTTTGAATGCCAAGTTTGTATTCACATCTGCATTACGGTATTCCTCTTCATTCAAACCGTTAATTACTAAACCGTAACGATTTTTTAGATTTTCCATTAAATCTTCAATCGATACATTTTTGGTAATAAATTTACCTTTATCTAAATGAAGTACCTGAATTTGTACTAAAGCTTCTAACAAACGTGTACCTAACACAAAACGTCTTGGATGTTTCTTGCTTCGTCCTTGTGCTAAAAAACCACGGTCGTTGTTCTTTTGAGAAATACTATCTAAAAACTGAGGATAATATTTTAACTGATACGGTCCTTTCACTTTCATTAAAGCTTCTACATACTTATCAAATGAAGTAGTTTCGTATTTTACCATATCATCCAATAGCTCATTATCTTCCTCCGTTTGGTTATTTCTCAACATACTCCAGAAGGCTGTTAAAGTTGCTTCAACCAATGTATTTTCATTATTCAATTTATTTATTGCTTGTTCTAAACTCGATGATTTTGATTTATCTAAACTGAATGCATTAATAATCGTGTTAATCTGAAAACCGGCTTTTATATAATTATAAAGTGCATTGTAATTGATTTCTGCATCTTTGATTGCAAATTGCGATATTTTACTTTCAAAATTATCCGTAACATCAACCACCACTTTCCAATCGTCATCAACTTCAATGGAATTTTGATCCAACATTTTAGGTAAGTAGTTTATTACTTTAAAACTATATAACGCTAAGTGAAATGATGTTATGGTTTTGATGTATTCAATTAATACCGAACGTGGTATAATCTCTTTGTACACCAATAGTCGGTGGATATCTTCACAAAATAACTCTGCCTGTTTTGGTAATAATGGTTTAATTTGATTTAAAGACGTATTACTTTCAATTATCCCAATACTAATATTTTTTATTAAATGAAGGATTCCTAAACTGTCCACATCTAAGTTATTCCCTTGTAGGAACTCGTTGGTTTGCGGATCCCACCCTTGTACTAAATACTTTTTTAATTCTTCTTTGATCGCAGGCTTTTGTCCAAGCATTAGATAGACTTGATCTGCACTGAAATAATCACGTGTATTTTTGGCATTTCTAATTCTATAACTTTCTAAATGAATTGGTTTTAAGGATGATATTTTTTCTTTTTCTAAATTTCCTCTATTGACCAAATTTGCTAGGTTTTGTCTAATCCAAATTTCAACTGCTTGTCTGTTTTCGTTAATTCCCTTAAAGTGACCTTGATCTTCCAATGCTTTAAAATAATGCATGATTTTATCTATGTCCACTTCTAATGATTGATTTTTAGCTGCACGTTGTTTAGGTCGAATCCCATTATGTTTTAATAGCATAAAAAGATTCACCAATGTGTTATCTATGTTGGTTACTTTGGCGTCAGAAGTTAAAATCAATTCATTTCTGAAAACCCCTTCGCTTTTATTTATTTTAATTGCCATGTCTATACTACTAAAGGATTGATTTCAATTTTATTCTCAACTGATTTACTTATTTTGAAGAAATCTTTATTGTTAGCGGTTACTACCACTTCATTGTAATTCAGATTTTCTAATAAGTTTTTGAATACTATCAATTCAATGAATTTCCCTTTCATATCATTTAATGAAGGACTAAAACCTTTGTGAATAAAGTATAACATTTCATATAAATCTAATGAAATGGTTAAAGCAATATTCGGCATTTTCTTATGTCTAAATATCAATGCATCTGTTTCGTATTCCAGGTATTTTGTTAAATGACTTGTATCGTAAACAATTAACTCAAAATCCTCTAATGGCAATAATTTAAATGCTTTACCGTAAGGATCTTTAATGTCATTGGATGATAAAATCAAATACTTTTCAGCAATCTTGGTATTGTTCGCTCCTTCGTTTATAGAAATGGCTTTTGAAAGCGAAACTTTCAATTCCTCTAAATTATCGGAAGCCTTAATGCTTTTTACAAATTCAAAAATAGATTGGTATGGAATTCTATTTAAAAATGTTGGTTTTAACTGAATTTGTTCCTTCTGTTTTATTTCATCAAAATTGATGTTTCCTTCAAAATACTGATGGCGTGCAAATGTTTTATGTTTCTCTTTAGTTAAAGCAATTGTTTCTGCATTTTGTAGATGCACTGGGCTTAGTGCTTTTTGTTCATTGAATTGATCCAATAGATTGTTCTCTCTTTCTCCAAAGACAAGATAATCTTTTGGCCTATGTGGACTAAAAAATAATTGACGATCCAATTTAGGAATAGCCACTTCACCAATATCTGTTTCTCGAATTAGTTTAATTAAGCGATCGCTATTTCCAGAGTCTTGAATTTTAGGATTCGAAATATTGAAATAATATAAATTCCAATAATTTACAATGTCTTCTTCTGTTAGACGAGGAATTGATTTTAAGTCTTCGCAAGCATAATCACGGGTGATGATAAATGCAATGAAAGATCTTAAATCACGCATGGTTATGTGCAACTCTCTTTTTAGACTAACTGTTCTGATTAACCATTCTAAACGATTGATAATCTCTGGACCAGCGGCAGAATCATTGAATGAATCTACATTGTACTTGATAAAACAGTGATGAGCAAACTCACACCCTTCACATTTCGTCCATAATTGTTTGTGGGTTAAGGCACGGATTTGTTTTTTGAATAAGGATTCTTCGTTTTCATCTTGTGCCACTACCGAACGCAAATTTAGATTGATCACTAACACCCCTTCTGGTAATTGCGAATAGCCTTCTTCATAGAAATAATTCTCGATCGCATAGGCTAAGCCTTTGTGCTTTTCTGATGTCGTTAAGAACTCCACTAAACGACCTTCGTTGATGGCTATAATCCTTCCTTCCGAAGCTTTGTTATAGTTCTGTAAATTTTCGAAAGGACTAAAGAATTTGTCTAAAACATCATTGTTTTCAAACCCTTTTTCGTCTTGAGACCCATCGTAGTTACTTTCGTATTTTACGCCATTGATTCTAAACTGTGCGCCGTTGTTGTGCTCGAAATGAGTTAATTCTTTGACATTGGCATTTTGTTCAATCTTTTTGACAAATGCAGTTTTTCCATCTCCAGCATTCCCTGTGATGATGACTAATTTGTATTTTCCATCTACAATGGCTGGAATTAATTTGCGGTCCAGTTTTGTAGACGTATAGGTATCGTTATCTAATGTATTTCCATTAAGATTGACACGTGTACCGAAATTTCCGTATTTGGATTGCGAGTATAAGGAGTTTAGGTAATCGACCATATTTACTCCTTCTGTATTATTTTTTTTGACTTTTAGCTCCTCTTTATTTTTTTCAAATAGATCAATTAAAGCTTGGTATATACGCTCTACATTACCTTCGGTAAAAGACTTTGCACCCCCTTGCCAAAATACTTCGTTTATAATATATTCATCGTCTACTTTTACGACCAATTTGATTGGTTTCCCTAAATCGAGTGACGATTTGTATTTGGTTAAGTTTACTTTGAAACGACTTAATACATTTTGAATGGATTCATGTAAATCAATATAAGTTGTGTTTTTATTGTACAACTTCACATTAAACCCGTTACTTGATTGACTAATCGAAATTTGTGTATGGTATAAATGGGCACGGTTGCTCATTTCACCTGTATCTTCCGATAATTCTAAAATATCATTTTCTATGCGCAATAATTCTTCTAACATTTCCTCTGCATTATGGAAACGTGTTTCTTTATTGGTTTTAATTGCCTTTAAAATGAAATCTGCAAAAGCTCTTGAAACATTTGGTTCAAATTCTTTTGGATCTTTTGGTTGCGCATGAATCAATGGTAACTTACTTGGTGTCCATGGGTATTTTTTCGTCAATAACTCGTATAAAGTTACCCCAAGCGAAAATAAATCGGCGGTTAAATCCCATTTTACTCTGTATCCATCGTAAATTAAATCTTGTGCTAAATATGGATTAGTCCCTACATAATCTTGGTTGTTGTCAATTGCAGTAGCCACATTAAAGTCGATTAGTACAAAACGTTCTCCTTTGTCCCAAATGATATTCTGTGGTTTAATATCTCGGTGTATAATTTGGGGATTCACTTTTTGCATTTCGACTAATGCTGATAAGATATCTTTGGCTACATTATATACCTGATGAATTGGTAATTTAGCTTCTGTACGTGAATACACGCCTAAATTATCTCCTTCTAAATATTCCATTAAGGTATAGAATTGCCCCGAAAAGGTTGTTCCGTTCCATTTGAACTTCACGATATTTGGATGATGAACTTGTTCTAATGCTTTAAACTCATCGATTACCGAATTGACATTCACACTTTCGTTAAACATCTTTAAGGTAGAATATTCGCCTTGTAATTTGTGCTTTACTTTAAATACACGCGAATACCCGCCTTTTCCTAATGTTTTGTAAATGATATAATCGCCTATATCATCCCCTTCTTTTAGCTCGTCGAAAGGAACTACCATTGGTATAGTTGCAGGTTCTTGATGGCCGTTAAACCCTTTGGTATGCAGGTTCGTGGCTTCTTCGATAAATTCATATAATTTTTCGATTTGTGCCTCACGATCCATTTCATTGGTCTGAATGGTTTTAGTGATGAACTCATCAATCCATTGTGGTAAATGCGGATTGATCGTTGTAGGCATTAAATGCTTTGGTAGATGACCTCCTAATTGATTTAACTCGTATGGCGATTGGAAAGGTTCTTTTTCTAAAAACATCCAGTACGCTAATACCCCTAAAGCATAAATATCTGTAACCGCCGATACATCACCCACTGTTAATTCAAGTGGTTGGTAAGGAGTAACATTTTGTTCTGTAATACTTGGCATTACGGTATAACCTTCTTCTTCGTGCTCAAAGAAATAGGATTTACCAAAGTTGGCTAAATAGGCAAAACCAGAATTTAAATAGATGTTATCAGGGCTAATGTCGCGGTGATAGATGTTCTGCTCGTGCGCTGAACGTAATGCTACCATGATGTTTTTTAGAAACTGTACCTTTTCGTTGAAGGTAAAGGTTTTGATTCTTGCTTCTGCTCGTAAGGAACGATCGGCTAAAAAATCAGAAATTTCGTAGAATAAATGATTTTCTGGATCGAAACGGAAATCTACATTTAAAATAAATGGTTTACCATTTAGATTTTTTAAAGCATTGTATTGGTTTCTGATTTTATCTTCACGATTTTTTAAATCCATAGGCGATAAACCAGCTACTTGTAATGCAAATTCTTTGGCTACACGAAAGGTAGAAGAAGCCCCAGGGTATTTGATTAAATACTCTGTATAGAAATTGGTTTGATCTAAAACCTTTACAATTTCATATTCAAATATCTGTGTTTTTTCTTCTACACGCTTTTTATTTTGTTGCCCTGTTAAATAGTCAACAATTTTATGCTGAATATCTGCTATGGCATTTTCTGTTTTGTTGACTTCGGATGCATCAGTTAAGAAATTGATTAGCCGTTTGTCTAAATCAAACGTTAATTTTTCGTCATCTGGCGTTAGGTAACGGTCTAACACATTGTCATATGACAATGTAAGCATATTGATTACTCTAACCTGTCCCCAATACGGATCTACTTCTTTGAATTTACTGTGTAGAATTGCGGTTTTTTGACGATTGGTACGTAATGGATTTTTACGCGGATGATCGTTTAGGTACCAGTTGGTTTCGTCGCCTTCGATGCGGCCACGCCAATCTTTGTTTTCTATGTTGAACACGGCATGGGGAGCCACGACCACTAAGTCGTACTCCCAATACTGCGTTTGGTTGTTATGCGGATTGGTAGAAACCAACTCGATATTTGGTATTAGATAGAAATCGTCTGGTAAATTGACTTCTAAGAATTTTAGTAGTTTTTCTTCCCCGGCATTTACTTGCTGGTTGAAGTATGTTGGTTGTTTAGTTATTGCCATGCATCAATTTCGTTTTCGATTAGATTTATTGCTTGGTTTTCTTTATT
This sequence comes from Myroides pelagicus, assembly GCF_009711055.1. Taxonomy (GTDB): domain Bacteria; phylum Bacteroidota; class Bacteroidia; order Flavobacteriales; family Flavobacteriaceae; genus Flavobacterium; species Flavobacterium pelagicum. The sequence continues at coordinate 12,667 of NZ_WMJY01000035.1, forward strand.
TAAAGCTAAAAATAAATCAGTATGAGCTTTTTTTACATTACTATCTATTTCTAGCATTTTTTCATTTGATAAAATAGGAACTGGTATGTTTTTCAACAACTCTGGTATTGGCCTACATAATTTAGTACCAGATTGTGTTGATCTAATTAATCTAAAACCATAATCGGTATTTAACCATGCGAATAAATATCCTGAAGGTATTTCATCATTTGTTTTAAGTCTAATAAACTCACCCGAAACTAATTGATTTTCTAGCTCTTCATTAGAAAAAATAGTACGACAAAAAGTTTCACCTTCACCTAAAGTGCCTACACCTGCAATTAGCACTTCTCCATATTCAACTAGCTTCACATTACCAACTGCTCTCTTAGATAAATTTTTCCCTATTTTTCTAGAATTAAAAATATCTGATTGATTAATAAGTTTTATTCCATTATCACTATTAATTTCTAATCTCTTAAAAGAACCAGTCGAAAAATAACCTCCTTCAATTAAACAATCAGATATTGTTTTATATGGAACGCTCTTAATTTTATCTACTAATTTTTTTATTCTCCTCGAATAATTAAAAGAATTGATACTGACTGAAGATATTTCTTTTGAACTAACTTTAAATGACGAAACATTTCTCCCCTGAACGTGATTACCAAAATATTCATATTCTTCATTAGTCAAAGGATTAAATCCTAATTGTGATAATAAATCTTCTTTAACTTCTTTCAACAATTTATTAGCCTCAACACGAAGGTTGGCGCTGTCCACAATTAATTGATGGATTTGTTGTTGTTTTTCTTCGGGTAGGATTGGGACTAAAGTTCTTTTAATACCTAGGGCCTCAATATATCGAACCACAGAACCAGATGCATTTTTATTTAATTGTGATCTTCCAAATTTAGAAGTCATAAACGCATATAGATAGCCGTAAGGAAATTTCCCATTACTTTCTATTCTACATACATTATTAGCATAACTAATCCCTTCTGATAATTCATTTACTAATCTTGTATTTCCAATTGTGCCGAAGCCAGTCACTAAAATTTGATTCTTTTTTACAACCGAACCAACTTTTTCAGCTTGCTTTTTATTTATATAAACATCACTTCCTTCTAAAGCATTTGTAACATCAGAACTTTGGCAATAATTAATAGCTCTTTCTGATGGCTGACAAAATTGTCTTTTGAATATAGGAGGATTAAAGACATTTGCTAATTCAGATAATGCAATACAATTTTGTGGATTAATTTCTAACTTAAAACTGTTGAGAGCATCCTCATTTAAAAAATAGCCAGCATTAAATCTCTTTTCAGTAAAGATTAGTTTAGATTTCACTTTATTTTGAATCATAAGATATCTGCTATTTTAAAAATTCATAATAGGCTTCCACAATCATCGGTAAATCGTCGTCTAACTTTCTTAATTTTTCGGTACGAGCTTTTACGATGGCGTTTTCTTCTTTGTCCTTCACCACATATTCTGTCGTAGTTGGAAATAAGATTTCGGCTCCGTCTTCGTCGCGTACATAAATTGGGTTTCCACGGCGATCTTTTCCTAATTTTTCGGCAATTGCCATAAATACGTCGTAATCTTCGCTTCCTTCGTTCGCAATGTTGCGTTGTAAATCGGTTTTCTTTTCTAAAAATAATAAAGACGCTTGTACACCAACTTGTGGTAAGAAGGCTTCTACGGCTAAATCGACAGAAGCTAAGATTTTAAAGTTTTCTAAAATCCACTCGCGCACAGGCAACGTATTAGGATTCCCCAAAATACCATCTGGCAATACTATTGCCATTTTACCGCCTGGTTTTAATAATTTATAGCAGGTTTCGATAAATAATACCTCTGGCGCATCGGAGTATTTCGATAAGAAGTATTTTTCTGCAATCTCTGCATCTACTTTTACTTTGGCTCCAAATGGAGGGTTGGTAAAAATCATATCGAACTTACCACGTGCATCTGACGTGTAATTCTCGATAATGTCTTGCATACGTTCGACACTGGTATCGATCGCTGATTTAATTTTAGCAATTTCTTCTGGATGCTCCCATTGTGGATACGCTAATGAGTTAACGTGAAAAATATTCGCGTGACCGTCACCCGCCATCACCATATTCATACGCGCAGCTTTCTTAAGATCAGGATCAAAATCGAATCCAAAAATATTAGTTTCCGCGTATTCACGCACACGCTCATTCACTTCATACGTATTAAACTTATCTGCCAATAATACACCATCTAATTCAGGATATAAATCTTTGGCAATTTTTTTACGTACGTGGTCTAATACCATGACTAAGAATCCACCCGATCCACACGCAGGATCCAACACACGTGTATTTTCGCTTGGATCTAACATTTCTACCATTGCTTTTACAATGTTACGTGGTGTAAAGAATTGACCTGCTTCTTGTTTTAAGGTGTTACTTACAATGGTTTCGTACGCCATACCTTTTACATCGACAGTGGCATCTAAGAAGTTGTATTTGGCTAATTCTCCAGCAATAAATGCTACTCCTTTATCTGTTAAGTCGATGGCTTCGTTTCCGTCGAACACATCCGAGAAAGTTCCTGATTGTTTTAATTCTTCGAAGATACTTTTGATACGTTCTGCTACTTGCTTACGTCCTTCGTCTGTGTTTTGCTCTTTAACTCCTACCCAGAATTTACGACGGTAGGATTCGCCTGATTCGTAGGCTAAGAAACGACGTTTTTCATCATACAACTTACAGAAGATAAGGTATAACAATTGCCAAAAGGCATCTTTTTTGCGGCCTTCGTTTCCGTAAATGTAATCGTGCGAACGTTTGAAAACTTTGATTAAGGAATCGTTGGCAGGTTTACGTGCGTGCGAACGATCGGCACGATCCATATCTTCTATGGTTTCACCTTCACCAGGAAAATCAGCCAAGTCGATAAAGTTTTCGTTATCAAACACATCGTACTCACGTTGTAAGTATTTAATGTCTTGCCCATTGGTCCATAAGCCAAATTCACAATTTTCGACAGCACCTAAAGCATTTTCTAAGGTTAGTGTTACGCCTTTCTTTTTGTCGTTTTCTTTAATTTTTTCGTCTTGAACTACTGCAATACGAATGATATTTTCTTGTACATGGTCTGTTCCTTTTTCGAAAACAACCACTTCTAATTTTTGCTTTTTATTTTTTCCTGTGTCGGGCTCTACGTACACGATGTTAAAATCACGTGCCATATCTGCCATTTCGAATCCATACTCTTCGTTTAACATACGAATGATGGATTGTATGTTTTTTTCTTGTGAAGTTGCCTTCTTAATATTTTCGGTTAGAATACAAATTAATTGATTGTCTTCTAAGATGATGTCTTGAGTTTCCATTGAATGGTTATTGTGTTATTTTTTGTTTTACTTGTATAATCCTTTTTTAAGAATTATTTGAGCAGTTTCACGGTTACGATCATTATTAGTTCCCATTAAATCTGCATAGATCAATAATTTTGAAACTATTCGATTGTTATTGGCATTTGTTTCATCTACCCAAAATTTATTGTAGATTTTAAGGTTACCGTTTGTATCTGGAATTAATTTGAATTGCTTCGAGAAGTCTAATAAATCATCTGAATAATAAATTTCGTAATCTTTAGGTATAAGATAATTTGTTATTTCAGCTGCTGCTAACTGCCCACCAATTTGATACGATGCAATTGAATTGTTCATAACTAAATCATTTGCATTTTTTATGTGGTAAGCTTTTCGGAAAAGTTTTGATTTCAACACTTCATTGTATGCTGCTACCCATTTTTGAAGTAATTCATCTCTATTTTTAAGCTTACGTTCTTTTGAAGTTTTAATGATAAAATCTGCTTCTTCTAATTCTTTCATTATGTTACTTACAGACCCCAATGCAATACCTGAATTAGCCGCTAGTTCTCTTAGAGAACATTTGCTTGCCTCAGGATTGGTTAGTAATACATAAATTAATTTAATGCCAGCTTCTTGAAAAACTTTAGCGTTAGAATTATTTATGTCATTTTTGCTTTTCTTTCTACCCTCTATTAAAACCCTTAGCTTTTTTGAGAAAATAAAAGCGTTACCCGAAGTATCTAAATAATTTATTTTGTTGTTTTTAAAAACTTCTTTCGATTCGTTTGCAATAAAATCTGAAACAACAATGTAATTTTTAGTTGTTTTATAATTTGGATGATTTATAATCTCATTGACAATAAGATTTGCATGAATTAACCTTGCGTCTTTTCTCGCAAACATATAAAACTGTTCTCCCTCGATATCTACAATACCATCGTATTCTCCACGATTACTATAAAACTCTATAGCAAGCTTAGAAGAATCTTCTAATGAAGCAATTGCCTCGTATATATAATCATTATCCTTATACATTTTGTTCAATATTTAAAATCGTTCATTGTCAATGAACATTCAAATGTAATGAACATTTTAACATTTGAAAAATAAAAAGTTATTAAGTAACCAAATTTCGGTAAAACATTTTTTTGTTTTTTACTTTGGTGGTTTTACAATTTTTTCTTTTCGTTAAATTTGATTACTTAGATTCAACAAATAAATGCAACAGCATTTAAAAGAACAGCGGGGGAAAAAAACATCTACTTTTGAAGTTCCTACACAATCAAAAAGATGTCACATTTAACGTTAGAACAAAGATACAAAATAGAAGCATATAAAAATTTAGGTAGATCACTTAGTGAAATAGGTGACTCAAGTTTCGCATCAATTTACTTTCACGTAGTAGCCTGATATTTAAAGTGGTAATTATTGGATAAAAGTCCAAAAGATTCAATATTATCAATTATTTTAGTTGTAATATCATGAATATCAATAGACTCTACCAGTTTTTCCAAAACATCAAGTATTAAGGCTACTACAGCTAATAATCTAACGTTCAATTTGTTTTCAATATAATCTTGCTGGAGGTCTTTAAATAGACCTCCAATAGTTTCATAAGCTTCCATTCTATAACGGATACTTATGAGTAAATACTGTATAAACACAATAGTTGTTTGCGCTATCTGAATATCAAAGTTTGTCGATTGAGCTTTACCAAGTCCTAAGAGCTGTTTAGCTTCTTTGAAGAATACTTCTATCGACCATCGGATACTATATATTTCTATTACTTTGACGAATTTTAATGATGTATCTGTAGTTATTAATGTATGCCATTTACCATTAATGCCACGTCTTGAGATAAAAACCGCAACATCAAGTCCTTCAATATTAGTTATATAAGAGTGATAATAATAGTTGAATTTACGGCATCTTTTTGGTTTTTTGTCTTGTTTTTTAAGCTGTGAAATCGTTTTAATCTTCGACTGAACTTCAATCTTGCTATTGTATTTATACATACCAATAATATGAGTTTTCCCACAGATACTACGTAGTTTTTTGAGTAGACTTATACTTGTAAACCAAGTGTCTGTCAAAATATAATCCACTGTTATTTTGCGCTTTATCACTCTTGAAAACATTTGTACTAATACATCTGTCTTCTTTTTGTTGAGTTCTAAATATCTTTTTGCAGCAACGGTTTTCGAGCATCGAGGAGTCTTTTTTTGAGCTTGACGTTGTTTTGCAGTTAAACCATATTTCAGTTTTGACTTTTTGCTTTCACGGTGTAAACTAAAATCTACTGGAATAAATACGCTACCATTCCAATATCCTGCTACTAAAATCTTGTATCCCAAGTAGAAACTCTTTGATACATGATTGTATATTTTTGAAACACCTTCAATTGTTTTACCTGTTTTAGCAAGGTCAGAATCATCAAAAATCAAGCATTTTGTAGCATCTTTTTCAGGTGTAAAAAGTTCTTCTTTAAGTAAATATTGCATGACAAACTGAAATAAGAATGATCTCCAGTCAATGTTTTGATTCGACAATAGAAGGTAGTAAGAATCTTTACCACAGTTATTTATATCAACGTCTTTATTCTTAGATAAAGAAAACACAGAACTAATACCGATAATGGGAAGTATTAAAAGTATGGAAATTAAGTCCTTAAATGTATAACCCGATTTTTTACACCAATCAAACTGTTTTGTTATCTTATTAAAGCCTAATATGTTTAAATGTGAATTTAAATATTCAGAACTCAACCAAACCTTTTTAAACTCAACCAAACCTTTTTGAACTTTCCTTTTACTTCTTGAACTTTAGTAATATCTTCGTATTGTAGCATGTTTTGTACTTTGTGTGTCGTAACTTAAAGATACAATAAAACCAAGGGATTACCTTGGTTTACATGCTATTTTTTCACTTCTATAAGCCCCAGTTTTGGGTGCGAAACTTCAGTAGGTGATTATATAGGCAAAGACAGATCAGTTGTTAGCAGAGAGCTTAAACGTAATTCAGATGGTAGAAACGGTGTTTATAAAGCCGATCTTGCTCAAAAAAAGACAACACTTCGTCATAAAGAAAAACCTAAGCATAAGCGCTTAAATAAAAGTGTCAAAGCAACCATTTTGTCGCTGCTCAATAAAGATTATAGCCCTGAACAAATAGTAGGAAGATGTAAAATAGAGAAGATAGAAATGGTTTCAGTAGAATGTATTTATCAGTTCGTTTGGAAGGATAAAAAGCAAGGAGGAAAGCTTTATAAGCATCTACGAAATAAAGGGAAAAAATATCGTAAAAGAGGAAGCAATAAAGATAGTAGAGGATTAATATCGAACAGATTAAATATAGATGAAAGACCTGGTATTGTTGACAAAAAAGAAAGAATAGGAGACTTAGAAATTGATTTGATAATAGGAAAAAATCATAATGGAGCCTTATTAACTATTAACGATAGAGCCACAGGGATTTTACTAATGGGGAAGGTTGAATCTAAACAAGCTCATGCGATAGAGGCTAAAACAATAGAGCTATTAAAGGATTACAAACCTCTTCTACATACAATCACTTCTGATAATGGAAAAGAGTTTGCAAACCATCAAAATATAGCTAATGCGTTACAGATTGCCTATTATTTTGCAAAACCTTATCACAGTTGGGAAAGAGGCGCTAATGAAAATTTAAATGGTTTAGTCAGACAATATTTCCCGAAAATGAGTAACTTCGATTTAATTACACAACAACAAATAGACAGAGTTGTANTAATTACACAACAACAAATAGACAGAGTTGTAAATATTTTAAACAATAGACCAAGAAAGAGATTTGGTTTTAAACCGCCTAATGAAGTTTTTGCAGATAAATTAGACAAAATAGCAACTGTTGCATTTATAACTTGAATTCACGTTACTTTTCTTACTTGTACTTATAAAAATATATCTATAAATGTTTCTTTTTCTTCACTCATAAAATTGCAGTTAATGTTTTAGGGGGGCAAATTGGGGATAAATCGACGATGAAGAATCCCGATTTAAATAACACAGAGCTAAAGATATTAGTCAAATTTCTGATTTAGACAATCTTCTTTTATTGTTCGATCTAAATTCTGAACTAAGGTAATCAACAACTTCTACGTTTTTACTTATGCTACCCGTTGTGCATTATGAATAAGAAATAAAAAAAGTTGTCCATGCTTATAATAAGCAGTAAATTTAAGATTCGACCCAAAAATTTACCAATGGACAACTTGCTTGCAAATTACGGAAGAATCTTAGAAGTATTACAATCAATGAGTGAAAATACTTTACTTTCTTATCAAAGACGCAAACCTAAACTAAGTGATATTGAACTGATAAGTCTTTGCTTAACAGCAGAATATCTTGGTATAGATAGTGAGAATTATTTGTTTACACTTTTACCTAAGGAATTAAAACAAAAAATAGATCGCAGTGTTTATAATAGAAGAAAACGTCGATTGTTTTTTCATATTGAAGCTTTGAGAGTCAAAATATCAGAATTGGTAACGAATATTCAAACTCATTATATTATTGATAGCATGCCACTAGAGGTTTGTAAACTATCAAGAAGTAATAGAGCTAAGATTTGTAAAGAACAATACGATACTTCTCCTAATCAAGGCTATTGTGCATCTCAATCTATGCATTTTTATGGATATAAATTACATGCTATATGTTCGTTTGAAGGTGTTTTTCACAGTATAGATTTAACTAAGGCTTCTGTACATGATATCAAATATTTAGAGGATGTAAAATACCAAATGAATGATTGTGTGTTAATTGGAGATAAAGGTTATTTATCAAGTACTGTACAATTAGATCTATTTGAGAGTGCTAATATTGAATTAAGTACTCCTAAAAGAAAAAATCAATTAGATTATAAGCCTCAATCCTTTTTATACCAAAAGGGAAGAAAAAGAATTGAAACCTTATTCTCTCAATTATGTGATCAATTTATGATTAGACGTAATTATGCAAAATCGTTTGATGGATATAAAACTAGAATACTATCTAAGATAACTGCCTTGACTACAGTACAGTATATTAACAAGTTCTTGCTCAAGAGAAACATAAATACCTTAAAGAAATCGATTATCTAAAATGCACAACGGGTTTATGCTATTTTATTCTATCTTAATTAATTGAGTTGAAAATACTATTGAATAATTTAAAACACGATGTTTTTATTTCTTCATCTAAATCAGAGTTGTTAATGAATCCAAATGTTATTCCTCTCGTATTTACAGTCATTAAATAATGATTATGTAAACGGTCTTTTTTCTCTATATCATTTTTAGAACTTCTATTATCAAAATAATCTAAATTCTTTTTTTCAATATCCAGCATTCCTTCTTTGAATTGTTTTAGTTTTTCAGCTGCATCTTCTCCGTAAAATACTTTGTTTAAATCTACTTTCATAACAGTTTGGGCTTACATTTAGTAAATGTTTTCCAGCAAAGCTTCGGTAGCTTGCTGGTAATTTTGTAATTTCACGAAACAACATACAATGTAGCTTCGTGAAATTACACCTATATATGCATTTCGTTTAATTTGCTATTAATGTATTTTTTGTGAATTAAATACTCAATAAACTAGCTTATTAAAGCTAATAAAACAATTAAACAACATTGTTTTTCTGTTTAAACGTATAAAACAATACTCAATATTAGATACCCAAATCCGTAAACCACTCAATATTTTGAGTCTATCTATTATTTCAATAAAAAACTGACGACTTCGGAGTAGTTTTCCAGCACTCTGCAAGAGCAAGTCGTTTTGATGGCACGAATGGAGTTTCGAGTGCCTCAAAACATAACTTGCTGTTACCTTTGCGGTAACTTTTTCAACATATTTACAATATGTTTTTTATAATGTGGATACTGTTTAAACATCTATTATTTAACGCCAAGTATACCACTTAAATACCTTTTTTTCATTCTTTGTCTATATCTCTAGTTATTTGTCTAATCAATGTTTTGGTTGGACAAACGCAATATCGTAGCTATGACTTTATATAGCTCCCAACGATTAAACACACAAATAGACTGTTGATAAAATCTTTACACAGTTTAATGTCTGAGACATTGGAATTGTAACTAAAAGGACAGCAAAATATTTAACTAACTACATAAATAGACAAAACTATAAACAGCTAAAAACTAGAAATTATGAACGAAGAATTTAAAAAGAAACCTAGAATTGACGAAGAAGCGATGATGGCACTAATGGTTGATGGCGTAAGGCCTAAGGGATTTACAGAGGCTGAACTGAATGCTTCTGGTATAAGAGATGAGCAAGAAGAAACTAAAGAGAAACCTAAGAAACAAAAGCGTGTAAAAAAAGCTCCTCCACTTACTAAAGAATATGACATCACAGAATATGAAGAGCTCTTTTGTAAGGATGTCAAAAGCACAGCACGTCATGGAAAATCGGTTTATATTGATCCTAAGCACCACAAAATACTTTCTCGTATTGTTCAAGTCATCGCAGATGATAAACTAACAATTTATGCGTATTTATATAATCTATTAGAGCATCATTTCACTGAGTTCGAACAGCAAATAACTACGAGTTTTAATGAAAAGAACAGACCTATTTTTTAATTAATTCGTTAGTATTGGCTTACATTTAACAAGAAACAAAAAAATATTGACCGATTCATATCTTTTATAATGCTTTAACCAAAGAGCATTGATGAGATACGCTAATATTGTCTTGAAACACTTTTACATTGATAAAATTTTCAATTTTTGGCAATAGATATTTTACTAATTATATGATATTATTGTTACTCAAAATACCACTGTAAACTTTTTAGTATTGTTCCGTTATTCATGAAAAACAACGAACTAAGTATTAAATTAAAAATAACTAGTTATATTAGTGGTGAAGTTAATAAAATATGTAGAAAGGCTTGATTTTACTAAGCTATATTATATTTAGTTTCGCAAAAAATAAAGTTGGTTTTAATTATTTTGTAAAAGATGACACAAGAACAAATAGATAAAATAAGAAGTTGGGAAGGCTTTAATGAATTTACAATGAATGATATTAACCTACCTTACGAATTTGAAAATCTATTTACTGAGAAAACATGTAGTATTTCAATTTTAATGGAAGCAGTTAAAAGAGGCGAAATAGAAATTGTAGCTAAATTAATACGCCGAGGAAGTGATGTGAATTACGTTTCACAAACTACAAATTTGTCTCCTCTACTATCTCTCGAAGAAGAAACACCAAATAAATTAGAAATCTGTAAATTATTAATTAATTCAGGTGCTGATGTAAACTTCTTATCAATAACAGATATGGATTTATTAAATGTATTTGAAGGAGCATTAGGTAATGAACCTAGTTTTACTTCAGTTTTATCAAATGCTTGTATTTTTGAAGATTTTGAACTAATTAAATTTTTGGTTGAAAATGGAGCAAATATTAATGACAAATCAGAACCAATTTCAAATATAGGTCTAAAATCAAAAGACTCTAATAAAATAATAGATTTTTTAATAGCAAGTGGAGCTGACATAAATTCTTCTTATGGAGCACTTCTAAAAACAGCAATAATGAAAAGTAGATTTTCCTTAATTGATAAATTGACTTCTTTAGGAGCGAAAGTTGATATAAGAAAAGAAAACGGCTTTTTAGGTGGTAGAACAGCATTAATGCTTTTATTGGATGGTGAAGCTATAGATTTAGATGAAAAAGAAGAAGAAATTGTATTCTTAAAATTGTGGAAAAACATTGAGAACATAAATATTAAAGACAATGATGGAAAATCATTATTGTTTTATGGTATAAATAATTATTTAGGAGATGATAATTTTCATCTTAGAATTTTTGACTTTATACTAACTCATCCCGAGTTAGATATAAATCAAATGGACAATAAAGGAAATACAGCATTAAATTATTTTTTAATTCAATTAAACGAAGAGCTAGAAAATAATCTTTATGAAATTGATGATGATGATTTATACAAAATAGAAATGTTAGTTATAGGGAAAACTAATATCAAATTAGCTAATAAAGAAGGCTTATCTCCTCAAAAACAATTTATTAAAATATTAAACGAAGAAATAACGGAATTTACAAAAGATCATGAATATCTTATAAATAAAGAAGATGAATTAGGCTTTACCCTATTATTAAATGCTGTTTTAAATGATAATTACCAAAAAGTAAGTTGGTTAATTCAGAATGGTGCAATTGTTGATTTAAAATGTAAGGCTAATGGAAAAATTGAGGATAACCCTATGCTTCAATTGTTAAATCCAATAAGATTTTCTAGAGAAAGAAGTGTTACAGCATTAATGTTAGCTCAATCAACTAAAATTGTGAAAAAACTTATTGATAATGGTGCTTATGTAGATAGCCAAGACAATGAAAATAATTCTGTACTGATGTATTATTCTTCAATGCAATGGTTTGAAGGAGTGCAAACTTTATTAAATAATGGAGCTAACCCGAATATTAAAAATAGAAAACACGAAACAGCTTTATCTATAGCGATGAAGTACAAAAACAAACTAAAAAATGAGAGACAAGTCGAACTTATTAATCTATTAAAAAGGGTTACTAAAATTAAAATATCGGACAAAATTTTATATAATATCAACTTAGTTAAAAGTTATTTTTGCTAAATTGGTTTTTAATCTTAAACCTATGAATAATAATTTTTCATTTATAAATGTAGAATTTAGAAATAAATTACAAAACATTAATACAAAAATAAAAGAGTATTTAACAAACCATAATTATGTTTTACCTAAAAATATTGAAATAGAAGATCTTGTTGAATGGAACAATTTTGGTGAAACAACAAAAATCTACGCATCATATAATTGTCCTGATGAAATTAAAGGGATAATTACAGAGTTTATCAAAAAAGAATTCCCGATATAAAAAACAACGGCACCTTATAAGGTGCCTTCATCTGCAAAAGAGTAATAACTCTCTGCTGTTATAATTAAATGATCTAAAAGAGTAATATCAAGTAGTTTACTTGCTTCTTTAATCTTTCTTGTAATTTGTCTATCAGCATCACTTGGAGTTAATTTCCCTGACGGATGATTATGTACAATCGGGAGTGTAACTTAAACTGTGTCATCTCCTGTTT
>NZ_WMJY01000036.1 GCF_009711055.1 Myroides pelagicus
AATGACTAATGTTGCATTTATAACTTGAATTCACGTCATAAATTATAGTTAGATAGTAAACAGAAATACATATTATGAATTAAATCCTTTTGCTTTATGGACTACCTAAACCTAGACAACATTTGAATTGTAAAAAACTGAGCTTATTTTGTTGTAATTGGTGGGTACGCTAATTAAATCTCAACTCTACGCTATACAGAGGTTTTATTTTTATTAGTTTATATTGGTCATCATAAATAGGACTATAAAAATAGAGGTACACAGAATTTTTAAATTCATTTATTGGTATTGTTTTTTTATTGTGTAAATCATTTAATGTTCGGATAGTTCTTTTAGCAGTCCAATGTTCATTAGTTCCTTGAGGGGAATGGTCGAATCGATGGTCTTCTGGACTAGTAAAATGCCAATAGTTAGGAGCTTGATCGGATAGTAATAATTCTCTGTTTGGATTAAATGGGTAATCTGCCATCGCATAACTTTTAAACCAAGGTTGTTGTAATTCATAATCCGCTAAGGTAGCAGTGTAAAGTTCTTTAGTTGTAGTTATCCCAATGAGAAAACTTGTTAAGTGTTCTGCGGTAATTTCAAAAGTAAATTCCTCGCTTTTTAAATTAATAATTCCATCTTTCGCTGGAATCAATTCTCCATTTTGAATCACGTTTACACTAATATTACCTTCTTGTGACCAACTGTTTGTACTCGTTAAGAGGATTAATAAAAGGCTAAGAACTAATCTTGTCATGTTAATATTATTTAAGCTTATCTTCGTTGAGATAAAGTTTTTTTCTATTTAAATTCTTTTAAAGGTAAGCGAATCTAGCTAATAAATAAAGTCGAAATTGTAATTGCTTAGTAGTTTATGGTTTGAAGTCTTAGCGCTGTTTGTTTTCAGGAAAATAAACTATTTACTAATTAAAACAATTTCATATCTCCATCTTTGATCCATTGTTTCTTTTTCATGATATAATATATCAAATAAGACAACAAGATTGGTAATATAATTTGCAAACCTAGAATTGCCAATAAAATATATGAAGTAGAGTAGGTGTCTTTCATAGCGTTAAAAGTACCTATTTGACCGACTAATCCACAACTTCCCATACCAGATTCTAAAGGTGTGTTTTGCATATTGAAGAATAGAATGGCTATTGGAGCAATTATTGCAGATGACAGTGTAGGAGGAACCCATATTCTCCAGTTTTTATAAATATTAGGCACTTGTAGCATACTTGTACCTATACCTTGTGCTAATACCCCTTTAAATCCATTGTCTTTGAAACTAATTGTAGCAAATCCAATCATCTGAGCACAGCAACCTATGGTAGCAGCGCCTGCTGCTAAACCATCTAATTGCAGCATTAAACATAGTGCAGCTGATGAGATAGGTAATGTCAATGCCATTCCTACAACAACTGCGATTACTACTCCCATGATAAGTGGGTTTGCTGCTGTAGAGAGTATGATAACTTGACCGATCCATTGCATAGCCTGATTGACACTTGGTCCAATTAATTGAGCTAATAAAACACCTACTAATACTGTGACTATTGGAGTGATTACAATATCAATTTTAGTTTCTCCAGCAATGGCTTTGCCAGCTTCTACGGCGATTATTGATGTGATAAATACACCTAATGGACCTCCTAATTGATAGGCTGCTATTCCTACGACTGCGGATGAAAATAATACTAATTGGGGAGCGCGTAAACTATAAGCAATAGCAAGTGCAATTACTGGTCCTGTAGCTTGATTGGCAAATGGCCAGATGACGTCTTTTAAAAAAGGAATACCCAATTCTTCTCCTATCGTTTTTAGAATTGTTCCGACGAGTAGGGTAGCGAATAATCCATAAGCCATCGCCCCCATTGCCTCAATAAAATAACGCTTGCCTGAGATTTGTATATTTTTTTTTTGTAAAAACTCTTTCATTTATAGTGTTTGATTGAATAGTAGTTGGCAGTAGCTAGATAGTTGGCTCCATTTTTTTGATTAATCTGGATCAAAGTTAAAAAGTTGGGGGAAGTTAGCAAAATAAAAAAGGAACCACTAAAAAGTGGTTCCTTTCGTCGGGGTGGCAGGATTCGAACCTGCGACCTCCTGCTCCCAAAGCAGGCGCGATGACCGGGCTACGCTACACCCCGCTAGACTTATTTTGTCATTGCGAGTGCAAAGGTATAATAATATTTATTACGTGCAAGAAAAAAACGAATAAATTTTAATTATTGCACTATTTGTTTTTTCTGCAGCAAGTAGTTTTGTAAAGCGGATAAATAAACTATTTTTGTTACACTAACAATAAAAACAAATCATTATGTCAGATATAGAAAGAGTAAAATGTTTGATTATCGGTTCGGGACCGGCTGGATACACAGCCGCTATTTATGCAGCTCGTGCTAATATGGATCCTGTTATGTATCAAGGGATGCAACCTGGAGGACAATTGACGACAACGAATGAAGTAGAGAACTTCCCAGGGTATCCTGACGGAATTACGGGACCTGAAATGATGATGCAATTACAAGCACAAGCACAGAGATTTGGGACAGATGTTCGTGATGGTTGGGTAACAAAAGCGGAATTAAAGGGTGATGTGAAAAAAGTATGGGTAAACGAAACAACTGAAATTCATGCGGATACTGTTATTATTTCAACTGGTGCGACAGCAAAGTATTTAGGGCTTCCATCAGAACAACATTATTTGGCTCAAGGTGGTGGTGTATCGGCTTGTGCTGTTTGTGATGGGTTCTTTTACCGAAATCAAGAAGTAGTTATCGTTGGAGCTGGAGATTCAGCATGTGAAGAAGCACATTACCTATCTAAACTATGTAAAAAAGTAACGATGTTAGTGCGTAGTGAAAAGTTTAGAGCTTCTCGTATTATGGAAGAACGAGTACTTAATACAGAAAATATAGAAGTTCTATTAAATACTGAAACTGTTGAGGTCTTAGGAGATGGAAATGTGGTGACAGGTATTCGCGTATTGGATAAATCAAAAGGAGAAGAAAGAGATATTGAAGCTACAGGATTCTTCGTAGCAATAGGTCATAAACCAAATACCGATATTTTCAAAGAAGAATTAGAAATGGATGAGACGGGATATTTGTTTACGAAAGGTAAAACTAGTAAGACAAATATTGAAGGTGTATTTGCTTGTGGAGACGTTCAAGATAAGGATTATCGTCAAGCGATTACAGCTGCAGGGTCAGGGTGTATAGCAGCATTAGATGCAGAGCGTTATTTAGCGAGTAAATAATATAAATTTATATTTGTTGTTAAACGTCAAGTGGCTTCGGCTACTTGACGTTTTTTATTTATTTTTAGTTGTTAATTTTTAGTTAATAAAAAAATGATTATGTTTGTATTTTATATAATTAATCTAACCATTAACTAAATTGTTTATGAGAAAATTTAAAAGTATTCTTTATTTATTGTTCTTTTCGTTATTGTTTGCGTCGTGTAGTAATGATGATTTACCTTATTCAGTACCAGGTCCTTCTACTGAATTGCCAGAAACTCCCGAGCCAGTAGAGAAAGATATTCTTGTTGCTAAATGGACTGTTAATGGTTTGTTTCTCAATGATATGGATTTGCAATTGAACGATTGTGAGAAAACCGCAACGATTGACTTTAAAGAAGATGGTACACTAGAAGAACACATTGTAGAGTTTGATTGTAAGGTAAGAGAAGGAGAGTTTTTAGGTACTTGGAAAAAGGTAGCAGATAATAACTATGAGATTAGAACATCTGTTGAGAGTTCAAATGCTTATTTTAACGATGCTGAGTTTTTCGAGATGACTGTTGTTAATGAACAAACGATTAGACTCTCTCAAGAGTTGCAAAACGAAGGAGAAAATGCGTATGTGTTAACTCTTGAATTAGTTAAGAAATAATTATTTCTTAGAAAATTGATAAAAAGGAAAAGCAAAGGTATTGATTTCAAGGTCTTTGCTTTTTTTGTGCTTTCTTAAGTATTGATAAGCGATAATTCCCTATAGGATATTGTTATATTTGCACTGATTAAACGATAGACATGTTAGTAGTAAATAATATAGCATATAGTTATACTGAGGGATTGCCTATTATCAAAGGGGTAAGTTTCTCTGTAGAAAAAGGAGCTAATATAGCTTTGATTGGAGAGAGTGGATGTGGAAAGAGTACGTTGTTGAAGTTGATTTATGGATTGTATGATTTGGATCAAGGAGAAATACATTGTGGAGATAAACGTGTACTAGGTCCTGCTTACAATCTTGTTCCAGGAATGGACAATATGCGTTATTTAGCACAAGATTACGATTTAATGCCTCATATTAGTGTTTATGAAAACATAGGTAAGTTCCTGTCGAACTTTGATCTAGTCGGAAAAAAGAAGCGCATTGAAGAACTCTTAGAGGTTGTTGGTCTAGTTGAGTATGCGGATACTTTGGTAAAGTATTTGAGTGGTGGACAACAACAACGCGTAGCTATTGCTCGTGTACTAGCTTCAGAACCTGAATTGCTTTTATTAGACGAACCATTTAGTCATATTGATTATTCGCGTAGAAGTGTGTTAAGACGTGATTTGTTTGCTTATTTAAAAGAAAAGGGAATTGCTTGTATTGTTGCAACACACGATAGTCTTGATACTTTAGGCTTTGCTGATGAAACGATTGTATTGAAAGAAGGTCAAATTATCGACATGGGAGATACAAGAGAAGTTTATGAGCATCCGATAAATAAATATGTAGCATCACTATTTGGGGAGGTTAATGAATTGATGATTTCGGACTTTACAGGTCTAAAGTTAAACGATGAAGCATTGTATGTTTATCCTCATCAGTTAATGCGTTCAAGTCAGCGTGGACAATTAGATGTGATTGTTACGGATTGTTATTTTAAAGGCGATGGTTATTTAGTTAAGTGTCTATTCCAGGGGAATAGAGTTATTTATTTTAACCATCCTTTATTTATTGAAAAGAATACAGAAATTAAGTTAGCACTTAAAAAGTACGAATAAAGAAAAGCCCGATCATAAATAATCGGGCTTTTCTTTATTCGTAAGGGTAAGCTATTGTTTCAATACATTTGAAAGTATTCCATCGTTTACTCATAAAGTCAAAAAAGATAGGAGAGTCAGTAAGGTTATTACTCGGGGTGTAAATGCTTCCGTCTAGGTAGGTTGGAAGTGCTTGACAATACATTGTTTCACCTCTAAGCGCATATTTTGTCGAATTCTCGTAGAGCATAAACTTAAGTGTATCATTACTGACATCTCCTCTGCACATAAGGATATAGGGGAAACTAATTTCAGCGATTCCATTTTCATTGAGGTCAGTTATTCTTAGTTGATGTTCTATGAAGTATACTTTGTAGTCGATTGGAATACAGTCGATATAGTCATATAGGCGCCAAGTGCGTTTATATTCTTTATGGCTACTGTTTTTTGTAAACAAATAAGCGTAGAGCTCTGTACGATTTCCATTATCATTTGTATTGTGTGTACCATTACTGCTAAGTATCAAGATATTTTCACCTAATTTATCATACCATTTTAAGGCTTCAATGATTGTCCCCTTATACTCTAGTTGATTAGGTATTTGTGCGTATTGAATCTTATGTAGGTTAAAGTTAGTTGTAGACTGAATGGAATCAAGTATCGATAGGCGAACTTCTGGACGAATTTCTTCGTATTGTCTGTATAAGCTATTTTCTTGACTGTAATTTACACAAGACAATAACAAACAGTATAGAGTTAGTACTTGTTTCATAATTGCTCACTTTTAGAATAAAGTTAAATAAAAAAGCCCAGCCTGAGCTGAGCTTTCTATTGCGTATATAATTACTTTTTATTCTTTAAGTTTTTCTCTAAGAATTGATCTTGTTCCCATAGCAGGTGTAAGATATTTTCTTTGGCAACATATCCATGACTTTCTTTAGGAAGGATAACCATTCTTACTGGAGCTCCTAATCCTTTTAAAGCTTGAAAATAGCGTTCCGTTTGCAAAGTAAATGTTCCTGGGTTATTATCTGCCTCACCGTGTACTAATAACATAGGTGTTTTCATTTTTTCGGCATTCATAAAAGGAGACATTGTATTGTATACTTCAGGTACTTCCCAGTAATTTCTTTGTTCTCTTTGGAATCCAAAAGGTGTTAGTGTACGGTTATAAGCTCCACTACGTGCAATACCTACGGCAAATAAATCAGAATGTGTCAATAAGTTTGCAGTCATAAAAGCACCATAAGAGTGTCCACCTACACCTACTTTTGTTCTGTCGATATATCCTAATGCATCTACAGCGTCAATAGCTGCCTTTCCATTTGCTACTAATTGCTCAACGTAAGTATCGTTTGGCTCTTTGTCTCCTTCTCCTACGATAGGGAAAGCTGCGTCATCTAATACAGCATATCCTTTAGTTACCCAGTATATAAACGATCCGTAAGAAGGGAAAGTGAATTCATTAGGGTTAGAAGTTACTTGTCCAGCACTTTTCTTGTCTTTGTATTCTGTAGGGTAAGCCCAAATTAAAAGAGGAAGTTTTTCCTTTTTAGCTTTTAAGTCATATCCTTTAGGTAGGTATAAAGTACCTGATAACTCTAAACCATCTTCTCTTTTGTACTTAATCACTTCTTTGTGTACACCGTCTAATGAAGCAAATGGGTTTTTAAATTTTGTAATTGCTTTTAAATCATTTTTCTTCTTGATGTTTCTGAAGTAATAGTTTGGGTATTCAGTAGGCGATTGAATAGATACTAATACAGTACCTTTTTTGATATCTTCAATTGATTGAATAGTCTCTTTCTTGTCAGTATAAGTTGACTGATATAGACGTTTTGTCTTTAAATTTTTAATATCGAATTCATCAATGAAAGGGAATTGTCCTTTAGCACTAAAACCATCGCCGATTAAGTACATCTTATTATTTTCGATATTAAGTACATAGCGACCATATTCATTTCTCTTTGTTTGAAAATCTCCTGGGTCACTATAAACATCTTGTGAGTTTCTATCTTCAATTTTGATTGGCTTGTCATTGAATTTAGAAGGATCAATGATGAAAGTACGCGTATTTCTAGTATCATACCATCCGTCAGAGACTAAGGCTATGTTGTCAGTTCCCCAAGCAATTCCTCCATAGCGTTGCGTTAATTTAACAATAGGTTGTGGTGCTTGATCAAATGGAGCTTTCCAAGTAAATACCTCATCTCTGTACTCAACCTCGTTGGCTGGATCACCATTATCTAGTGCTTCTACGAAATATAATGTAGCTGGTTTATCAGCTCTCCATCCCATATTTCTTTTTCCTTCACGCGTAGCCATAAACCCTTTAGGCATGATTTCGTTTAGAGGTATTTCATTTACTACTTTAACTTCATTTCCTTCTTTGTCAAATACGACAGTTTTCATTGGGAAACGGTTTAAAGTTACTAAATAAGAATAAGGCCTCTCAATAGTAGTAAGCATGAGATATTCTCCATTAGGAGAGAATGTTTGAGATACATATAGGTCTCCTTTCTTAAATAAACTTTGATTTCCATTGAGGTCAACTTTGTGTAATTCAGAAGTTACTAATGTTTCAAAGTTAGTTTCGTCTGTTTTATTTTTTAAAAGGTCTTGATAAGTTCTGTTTTGAGAGACAACACCTTCACTCACCGATACAATAGGACCTGTAGGAATATTGTTTTTAGTGTCAATTAAAGCAGGGCGATTAGCAGGAATAACGCTGATAAGCAAACTTTTACTGTCTTTGAACCAAGTTGTAGGATTTCCTAAATTAGCATTTAGATTGTCTTTGGTTAATTTAGTTGCTTGAGCAGTTTTAATATCTAATACCCATAATTCTACACCTTTTTCTGTAGTGTGCGTAAAAGCTATTTTAGTCTGGTCTGGAGACCAAGAAATATTAGCAATACGTGGATTAGCAGGTAATCCCTTTACTTGTGTTTCTTGTGAATCTTTAAGTTTTCTTACTTTTAGATTAGTGATATAAGTAGTCGTGCTAGAAATATTGGTATTTACATCAATGCGTAATCCAGCTAATCTCATTTCATTAAGATTCAAGTCAGCAAGTGTCTTATAGGTACTTCTATAAGTAAGTAGCATATACTCTTTGTTGTCATCGATAGATATTCTAGGAGCTCTTTCGAAGTCAGCTAATTCTAGAATCTCTTGTGAGGGCTTTTGATAAGTGATGTTTTCTTGTGCGTACATAGTCGTTACCAAAAATAATGATAATAAGGATGCTTTTATCAATTTCATATTTTTAAGTTAAGGGTTAGTTTGCGAATATAGATTAAAATTTGTAAAGTAAAAACAGGGGAGTTGTGATTTGTATTATATTTAGTATAGTTAAGTGATGAAAAAATGTATTTTTGTTACTTCAAAATTAAAACTATATCGTAATGTTTAGATCTAAAATAAGTGGTTTGGGATATTATGTTCCTGAAAATGTTGTGACAAATGATGATCTTTCAAAGATTATGGACACCAATAATGAATGGATTGTAGAGAGAACAGGTATTCATGAGAGAAGACATAAGAAATTAGAAGAGGATACTACTTCTGGTATGGGAGTGAAAGCAGCTCGTATTGCAATGGAACGTGCAGGAGTTGAAGCAAAGGATATAGACTTTGTTGTCTTTGCTACTTTGAGTCCGGATTATTACTTTCCAGGGCCGGGAGTACTTTTACAAAGAGATTTAGGACTGAATAACGTTGCTGCATTAGATATTAGAGCGCAATGTTCTGGATTTATTTACGCGTTGTCTATTGCTGATCAATACATAAAGACTGGTATGTACAAGAACGTACTTGTCGTTGGATCTGAGGTTCATTCAGCGGGATTAGATATGACGACAAGAGGTAGAGGTGTGTCTGTTATATTTGGTGATGGAGCGGGGGCAGCAGTATTGACTCGTTCGGAAGATGATTCGAAAGGATTGTTATCTACTCATATTCACTCGCAAGGTGAACACGCAGAGGAATTAGCTTTGATAGCTCCTGGAATGGGTGGTAGATGGGTAACTGATATTTTGAAGGATAATGATCCAGAAGATATTAGTTATACACCTTATATGAATGGACAGTTTGTATTTAAAAATGCAGTAGTTCGCTTTAGCGAAGTTATCAATGAAGGTCTGGAGGCGAATAATTTGAAGGTGGAAGATATTGACATGTTAATTCCTCATCAAGCTAACTTGCGTATCTCTCAGTTTATTCAAAATAAGTTTGGTTTATCAGATGATAAAGTGTTTAACAACATTATGAAATATGGTAACACAACTGCGGCATCAGTCCCTATTGCATTGACTGAAGCATGGGAACAAGGAAAAATAAAAGAAGGAGATTTAGTTGTGTTAGCTGCTTTTGGTAGTGGATTTACGTGGGGTAGTGTTATTATTCGTTGGTAAAATTTATTATATTAGCTTGTCTATTAAGTTAATATAAATATGAAATTTGAAAAAATTAATAATAAAGGACAAGCAGTACTATTTAAGAATCCTTATCTAGAAATGTTGACCAAAGGGCATCCTGCTGTAATATGGGGTATGTATATCCCTTTGTTATCCTATATTCTTTACTTAGGCTATAGGGATTATAATTTTAAAGTTCAAAGTATTGTTCTGCTGTTTTTCGGTGGAATGATATTTTGGACTTTTTTTGAATATATAGCTCATCGTTTTATCTTTCATTTAATTAGTGATAAAAAGAGTTTACAGCGTTTTGCTTATGTGATGCATGGTAATCATCATCATTATCCAAGAGATCGCCAGCGTTTGTTTATGCCACCTGTTCCCAGTATTATTTTGGCAGCATTGATACTAAGCGTGATGTATCTTATGATGGGAAGTTATGCTTTCGGTTTTTTTCCAGGTTTTATGATTGGTTATTTGTTATATGCTTCCATGCACTATGCTATTCATGCGTTTGCTCCTCCATTCAAGTTTATGAAGCCCTTATGGCGCAATCATCATTTGCATCATTACAAAGATGAACATTTAGGTTTTGGGGTGAGTAATACTTTTTGGGATAGAATCTTTGGGACGATGTTTGACTTAGATAAGGAAAGAGAAGACAAAGAAAAAGTCAAAGAGTTGATGTTTAGAAAAAAACAATAATGATAATAGCGAAAATGGGTTGTACAAAGTGTACAACCCATTTTCATATAATTAAAAGTGTGAAGAAAAGTTCTTATTTGTTAATCGCTTTTGCGATTGCTTTTAGATTGAAAAGGATACCCAAAGATAGCTATAAATATTTAGTTACAAGGCTTCCCGTTAGCCTAATTGTCAACTGTTGGCGGTGTTTAAAAGGAAGATGTTCTCCGATTATTTGTTTTCCAATAAGTTAGTGGTAGAGCGGAGTTGTAATATAAAATGATTACATATAATCTAATAAACGTCAATCGTAAAAATGACAAAAGGTCAAAGACGATGTCTTTAACCTTTTGTGTATAGGTGTAATCTATATTTTTATTTCCAACGGTTTTGAGCCTCAGGCCCTCCCCAAATTGCTGTAGCTAAATGTGGATTATCAATGAATGGGTTGCGGTTTCCTTGTGCATAACTATTCTTGGTATTTCCAAGGTACTCGTTTCTTTGAATTTCAAGTGGAGATACTTCATCTGTGGCATTCCATTCTAATAATAAATCAATCATTTTAGGATCTACCTTATTGGCTGATCCAATTGCTACTCCTGATGGTTTACATTGATCGCCATATCGGATATACATATACATCATCATACGAGCGACATCGCCTTTCCACTCGTCACCTGGGTACCAACCTCCAGATACAGATCCTGAATTACCATTACCCTTAACGAATTTTAAATTACCTCTTTTACCATTCCATTCTACATCTGCAGGTCTAAGGTGATGTAAGTCTGAATTTGCGCTATAGTTTTCCTCTAAATTTGGTATTCCTAATGCTCTAGCATATACGTGTTCTCGATTCCATTCTCCTTGATCTCCTCCATGCTTGTTTTTATCTCTAGTATAGGCTTGTGTGCCTTGAGTGGTTCCTTTAGTCCCATAAATTAAGTAAACACTTTTGCCGTCAGGTGTCACGTCTGTTATTTTTAACGCTTCCCATAGTTTTGGGGTATATCCAAGTGAATTAACATGCTTTGTTTCTGTAAGGTCTGCTAGTTTTTCTTTTAGTTCCATTCCTGATAGTTTACTAAAATCAATAGTTGAGTAGTAATCTCTTTGATCGGCAGGGATAACATAGCTACCTGGCTTTGTAGGATCTGTCGGTCCTGTTGGATCAGTAGGTCCAGTAGGATCTGTCGGTCCTGTTGGATCAGTTGGCTTTTCTGTGTTTGGTCCTTCTGTCGGATCCGTTACAATAGGATCTTTTGTGCAAGCATAAACTGCTAGAGACACACCTAGTACTGCTAGAAATACTTTTTTCTTCATGGTGTAATATTTAATTAGAATTAAAAGTGAGTTTTACTTTTAAGTGCTTTTGTTGTTAATGGTTTAACTGCCATAAAATTACTGCTATTTCTACAAATAAAAAAGGCTTCTTGAAAAAGAAGCCTTTAGTTGTTTTTGTTATCCTATTTCCAACGATTTTGAGCCTCAGGCCCTCCCCAGATCGCTGTAGCTAAATGTGGGTTGTCGATAAATGGATTACGGTTTCCTTGTCCATAGTTATTACTAGCATTTCCAAGGTATTCGTTTCTTTGGATTTCTAAGTCAGATACTGGATCAGCAGCATTCCACTCGAGTAGTAAATCTACCATTTTAGCATCTACTTTGTTTTTAGATCCAATTGTTACTCCCGTAGGAAGACATCTGTTTTCGTATCGGATATACATATACATCATCATACGTGCGACATCACCTCTCCATTCATCACCTGGGTACCAACCTCCAGATACAGATCCTGAATTACCATTACCCTTAGCGAATTTTTTATTTCCACGTGTAGAGTTCCATCCGGTATCAGAAGGTCTTAAGTGGTGAGCATCAGCTCCTGGTCCTGAAGTACCAAGGTTTGGTGTACCAAGTGATTTAGCATAGGTATGTTCTCTGTTCCAATCTGTTCCACCTCCTCCGTTTGCATTTACACTTCTAGTATAGGCTTGTCTACCTGATGTTTGTCCTTTGTGACCATATAATAGATATACGTTTCTTCCATCAGGAGTTAGATCAGCTTGTTTTAAAGCACTCCATACTCCAGTGTAACTTAATGTTCTTTTGTGTGTTTTTTGAACTAAATCTCCTAAAGCATCGCGAAGTGCTATTCCTGATGTTTTAGCAAAGTCTATTGATGAATAGTATGCTTTTTGATCATTTGGAATAGTGTATTCACCTGGATTGCTAGGTTCTGTTGGATTCGTAGGTTCTGTTGGTTCATCAGGTTCTTTATCGTCGAAAGAAATATTGCTGATTAATAAATCATAGTTTCCATTCTTTCCTACTTTAAGTGCGAAAAGTGACCCTTGTTTTGATTTGTTGTAATCTACATTGGTTAAATTAAGTGTTATCTTAATCCAGTTGTGTGCTTGAATGTTTACGTCGAAATAGTCATTTTGACCTGTATCCGCCTTACCATCTTGCATGTTAGCTGTCTTGTTGATAGTTAAATCACTTGTAAGATTGACAACTTCTTTGTTTTCAATTTGTTTGTCTGTGCGTAAGTTAAATACATCATAATCAATTCCGTTGTTTTTATAAACATTCATTGATAATGATTTATCTGCGCTACCTTTTACAAAAAAGGTGATTGTTTTTGCGTTAGTAGGGACAGATTGATTTTCAACGGTAAAGATATAGTTGTTTCCAGGAGCTTTTCCTTTGATCTCTAAGGCGTTATTTCCATCTTTTCCTTTTCCTGTTACAACTTTTGCATAAGTTTGTAATTTATACTTGTTTAACGAGTTTAGAAAGGCTGTTGGATCATTAAAGTTTGCTATTACTTCTGGGTTTCCGTCATCAACGCCAGTTTCGCCATTAGTAGGTGGGGTAACAGGATCTGTAGTTCCTCCGTTGTCTCCTCCATTACCAGGATTTGTGGGTTTTTCTGTTTCATTTGGAACAGTAGGTTCCGTAACTATAGGATCTTTGGTACACGAAAGTATAGCCATAGCAAATCCTAAAGCTAAAACAAATGAAGCTTTTTTCATTTTAAGGGTGTTTTTAATTAAAATTATAAGTGAATTTAGTGTGGGTTGTTTGTTTAGTGGGTAGACTTTGTTTTTTACTTATACTTTTAAAGTTTGTTTGTTTCTTTAGGGTTATTTTCTTTCTAATAGAGCCATGTAAAAACCGTCAAAACCTGATTCGTGGGCAAGAATCTTGTGGTCTTCGACGAATGTAAAATCTTTACCAGCTTCACTAGCTAAGAAGTGTTGTATTTGTTTCTCGTTTTCTGATGGAAGAATAGAGCAAGTGGCGTACACAAGTTTTCCTCCTGGTTTTACGATTTTAGAGTAATCTCTAAGTACTTGACGTTGTACTTCTTTTATTTCTTCTACAAACGCTGGTTTAAGCTTCCACTTGCTGTCTGGATTTCTTTTCAAAACTCCTAGACCACTACATGGTGCGTCTATTAAAACGCGATCAGCTTTCTCGTGTAGTTTTTTGATTGTTTTTGTTCCTTCTATGATTCTGTATTCGATATTGAAAGCTCCGTTGCGCTTTGCACGAATTTTCAATTGCTTCTGTTTACTTTCATAGATGTCCATAGCGATGATTTGACCTTTATTCTCCATTAGAGAGGCAATGTGAAGGGTTTTTCCTCCTGCTCCTGCACAAGTATCTACTACGCGCATACCTGGTTTTACGCCTAGTAATGGGGCTACTAGCTGAGATGAAGCATCTTGTACTTCAAATAAACCTTCTTTGAATGCGTCTGTAAGGAATACGTTAGCTCTTTCTTTCAGAATTAAAGCATCGGGGTATTCTTTTGGTTTGATTGTTTCTATATCTAAGTCCATTAAGATAGAGAACAATTTGTCACGTGTAGTTTTTAATGTGTTTACACGTAATATGACACTCGCTTGTTGGTTTTGTGCAGCTAATTCTTTTGTCCATAGCTCTTCTCCCAACTCTTTCACACCCAATTCGTCCATCCAATCTGGTATAGATTCTTTGAATTTTCTTGTTTTTGTCAATTCATCAAAACGTCCTTTGATACGGCGAACAGGTGTATTTTCAAAATACTTCCAATCTGGAAGATTGTATCCTCTCAGTACAGCCCAAACAGCAAATATACGCCAAGCGTCATCTCTGTTGTATGGTTCTTTTACTTCAGCAATTTCTGCATATAATCGTTTCCAACGTACTATTTCATAGATTGTTTCTGCCACGAATTTGCGGTCTGAACTTCCCCAGCGCTTGTCTTTTTTCAAAGCTCTCGCTACAACTTTATCCGCGTATTCTCCTTCATTGAAGATAGCTAGGATTGAATCTATTACTGTAAATACAAGGTTTCTATGTAATCTCATTGATGATAATAATAAAATAGCTGACAAATATACGGCATTTGTCAGCTATTCTCCTATGTTTAATGTTATTTTATCGTTATTGTTATTTTCCTTTTTCTCTGTATTTTCTCAGTAGTTTTCGATTGAAGTCTTCTTCTGCTTTTTTGAGTAAAAGAATTTTTTTGTTCGATAGAATCTTCTTTGCTTCATGGAGAAAGTCTCTCCTTGTAGTAAAGTAGGCTTCTTCGAAATCCAATAGTGCTGTAATCTTTGCTGCCGCATCTTTTTCAGTGGTTGATTCGATCACTGAGATATCGCTCTTCTTGATAAAGCGAACAATCTCACTGTGGCGCAGTTCTGACATTTTGTTGTCATAGATGTTGTATAGTGGCCAAAATTTCTCGGCTTCTTTACTAGTTAGATCTAGCACAGAAGTCAAATGGGCTATTTTCAAAGAGTGTATTTGTTCTTTGTGTTCCTGGTCTTGTGCTTGTACTATTTGTAAGCTTAGTAATAGAAAGAGTAGGGATATGATCTTTTTCATAATTAATCGGAAATATAATATTCTAAATCAATGCTAGATAAGACATATTCATTGATTTGTTGTTGATTTAACGGAATGGATTGTTCTAATTCTTTAATATCTTGTTCATCAAAAGCTTCTATAAATTCTGGTGATAATGCAATTGCAGGATTGTATTCTATGTAGTTTATAATAGCTTCATTTTGTATTTTTTCGTTTTTGTGCTGCTTGTAGTATAGGCTACTTCCGATAACTAAGGCAATTGTAGCCGCTATGCCGCTGTAGTAAGAAAGCTTATATTTTTTGGTGGGTGTTTTCTTAGAGTTGTTATTCTCTTCGATTTTTGACATCAGTCTATCGTCAAAAGAGTCAAAGTAGGACTCTGGTGTTTTGAATAATGTGTCTTTTTTAAAGGGAATTTTTGTACTCATAATAAGATCCTTTTGTAGTTAGACGAAAATAATTGGTTGTGGTTTAATTGTTTTGTAAATATTGTTCGATTTTTTTTACGGCGTGGTGATAAGAGGCTTTTAAAGCACCAACACTTGTGTCTAATATTTCTGATAGTGATTCATAGTCAAGTTCTTGGTAATAACGCATTTTAAAGACTAGTTGCTGTTTTTCAGGAAGTGTGTTGATTGCTTTTTGTAAAAGTATCTCTGCGGCTTCACCATCGAAGAGACTGTCTGCTTGTAGCTGATCGATGGTTAATTCGTTGAGTTCGGCAGTAGATATTCGCTGTATCCTACTTTTTGATTTCAAAAAATCGAGTGCTTGATTAGTAGCAATGCGATACATCCATGAGAAGAGTGAGCTGTTTTCTTTAAAGGTGTCGATGTTGTTGTAGATTTTTATAAATGTTTCCTGAAGTATATCATCTGTATCATCATGTGTGTACACGATTGAACGAATTTGATAATAAAGTCTTTCTTTATATAGGGATAGCAAAACGCGGAAAGCCTCGTTCTTTGACGTGGGGTCTTTGAGTTGTTTTACTAAATCTGCATCTTCAGTAGTCAAGGCTGTAAAATAATATATAGATTAGTTCTAATTACGGGTGAGTAAAAATAGGTAAACTCTATCATATAATATGGATAGTATTCTTATTTTTGCCTCAAAAAATGGTAAAAACAGTCATTTTTGACATGGATGGGGTAATCGTTGATACCGAACCAGTACATCGATATGCTTATCACGCTCATTTTGCAGAGTTAGGGATTGATATTAGTGAGCACGTGTATAATTCATTTACAGGGCATTCAACAAAGAATACTTATGAGCGCATAAAAGAGTTATATGGAGTAGAAGGTGAGGTTAACGATTTAGTGCTGAGAAAGCGCTTTTTGTTTAATGAGTCTTTTGATACTAAGCCCGATTTAGAGTTAATTGACGGGGTAAGAGAGTTGATCGTAGGGCTACATGAATCAGGAGTCGAATTGATCATTGGATCATCTGCATCTAAGAGTACGATTAATCGCGTGTTTAAACGTTTTGAGCTGTACCCTTATTTCACACATATTGTTAGTGGAGAGGATTTTCCTAAGTCTAAGCCTGATCCTGCTATTTTTTTATCTGCCGCTTCGTTAGCGGTGTGTAGCGATAAAGAACATTGTGTGGTCATTGAAGATAGTACAAATGGTATTAAAGCGGCAAATGCTGCAGGTATTCGCGTAATTGGATATAAGAGTGAAAATTCTAAACAACAGGATTATACTGGCGCAGATTATATCGTTCGCGACTTTCGCGATATTAGTGCGAAATACATAATGGATCTATAGAAGTAGGTTGTCAATACTAGTGCTTAAAGTGTATTGATTGCTGTAGGTGTAAAATCCTTGATAGAATTAGGTGTCTTTTATTTTTTAGCTATTGATAATTTTGTAAATTTGCGTTCTTTGATAATAAACGCAAAATATATAAATGTTTCACAGGTATATTAAATTAGGTATTGCGGCTGTATTGTTTGTAGCAGCTGTATGGCAATTCGTAGAAGGAAATATTGGTAACGGTATTTTCTTATTGTTCTTAATGGGATTAATCATCTTGTTATATTTTAAGAACGAGTATATTATCCTTGCTTTCTTTAAATTGAGAAAACAAGATTTTGAAGGTGCTCAAAAATGGTTAGATAAGATCAAAAATCCAGAAACTGCACTAGTGCGTAAGCAAAATGGATACTATAATTACCTTATGGGAATTATGACTTCTCAAACGAATTTGAACGCTTCTGAGAAATATATGAAAAAAGCGATAGAGCTTGGATTAAATATGGATCAGGATTTAGCAATGGCTAAGTTACAACTTGCTGGAATCGCAATGACAAAACGAAGAAAAATTGAAGCACAAAAATTGCTTAGTGAAGCACAAAAGCTAGATAAGCAAGGGATGCTAAAAGAGCAAGTGAAAATGATGAAAGAACAAATGAAGAGAATGTAATTTTAGATGTAAATAATATAGAAGCCTGCTAGGATTGACTAGTAGGCTTTTTTTTGTGCTTTATGTTAGACGACCTGGTACAGCATAACTTTTAAAAATAGTATAGCCATGAACAATACTATCATAGGAATGCTGGTGTTGATTGTGTTTTTTAGTATCTGATAGTCTGAATAGTATTTAGAAGGAAGAGAGGGGGATTTTTGTTTAGATTTTTTTATCCTTGTCAAACGTTTTTTGCATGATAGCGATATGATGAGGATATGATAGGGGAGTGGTCGGGATATTTTTGATTAAAAAGCCCCGATCATATCCCGACCATTCAAAAATCTAGAAAAGATTTGAATGCAAAAAAAAACGCTTAAGATCACTCTTAAGCGTTAGGTGTTTTTTGTGTATTGATATACTATTTAATTTCTTCTGATGTGAAGCCTAGCTTCACAGAAGGGAATTTGCTTTGTGTCATTTGGATAGAGAAATCACTATCGGCTAAGAATACTAATTGGCCTGATTTGTCATGCGCTAAGAATTTTTGTTTAATACGCTTAAACTCTTTGAATTCTTCACTTTTAGGGTCTTCTGGACGTACCCAGCACGCTTTGTATGCAGGGAAGTTTTCATACGTACACTTAGCTCCATATTCGTGCTCTAGACGGTACTGGATTACCTCATATTGTAGGGCACCTACTGTACCGATTACTTTACGACCGTTCATTTCTAGGGTAAATAGCTGGGCAACTCCTTCGTCCATTAATTGGTCAATTCCCTTTTCTAATTGTTTTGACTTTAATGGATCAGCATTATTGATATAGCGGAAGTGTTCAGGTGAGAAACTAGGGATACCTATAAAGCTCATGATTTCACCTTCTGTAAGTGTATCGCCAATTTTAAAGTTACCTGTATCGTGAAGACCTACAATATCACCTGCATAAGAAATATCAACGATTTCTTTTTTCTCAGCAAAGAATGCATTTGGACTAGAGAATTTTAGTTTTTTTCCTTGTCTTACGTGTAGGTAAGGAGTGTTTCTCTCAAAAGTACCTGATACAATTTTAATGAAAGCTAAACGGTCTCTGTGTTTTGGATCCATATTCGCGTGAATTTTGAATACGAAACCAGAAAATTTGTCTTCTTTTGGGTCTACAATACGAGTATCTGATTCTTTTGCTCTTGGAGATGGTGCGATTTGAATAAAACAGTCTAATAGTTCGCGTACTCCAAAATTGTTTAATGCTGAACCAAAAAATACAGGTTGTAGCTCTCCATTGATATATTGCTCTCTGTCAAATTCAGGATAGATTCCCTCAATGATTTCAAGTTCTTCTCTAAGTTTATCGGCAGCTTTATTTCCTACTAACTGATCTAGTTCACCAGTAGCTAAGTCAGATACGCTGATGACATCTTCAATGTTTTTTCGGCTGTCCTCACTGAATAGGTTAATGTTCTTTTCCCAGATGTTATAAATACCTTTGAAGTCGTATCCCATACCGATAGGGTAGCTAAGTGGTGTAACTTTAAGTTGAAGCTTTTGTTCTACTTCATCCATTAGGTCGAAAGCATCTCGTCCTTCACGGTCAAGTTTATTGATGAAAACAATCATAGGGATATTTCTCATACGACAAACCTCCACTAATTTTTCAGTTTGTTCCTCAACCCCTTTAGCTACGTCAATCACTACGATCACGCTATCTACTGCTGTTAGTGTTCTAAAAGTATCTTCCGCAAAGTCTTTGTGACCTGGCGTATCTAGAATATTGATTTTTTTGTCTTTATAATTAAACGCAAGAACAGATGTTGCTACAGAGATTCCCCTTTGACGTTCAATTTCCATAAAGTCAGAGGTAGCTCCTTTTTTGATCTTATTGTTTTTTACAGCACCAGCCTCTTGGATAGCTCCACCAAAGAGTAATAATTTTTCTGTTAAGGTTGTTTTACCAGCATCGGGGTGAGCAATTACACCAAAGGTTCTTCTGCGTTCAATCTCTTTTAAAAAACTCATTATTCAAATATTTTTAGGATACAAAAGTAGTTATATTTTATCTAAATTGATATTTTTTATTCCTTTCTGATTTTAGAAGAGAAGTAAGTAGGTTAGGAGATGTGTTTTTTGTTTGGTATATTAACAATAATTTGTGTGTGTAATAGATACAAAAGTGAGTGTTGTATGCGTTGTAAGGTAGTTTTTAATAGAGGTGTTATTCAATAAAAAGATGTTTTTGTGGTTTAGATAGTAAATAGAGTGAATATTTTAACCACTTATAATAAGGAAGAGAAGCATATTTCGCTATTTTTGTAAGATTTAGTGCCTAAAATGAAATAATAAGCAATGAGTAGATTAATCAAATATAGTCAGCGTGCTATTTGGATCATGTTTTTAACTGTAGGCTTAGTATCTTGTAAGACGGATGGGGAAGAAGTGGATACTAGTAATGCAGTAGCAAGAGTGAATAGCACTTATTTAGATAAGAATAAGGTAGAAGATGTAGTGCCTTTAAAGGTTACAGGACAAGATAGTATTGCTTATGTACATCGATTTATTGATAAATGGGCTACAAAACAGTTGTTGATTGAAGTAGCTCAATTGAATTTAGATGAGGATAGAGTTGTAGAGATAGAGCGATTGGTAGAGAGTTTTAAATCAGACTTATATATCAAAGCATATCTAGAGCGCTTAGTGCAAAATCGAATAGATACAGTGATTTCAGATACACAAATGCGCGAGTATTACGATATGTACAAAAAGAACTTTCTAGTTGACGATATGCTTATTCAGTTTGCCTATATTAATGTATTGAACGATAATAGTAATTTCTCAAGTATTAAGAAGAAGTTTAATTCTAGTAAAGTGAGTGAGTTTAATTCATTAGAAAATTTATCTTTGCAAATGAAGTCGTACTATTTAAATGATAGTACATGGGTAGAGATATCTAATATTTATGATCGTTTACCATTTATAAATGTAGAGAACAGTAAGAATTATATACGATCAAATAATAGATTTGAACATGCTGATAGCGTTAGTACATATTTTGTACGTGTAAAGTCAGTAATCCCTAAAGGGGGTGTTTTTCCGTATGAGTTTATCAAAACTTCTCTTCGCTCATTAATCATTAATGATAGAAAAGTAGAGTTGATGAAACAAATACAAGAAGATATAATAAAGGATGCAAAAAATAATAAGAGATATGAAATTTTTGAATAAGAAGACCTTACTAGCGATAGCTATGTCATTGTCTTTTGTAGGTTTATCCCAAAGTCAAGCACAAAATCACAAACGTAAGATTGATGGAGTAGTGGGAGTCGTAGGTAAGTACGTGATTTTGGATTCTGATATAGATAAAACATTGCTAGAGTTAAAAGCACAAAAAATTCCAGTAGGTAGTTTATCTCGATGTGAGTTATTTGAAAAGTTATTAGAAGATAAGTTATTCGCGCACCAAGCGTTACAAGATAGTTTAGATGTTCCTGATGCAGAGGTAAACTCGTTCATGACAGACCAGATAAACGGTATGGTAGAGCAAGTGGGGTCTATGGAGAGTATCTTAGCGTTTTACAACAAGAAGAATGAAGAAGAGTTTAGAGAATACTTCTTCGAAATTGTAAAACAAAATAAGTTGACACAAAATATGCAGAAGCATATTGTAGATAAAGTAACGATTACTCCAGAAGAAGTACGTCAGTTTTACAAAGCAATTCCAGAAGGTGAGTTGCCAACGATAGGTGATGAAGTTGAGATAGCAGAGATTGTAGTTCGTCCGGAAGTGTCTAAAGAGCAAAAGCAGAAAGTTATTGATCGTCTGAATGAAATGCGTACAGATGTGTTAGATAATGGAGCTAGTTTTTTTAGTAAAGCAGTATTGTTTACGGATGACAAAGGGTCAGCGACCAATGGAGGATTCTATTCAATTAATAAGCGTTCACCATTCGTAAAAGAGTTTAAGGAAGTCGCTTTTAGTATGGCAGAGGGAGAGATTTCAAAACCATTTGAGACAGAGTTTGGTTTTCATATTATCTATTTAGAGAAAATTAGAGGACAAAACTTAGATTTAAGACATATACTTTTGGTACCAAAACCAACAGATGAGGCCTTAGAGGAAGCGAAGAAAAAAATCGAGAGTATCCGTGAGAAAATAGTGAATGGAGAGATAAGTTTTGCAGATGCAGCAGCAGCCTCTTCTGATGATAAAGAAACAAAACAGAATGGAGGGATTCTAAAACATCCTATGACGATGGATCCGCGTTTTGAATTAAACAATATGGACGATCGTGAATTGTACCAATTAGTAGCAAATCTGAATGAAGGAGAGGTATCTCAACCAGCACTTAAATACGATTATCGAAAACAAGAGAAGACGTATAGAATTGTAACGGTTAATAAAAAATACCCAGCACACACCATGGACTTTGCTGAAGATTATATGAAGATTAAGAACCTAGCTTTAAATAAAAAGCAAGGAGAAGAACTTCAAAAGTGGGTGGCGAAGAAGATTAAAGATGCTTATATCAATATTCAGGGTGAATTTCGCGAGTGTGAATTCCGTAATAATTGGTTGAAAAAATAAGAATATCACAATTAGAAATAAAAAAAACGACATTTTAGCAATATGCTTTAATGTCGTTTTTTTATAAAATAGGGACGATATATTATAATATGGTATTTTAAGCATTAAAAAATGATTAAAATAAGATTATAAGTTTGTTATTATTAAAATTATTGAATTTTATTTATTGAAATAGAATGTTTACGAATAATAATTTTTGTATTTACGTGTTTCATTAAAAATTTTTGAAAATAAATTAGTTTGATTAAATTTGCGTTGACAAAAAAAATAACACAGATAGGTTGGTTGGTATATTTTGTATTCCTACTACCTTGTACTAAATAGATAATGAACTATGAGCCTTTACAAGGATTACATCAACGAGATTGAAGAAAGAAAAAATCAAGGACTTAACCCTAAGCCTATTGATGGTGCTGAATTACTAAGTGAAGTTATAGCACAAATAAAAGACACAGCAAACGAATACCGCGAGGATTCTTTAAAACTGTTTATTTACAACGTTTTACCTGGTACTACAAGTGCTGCAGGTGTTAAAGCTAAATTTTTAAAAGAGATTATCTTAGGAGAAGTTGTAGTAAGTGAAATTACTCCTGCTTTTGCTTTCGAATTATTATCTCACATGAAAGGTGGTCCTTCTATTGCGGTCCTTCTTGATTTAGCTTTAGGTAATGATGTAGCTATTGCTGAGCAAGCTGCTAAAGTACTTAAAACACAAGTATTCTTATACGATGCTGATTTAGATCGTTTGAAAGAAGCTTTCTTAGCAGGTAATGTTATTGCAAAAGATATTGTAGAGAGTTATGCTAAAGCTGAGTTCTTTACTAAATTACCTGAGGTAGCTGAGAAAATAGAAGTAGTTACTTTCATTGCTGGTGAAGGAGATATCTCTACTGACTTATTATCGCCAGGTAATCAAGCTCACTCTCGTTCAGACCGTGAGTTACACGGACAGTGTATGATTAGCCCAGAGGCTCAAAAAGAAATTAGAGCACTGCAAACATTACACCCAGGAAAGAGTGTAATGTTGATTGCTGAGAAAGGGACTATGGGAGTTGGATCTTCAAGAATGTCTGGAGTAAATAACGTGGCTTTATGGACAGGTAAACAAGCAAGTCCTTATGTGCCATTCGTAAACATCGCTCCTATCGTAGGAGGTACTAACGGTATATCTCCGATCTTCTTGACTACAGTTGACGTAACTGGAGGTATTGGTCTAGACCTTAAAAACTGGGTAAAGAAAACAGATGCTGAAGGGAAAGTAGTATTAAATGAAAAAGGAGAGCCAGTATTAGAGGAAGTTTACTCTGTCGCTACAGGTACTGTATTAACTATCAATACAAAAGCAAAAAAATTATATAACGGAGAGAAAGAACTTATCGATATCGCTAAGGCTCTTACTCCACAAAAAATGGAGTTTATTAAAGCAGGTGGTTCTTATGCTATTGTATTTGGTAAAAAGATCCAAACATTCGCTGCTAAATTATTAGGAACTCCTGCTCCTGTAGTTTTTGCACCTTCTAAAGAAATCTCTATCGAAGGACAAGGATTAACAGCTGTTGAGAAAATCTTTAATAAAAATGCAGTAGGTGTAACTTCAGGAAAAGTATTACACGCTGGTTCTGACGTACGTGTTGAAGTTAATATCGTAGGATCTCAGGATACTACTGGATTAATGACTGCTCAAGAATTAGAAGCAATGGCTGCTACAGTTATTTCTCCTATCGTTGATGGGGCTTACCAATCAGGATGTCACACTGCTTCTGTATGGGACAAAAAAGCACAAGCTAATATCCCTAAATTAATGAAGTTTATGAACGATTTCGGATTAATTACAGCACGTGACCCTAAAGGGGAGTACCACTCAATGACTGACGTTATTCATAAAGTATTGAATGATATAACTATTGATGACTGGGCAATCATTATTGGTGGTGACTCTCACACGAGAATGTCTAAAGGGGTTGCTTTTGGTGCGGATTCAGGAACAGTAGCACTTGCATTAGCTACAGGTGAGGCTTCTATGCCAATTCCAGAGTCTGTAAAAGTTACTTTCAAAGGAGATATGAAACAACACATGGACTTCCGTGATGTGGTTCATGCTACTCAATCTCAAATGTTGAAACAATTCGGAGGAGAGAACGTATTCCAAGGTAGAATTATCGAAGTTCACATCGGAACTCTTCTTGCTGACCAAGCGTTTACATTTACTGACTGGACTGCTGAAATGAAAGCGAAGGCATCTATCTGTATTTCTCAAGATGATACATTAATTGAATCGTTGGAAATAGCTAAGAGTCGTATTCAGATCATGATTGACAAAGGTATGGATAACAAGAATCGCGTACTTCAAGGGTTAATCAACAAAGCTAATAAACGTATTGAAGAGATTAAATCGGGCGATAAACCTGCTTTGGCTCCAGATACAAATGCTAAGTATTACGCTGAGGTTGTTATTGATTTAGATATTATAGAAGAGCCAATGATTGCTGATCCAGATGTAAACAATGAGGATATTTCTAAGCGATATACACACGATACCATTAGAGATTTATCTTTCTATGGAGGAGATAAAAAAGTTGATCTTGGTTTCGTAGGTTCATGTATGGTGCATAAAGATGACTTAAAGATTGTTTCTCAGATGCTTAAAAATCTTGAAAAGCAAAATGGTGAAGTTAAGTTTAATGCTCCATTAGTAGTGGCTGCTCCAACTTACAACATTATTGATGAGTTGAAAGCTGAAGGAGATTGGGAATATTTACAAAAATATTCAGGATTTGAGTTTAGCGACTTATTACCAAAAAACAATGCACGTACAGAATACGAGAATATTATGTACTTAGAGCGTCCTGGTTGTAACTTATGTATGGGTAACCAAGAGAAAGCAGCTAAAGGAGATACAGTAATGGCTACATCTACTCGTTTGTTCCAAGGACGTGTAGTAGAAGATTCTGAACGTAAAAAAGGGGAGTCTTTATTAGCTTCTACTCCAGTAGTAGTATTATCTGCTATCTTAGGTAGAATCCCAACTATCGAAGAATATAAAGTTTCTGTAGAGGGAATTAACTTAACGAAGTTCAAACCTATTTCTACTAAATAATTAGAATAGATTTATAAATACAAAGCGAGGTAGTCTGTATAGATTACCTCGCTTTTTTTAGTGTGCCCAGCATGGGCAATAACTATAGGGTG
>NZ_WMJY01000037.1 GCF_009711055.1 Myroides pelagicus
CCGAAATCACTGGCACAAATCAAACCGGAATATCCAAGCATGACTTATAAGACATTTAGGAAGATTTATTTGATGTTAGAAGAGGTTGGATAAGTTAAAAATTTCTAAGAAAATAATGTGGAACTACCCTTTTCTAAAACTTGTATTATATTTAATTGCGTTTTCGAATAACAATTTGTTCTTTCACTAAATCATGGTTATGATAGTAAATGAATTCACCTATTTATTTTTTTAGACAACTTCATTTTTTTGTATTAGAATTATTAAAAAAACAGCCTACCTTGACAGACATATTCAATGTATCAACTTCTCTAGAGAATTAAAAAATAAATTAATCAAAAAAAAGAAACTCATACAAACTTCACTAAAGTGACTAATTCATCGGGCAAAAAACTAGTTCGACAAGTAGTAAAACAATTTCTCTGACCAACAAGTTATCACATATTAAGAACAGCAAAAAACACTAGCCCATCTTTCTCGGTAGTACAAACTTACAAAAAACTCCCTCAACAAATTATCTGAATTCATACGCGTCAAACAATTTATCAAACAAAGACTACGTGCAAATTTTAAAATCCGATAATTTAATTTCAATCATCGAGTGAATAAATACTCTAATTCCTTCAATATAACCGACATTTTACCACCTATTACTACCTGCTACCTCCCCTCTAAAAAATGACATACCACATTAAATATCAATACCATAAGATACTAAAAACAGTAATAAAAGATGATAATTATCAATATAAAAGACAAAATTGTCCTTTAATTTTGTATAAACAAATAAAGATAAATACTACGTATGACTATGATTACAAATAAACAAACAGTAAAAAATAAACTTAAGGTCTTAGTATTAACTTTAAGTTTACTAGCAATCGGTAGTTGCTCTCAAAAAGAGAATAAAACAACTAAGATGAATTCCGATATGGCAGAACAAATTGTGGTAAGTAATGAATTAGAAGCTGAACTAACATCTCCACCATTAGTACCAAAACCAGTAGGAAAAAGATCTGCTGCACATTTAAAAGTAAATTTAGAAATCCTAGAACAAGAAGGTGAAATGGTAGATGGCGTAAAATACATCTATTGGACATTCGGAGGAACAGTACCTGGTAGCTTTATACGTACTCGTGTAGGTGATGAAGTAGAATTCACCCTTAAAAATCACCCAGACAATAAATTGCCACACAATATTGATATGCACGCTGTAACAGGACCTGGTGGAGGGGCCGCATCATCATTAGTCGCACCGGGTCATGAAGTTACTTTCTCCTTCAAAACATTACAACCAGGGCTGTATGTGTACCACTGTGCGACTGCTCCAGTAGGTATGCACATCGCTAATGGTATGTATGGTCTAATACTAGTCGAACCAGAAGGAGGACTTCCTCCTGTAGACAAAGAATACTACATCATGCAAGGTGACTTTTATACAAAAGGAGATTATGGAGAAAAAGGTGTTCAACCTTTTGACATGAACAAAGCACTAAAAGAACAACCCGACTATGTCGTATTCAATGGTCATGTTAATGGTCTAGTCAATGAAAATGCCATAACTGCTCAAGTGGGAGAAACAGTTCGCCTATTCGTTGGTAATGGTGGGCCAAATCTAGTGAGTTCCTTTCATGTTATTGGTGAAATATTTGATAGAGTTCACGTAGAAGGAGGTGATCTAATCAATGAGAATGTCCAAACAACCTTAATTCCTGCTGGTGGGGCTGCTATCGTAGAGTTCAAAGTAAACACACCCGGTACATTTGTTATCGTCGATCACTCTATCTTCAGAGCATTTAACAAAGGAGCTCTAGGAATGTTAAAAGTAGAAGGTAAAGAAAATCCTAATGTATTTGCAGGAAAAATTAGAGAAGGCATCTACCTACCTGAAGGAGGTACTATCCAAAATATGCCAAATGAAATTCCCAAAAAAGAAGTAATTGAAAACAAAACAGTGGCACAGCAAATTAAAGATGGTAAAAATGTATTTACTCGTACTTGCTTTGCTTGTCACCAATCAGAAGGACAAGGAATTGATGGAATTTTTCCGCCACTTGCTAAATCCGATTATTTAAACAAAGATGTAAACAGAGCCATTAAAACTGTAATCAACGGATTACAAGGAGAAATCACAGTAAACAATGTAAAATATAATTCTATCATGACTAGTCAAAACTTAAATGACCAAGAGATAGCAGATGTATTAACTTATGTATATAATAGTTGGGGCAACAACAAAACTGTAGTGACTCCTCAAATGGTTCAAAAAAATAGATAAAATGTTTTTTCTTGACAAATCAAATATCCTAGCGTGTATGCTGAGCATAATGACACTGACAGGGTCTTATGCCCAGAAAACAACACTTATGGTTACTATCCAAAGTGGAACTTATGTTCCACTTTACGGTAGTACAGAAGAAGGTATTGTAGAAGTAGAATCTTTCAAAATAGATAAATATCCAGTCACAAACGAACAATATGTTGAGTTCTTAAAAGAAAATCCAACTTATCAACGTTCACAAATCAAAGGCATTTTTGGAACTAAAAGTTATTTATCTCATTGGAATACTGACTTAGATTATGGAAATCTAAAGCCTAATGCTCCAGTAACTAACATCTCTTGGTTTGCAGCAAAGAAATACTGTGAATGTCAAGGTAAACGACTACCTACCTTAGATGAGTGGGAATATGTAGCAATGGCAGATGCAAAAAATATGGATGCCCGAGAAAAAGAAGCCTATAACAAATATATCCTAGCCTGGTATGAGACTCCAAAAACCTATGTAAATCCAGTAGGCAGCACATTCAAGAACTATTGGGGCGTATATGACATGCACGGATTAATATGGGAATGGGTTGCTGACTTTAACTCTATATTTCTCTCTGGAGAAAGCCGAAAAGACAAAGGAAGCGATGAGAACCTATTCTGTGGAAGCGCCTCTATCAATGCCTCGGACCTTATGGACTACGCAGCATTTATGAGGTTTGGATTCAGAGGTAGTCTAAAAGGAAACTTTTCTACCAAAAATTTAGGGTTCAGATGTGCCCAAGACTAATAAAACAATGATTATCATGAAAAAGGTACTAATAACACTATCCATACTATCCTCTATATTACTTATAGGATGTAAAGAGAAACAACATACAGCAGAACAATCAATACCTACCGAACAGAATACAACATCAGCAGAAATCACAGACATATCAATCTACAATTTACCTTCCAAATGGACTACACAAAACGGTAAAGAAATAGAGTTAAAAGACCTTCAAGGCAACGTATTGGTGATGGTGATGATTTATACATCATGTAAAGCTGCTTGTCCTCGATTAGTAGCAGATATGCGAAATATAGAAGAAAGAGTAAAAGGTAAAAACTTAGACAAGGTAAAATATGTATTAGTTAGTATAGATCCTACAGTAGATACTCCTGAACGTCTAAAAGAGTTTGCTAAAGAAAATCAAATGATTGAGGAACAATGGATATTTTTACGATCAACAGAAGAAAACACCCGTGAATTCGCAGCTACTTTAGCAGTGAACTATAAAAGAATTTCACCACTTGATTTCACACACTCTAATATCATCAGCGTATTTAATACAAAAGGAGAATTAGATTATCAACAGGAAGGACTAGGTATAGATTACGCACCTACTGTCACAGAAATAGAGCGACAGTTATCCCTCATAAAGTAAGTAATGTAAGTATATACTGCTCTTTTGTCAATTTCGACATGGGGCAGTATTTTTTCTATTTATAATTATTTTATCTTCAATGTATAAATACAGTCGCCTTTATTTTATTTCAAAGCCATCAATACTTATATTCCTCCATATCTCACAAAACTTCCTAACACCAACATCACAATACTGATTATTGTTACAGATAAAATATGGAAAGTCATTAAGGGCAATTTCTTAATGTCGTTTTTTAGATGAGGCAACACATAAAACTGAGCACTTAATGCAAAAAGTGCAATAACTATCAAACAACTTAATTTCAAAGAAATTACACGTTCTATAGGACTCTCAAAGGCAAACCAAGTATCAATCTTTACATTGTATACATACGCCATACGAGCTCCCGTCAGTAACATCACTAACAGTGCTGGCATACCAAACCACTCATATCTACTCTCGAAGTTAAACAGTTTATTGACTGACTTTTCTTTCCATACTTGTGGCAATATAACTACACTAAGCAGAATATGTCCTCCTACCCAAATTGTAGCTCCTAATAAATGAAGGATTAATAACAAATGTAACTCGTTCATAATTTTTTACTTTTTAAATAAGACACTAAAAAACACAATATACTTATAGGCAATAATACCGATGACCAAAACAATAACATTGGGGCATTCAGATTACCGTTTATCGACATAAAGCTTTGTAACCCTTGTTGAAGTAATATACTCTCTGTCAATAAAAACCCTAAGATTAAAAACCCTATACCAAGCTTAGTCCACGTATTTACAATTAACTTATGCTCTTTGATCATTAACCATAAACCAAAAGCCGTAAATACGCCTAACATATTTAAATGAATAAATCCGATAATCCACGAACGCAAACTTTGCAATTGACTACTTAATGTATCTGATACACTCAGTAGCTGTGTTCCTATTCTTATTATAACACAGCTTAAAGCAAGTAATACTAAAAGATCTGTAAATATACCCTGTTGATAATCCCCTTGCTTAAATATACTAAAAATAGGCTTGATCAAGTATCCTACGGCATAGAGCTGCAAGAAAACACCGATCATATTTAAATAGTAAAATATAGGAAATTCAACATACCAACTAAGTGGTAGGCCATAAGTCAAGATTATGGAAGCTATCCAAATACAGTAGAATAGTTTGAACTGTCTAAGTGGTTGTCTTTTAAATACAGTCGCAAACAAAATAACTAAAAACGCAGTCAAGAACCATCCGTCAAACTGAAAATGCAGAAAGAATTGTATACAGACATGATAAAAAGCACTTGTCTTCCCCATCATGCCTACTGCTGGCCCCAAGCACCAAACACCTAGGGTAGAAAACACCATAAAAAACAAAGCCGTCTTCAGTAACACACCTTGTTGTGTCCCACTAACAGTATGGTGCTTCCACAGATGAAAAACAAAAAGGTAAGAACAAATAATATGCAAAGTAGAGAATGCAATAGATGGTGCTGCGTACCCCATAAAAGGAAACGTCGATGCCATACCTATGACGGATAGCTGTGTCACCCAAAATAGTCTAATGTAGAACTTAGTTTCACCTGGAGACCTAATCCCAAACTTTTGAACAAATAAGACATAGACTAAAAGATACAACCAACCTAATAAAGCTATATGTGAATGGGTGTGTAAAATATATAAAAACGAAACTTCTTCTATTGGGTACACATACATACTCCTAAGTAACAGTCCAAATAGTGCTGCCACTAAGAAGTTAAACAATGGTATGATATAATAGATTGGCTTCATATAATTAAATACAAGAAGTGCCTTGTACTAAAGGTAAGGCACTTCTGTGAAAACTGAAAAAGATTACTCGATTTTTTGTTCTAGGGCTATCGCACTTGGGAATAATATATTGTTTTCTAAATGAATGTGTTTATGTAAATCCTCTTCAAACTCTTTTAGCATAGCATAGGTTACTTTATAAGTATTACATGCATCAGCTGGTGGAGTATAATTGTTGGAAAGCTTTGCTATTTTACGGAAGCGTTCCCCTTCTCCATCATGTTCATGCATCATCATCGAAACAGGATTTTGTACAGTACCAAAGTGAGGTGTTTCTAAATTTTGTCCACTAATCGTAGAAGATACCATCTCACGGATAAATGGAAATAAGACTAACTCTTCTTTCTTTAAATGCTGACTCAATTCTGCTGCACATCCTATAAACAATTCATTTATTTCTAATAGCTCAGGATGTCTCTCCCCATGTACTCTACTCAATTTATTTAAAAATTGAAGTAAAGCAGGAATCTTTTCCTCAACATAACGATGATGAGTCTTCTCAATATAATCTGCTAACAAGTCCAGAGGCCAGTGTCTAAAGTCAATATTTCCTTCTGCTTGTTGAGCTAATAAACGGTTTAAATCATTAATTAGTTCCTCTCGATTAATTGATTTCTTTTCACATACTTCTTCTATTGTACGCCCACCCTTACAACAAAAATCTATTCCATACTTGTTAAAAATTGCTGCTGTTCTAAAATCTTCTGCTACAAATGAGCCAATTGTTCTATTTTTCATGATTGCTTCTTTTTAAAGTTAATTTAAATACGAATAAGACGATGGTAACTATACCCACTGTAAAGACCACGTCACCAATAGTACGTAACCACTTCAGAGTATTCATTGCTGGTAATTGCATTAATTCACTTGAACGCGCATACCACATTCCATGTTGAATACTCTCTATCGCTTGCCAAATACCTATTGGCAATAGACTTAATAATGCCATTAACAATAATCCTAGGTTTAATCCCCAAAATCCAATTCTTAATAATTTATCATTCCACTTAATATCTCTATAAATACTTCTCAGCACAAATAGCATTAATCCTATACCAAGCATTCCATACACTCCAAATAAAGCCGTATGCCCGTGAAGAGGAGTTGTATTTAATCCTTGCACATAATACAAAGCTATAGGCGGATTAATAATAAAGCCAAATACACCTGCTCCTAAGAAGTTCCAGAAGGCTACTGCTATCATAAAGTAGATAGGCCATTTATAATCTTGTAGCCAGCCTTTATGCTTTGATATGTTATAATTTTCATATGCTTCATATCCTATCAGTGTCAAAGGCACAACCTCTAAAGCGCTAAAGGTTGCTCCTAGTGCCATAACTGCTGTTGGCGTCCCAGAGAAATACAAATGGTGAAATGTACCTATAATACCCCCAGACATAAATACAATCGTAGAAAACAATGCTCCATTTGTAGCCGTTTTTGTCTTGATCAATCCCATACGAACAAATAAGAAAGCTAACACTACAGTAGCAAATACTTCAAAGAATCCTTCTACCCATAAATGTACCACCCACCATCTCCAGTATTCTGCTATGGCTAAGTTGGTCTGTCTTCCCCACATAAGCCCTGCACCATAAAACAAAGCAATAGCACCACAAGAAATCAAGAACAAAATAATTAGATTGCGATGACTTCCTTTTCCTTTTAAAACAGGCATCAGTGGTCTAATCATCAATGCTAACCACACAAACAATCCAACAAATAAAAAGATTTGCCAAAAACGTCCTAAATCAACATATTCATAACCTTGATGTCCAAACCAAAAGTTCTGTACTAAGTCCAATTTCTGCATAATACCAAACCACTGTCCAATCATAGATCCCAACACAATAATTATAAGGGCTATAAAC
Source organism: Myroides pelagicus (assembly GCF_009711055.1). Lineage (GTDB taxonomy): Bacteria > Bacteroidota > Bacteroidia > Flavobacteriales > Flavobacteriaceae > Flavobacterium > Flavobacterium pelagicum. The sequence continues at coordinate 7,384 of NZ_WMJY01000037.1, forward strand.
AAAAAGTTTACGCCGAATACTTGATATTTCGGGTCCTTACCGCCTACTGCAGGTGAAATATAAAGTCCTGTACCCAACCAAGCCGTTGCAATCCAAAAAATTGCTAACTGTGTATGCCAAGTACGCGAAACCGAATACGGTAATATTTGATCCAATGGAATACCGTATAACCCTTGTCCCTCTACTCCATAATGAGCAGTAATGATACCTAGCACAACTTGTAATAACATCAATAAACACACAACCCAAAAGTACTTTTTTAAAATAGTCATACTTTTTGTCACAATTCCATTTGACACTGGATCTGATACAGGAATCATCTCTTCCTCGTCCTTCTTAGAAGCTACGTGATAATATACTAATACACCCACCGCAAAAATCAATAAGATAATACTAACACCTGACCACGCTAATAAAGGAGTCGTTGCCACATTACCTACTAAATCCTCTGCAGGCCAGTTATGAGTATAGCTGACATCACTATTAGGTCTATTCGTAACGGTTGCCCATGTTGCCCAAAAGAAAAAAGCATTCATTTGCTTTAGTCTAACAGGATCAGTCAAAGCATTGTCAGGGATTGCATAGTCTTTGCGCAATTGAGTAAACTCTGGATCATCAGTAAATAGTTTACTATAGTACTCTTGTAAATATAGACGAGCTTTATTACGCTCCTCTGTTATTGTTAAAACTCCACTTACTTTATCATAAGTATTAGGCCTAATATTACTTTGTAAGTGAGCTTTTAAATAAGCTTGCTCTTCTATCGTAATATTTTCAAATCGCTTTCCATATTTTTCATTAGCGTAATAATCTAATAGGTATATGGCCTCTCTATGGAGATAATCTGCTGTCCAATCAGGAGCGACATAAGCTCCGTGTCCCCAAACAGATCCAACTTCCTGTCCTCCTATACTCTGCCATATATTTTGACCATCTTTAATATCTTTATTAGTTAAGACTACAACTCCTGAAATGGTTCTAACTTCTCTTGGTATAGGTGGTGCTTCTTGATAAATTTCAATACCATAATATCCGAGTACCCCAAATGAGAACAGCATTACTATCGTAAATGCTATCCATAGTTTTTTTTGTCTATTTTTCATACTATTAAATAGAAGACTTTTTTATCCTTTATTATTTTGTAAAAAAAGGGATTTTTATCCCTACATATAATTACACTTTTAAGAAAGTATCACCAGACTTGGTACCATTGGCTAACTCACCTAAAGTAGTAGTTTCTAACATTTGTCTTAATCCTTCACGAATTTCTTTAAACTTAAAATGTACTGGGCAAGGATGGCTCTCTGAACACTGTGCTAAACCTAACCCACAACCTTTATAAATAGTATCACCATCTATAATATTTATAACTTCACATAACTTTATTTTGTCTAAATGAGATAACGGTATTTCAAATCCCCCTCCTACTCCTTTAACAGAGTCAATAATTCCACTTTTAGAAAGTTTCTGAAGTATCTTAGCTGTGAAAGCTTCTGGCGCATCTATCTCCTTTGCTATTTCCTTAAACCCTACACGCTCGCCTTTCAGTGAGGATACTGAAATAAAAACTACAGAACGAATAGCGTACTCACATGCTTTTGAAAACATAATCAAGTTATTTATAGTACAAATATATAACTTTTTTCTTATAAAAGACTAAAATATCCTTTATATGTAAAAAAGAAACGGATATGCAATTAAAACATATCCGTTTCCCTTGACGCTATATAACTAGCGAAAAATAATATCTTGCACTACTTCTTTATTCAATGAATCATTAAGCAAAGCTATTATACGCGATTTACCATAACTCAGTTCCTCACGTACAATCGGTGATGCCAAGGCAACATACAATACGCCTCGTTTCAAAAAGACCTCGTTTGTATAGTTACTTACACCCGGGCCTAACACAGAACGCCAAGCAGCCCGAACATCTAAATTATCTATACCACCCTCAAGATTATTTTCTTTGATAATGATTTTTAAGATATCCTGAACACTACTCTCTTCACGTAAACGCTTATGTATCTCAAATTTCTTCACAATTCTACTTTAAACTAAATGGAACAGGTCTTTTATAAAAATATTCAATACCGTTTTCATTCTTAACTACAAACTCTTCTTTGTTTATCTTTACAACCTCTTCTTTCCAACTCGCATAATCAGTTTTATATAGTAAGTAAACTTCACTTCCTTCTGTACTAATTGTAAAATTCTCTTGTAAATCATTTGTTAGGTACTCCCCGTTAAACTGTGGCATTAGCTTTTGTCTAAATCCACCTTTTAAACTATCCAATTGAAAAAAATCAATAGAAGAGTTAATTGTATAATCCTTCTCTTCTCCATTTGGCATGATTGCCTTATCAATTTCCCAATAACCATTCAACTCTTTTAAATCCTTAGTATCTACATCGTTGCACCCATAAATAATAAAAGCAAAAAGGATTGTAATATATTTAACTAATTGTTTCATAACTTATTATTTAAAGAAAGAATCTACAAACTCGTACTTATTAAAAACCTGTAGATCTTCAATACCTTCACCTACGCCAATATATTTAACTGGAATCTGGAATTGATCAGAAATACCAATAACTACCCCTCCTTTTGCAGTACCATCTAACTTAGTAACTGCTAAACAATTCACTTCAGTCGCTGCTGTAAATTGTTTTGCTTGTTCAAAAGCATTTTGTCCAGTCGAACCATCTAATACAAGTAAAACGTCATGTGGAGCATCTGCTACCACTTTTTGCATAACGCGCTTAACTTTCGAAAGCTCATTCATTAAATTCACTTTATTATGCAAACGTCCAGCTGTGTCAATGATTACAACATCTGCTTCTTGAGTAACTGCAGATTGTAACGTATCAAATGCTACTGAAGCAGGATCACTTCCCATTTCTTGTCTAACAATTGGTACGTCCACTCTATCAGCCCATACTTGTAATTGATCTATCGCTGCTGCTCTAAAAGTATCCGCAGCACCAAGAACGACCTTCAAGCCAGCTTTCTTAAACTGATAGGCCAACTTACCAATAGTTGTAGTTTTACCAGCTCCATTCACACCAACAACCATAATTACATATGGCTTCTTATCTTTGGGAACACTAAACTCTGTCTCTTCACCAGACTGAGTCTCTGATAAAAGCCCAGCAATCTCATCGCGAAGAATCTGATTCAACTCATCTGTCCCTACATATTTATCTCGTGAAACGCGTTCTTCAATACGATCAATAATCTTTAATGTAGTATTTACACCTACATCAGAACTCACTAAGACTTCCTCTAAATTATCTAATACATCATCATCGACTTTAGACTTTCCAGCTACCGCCTTTGTCAATTTCGAGAAAAATGTAGTCTTTGACTTTTCAAGACCTTTATCTAATGTTTCCTTTTTTTCTGAGGAAAACAATCGCTTAAAAAAACTCATAATAATATACCTATTAGTAGCTACAAATATAGAAAATATCTAATTATAACCTTTTATACTTTTTGAAGTATAAATAAACTAAAATAATTCAAAATAAAAAAAGCTATCTAAATATATAGATAGCTTTTTTTCAAGATTTTATAATGGTAAAATTACTTCTTATTCAAGAAATCATCCACAAAATCAGGAGCCATAACAGACTCAACAAATGTGTATGCACCTGTCTTAGGAGATTTAACCATTTTTATTGCTTTAGTCAACTTCTTAGAAGATGTTCTTAAAGTTGCTACGGTTTTCTTTGCCATGACTACTTATTATTTAATTTCTTTGTGTACTGTTACTTTCTTCATGATAGGATTAAATTTTTTGATCTCTAATCTATCAGGTGTATTTTTCTTATTCTTAGTAGTAATGTATCTAGAAGTTCCTGGTAAACCAGATGCTTTATGTTCTGTACATTCTAAGATTACTTGTATTCTGTTACCTTTCTTTGCCATCTTATTCTATTTTTTGTGGTACGATTACTTAACTAATCCTTTAGCTTTAGCATCTTTCAATACCGCAGTAATACCTTTTTTATTAATTGTTTTTAACGCAGATGTTGATAATTTCAATGTTACCCATCTGTCTTCTTCAGCAATGTAGAAACGTTTTTTAACTAAGTTTACAGAAAACTTTCTCTTAGTTTTATTCATCGCGTGAGAAACGTTGTTTCCAACCATTGCTCTTTTACCAGTAATTTCACAAACTCTTGACATTATTTCTTATCTTTTATTTCAATATTCAAAATCAGGGTGCAAAGTAACGAAAAAAGAAATTATTAAACAAAAACTTTATCGTTTATTTTTTATTATTTCGTTATATATCAATTCCAACCCCCTCGCTATCGCACTATTTACGACCTTTTCTCTAGGTTGCCCTAAGAAGTAAGTTTTTGCATATACCTCCGTTGGAGTTGCAATCCCTATACATACAGTTCCTATTTCTACAGTCGAGTCTCCTTTTGTCGGCCCTGCATTTCCTGTTGTAGAAATAGCATAATCTGATTGAAACTTCTTTTGAGCTTCCTTAGCCATTTCTATAGCAACTTCTTCGCTTACCACACTAAACTCATCCACTACAGCCGAATCAACACCTAAAAACGATGTCTTCACTTCCGTAGCATAAGGAACTATACCTCCTCTAAAACAAGATGACACTCCTGGAACTGTACTAAACAAAACTGCTAATTTTCCTCCTGTACAACTTTCTGCAAAAGAAATTGTTTTCTTTCTAATTTGCAACTCTTTTATAATAATTTCAGGAAATTCTACATCTTCGTATGAACGAACACACTCTTTTGCCTTCACTGGCATTAAAGCTAATATGTTATTAAGTCGCTCTTGCAATACTTTACGATCTTTACCACTAACCGATAAGCGCAAGCGAACACTCCCCGGACTAGGTAAATAAGCTAAGTGCATATCTGATGGTAAATTCTCTTCCCATTCTTCTAAAATTTCCGCAAGTAAGCTCTCCCCTACTCCATAGGTGAGAATAGTCTGATGAACCTTTACTTGATTTTGAAAATTTGAAACTAGGTAAGTAGAAAGGTCTCCTTTAAAGATAGTCTTCATCTCAAAAGGAACCCCTGGCAAGGAAACATAAGTAGTACTTCCCTTTTTTATCAACATTCCTGGCGCTGTCCCTACAGGGTTAAACAATACCGTAGCAGTTGAGGGCACATAAGCTTGTTGTTTGTTTATATCAGAAATAGGGCGTTTATAATAGTTTTCCAATAGCGTAGTCACGTGAACTAAAACGTCGTTATTCACAACCAAGGTATCATCAAAAAACTCACAAAACACCTTCTTAGTCACATCGTCTTTAGTCGGCCCCAAACCACCCGTTAAGATTACTAAGTCAACCTTATCAAGTTGATCTAAGAGTATTCGTTTAATTGATTCTTTCTTGTCTGAAATAGTATAAATAGTATCTACGTCAAAACCCAACTTATCTAACTCTTTAGCCAAATAAGCTGAATTTGTATCGACTATTTGACCGATCAATAATTCATCTCCTATTGTTACAATACTTGCACGCATAACCTTCCCTACAACTCAAAGTTTTTCTTCAGTTCTTTTCGAGCATTGGTGACATGTAATTTAAAGAGCTTATAAATTTCTTTAACCTCTTTTGTCTTCCCCTCATCTCTTGTCCAATTCTCAATCATCAGAGCTTCCTCTATTGCTTGCTCTATCCCCAATAATCTTAAAGACGGTAAAAGTGCATTTATCTGTTTTGATACCTTACTGTATTCTTTTTCTTCAATTCCATTTTCGATTTTCTTTAATCGCTTTTTTGAATCATCTAAAAAAGTCTGCAAACAGTCAAGTACTAACTCTTTGTCATTATCATATTCTTTATACAAGGACCCTAAATCGTAATATAATGCCATATGCCTACTTCACATTTAATCGAAACACTTCTCTTCCTGCAATTATCCCCTCTAATACATCTCCTTCTTCAACTCTTCCAACTCCAGCTGGTGTCCCAGTAAATATTAAATCCCCTTTTTTAAGTGTAAAATACTTTGATACTTCGGCAATTAATTCATCAATATTCCAAATCATTTGAACAGTTGAAGCATTTTGCACCACTACTCCATTACGCTTTAATTCAAACTGTGTGTCGTATATATTAACCAACTCTTCTTTATTAAAAAATCGACCAACCGCTGTTGCACCATCAAATGATTTCGCTTTTTCCCATGGCAGTCCTTTACTTTTTAACTTTGCCTGTAGATCCCTTGCTGTAAAGTCTATACCCAAAGTCACCTCATCATAGTACTTTGACGCAAACTTTGCATCAATATACTTTCCTACTTTATTTATCTTCACCACGACCTCTACCTCGTAATGCACATCATTCGAAAATGCAGGTATAACAAAAGGCACTTCTTTGCTTAATACTGATGAATCAGGTTTTATAAACAATACTGGCTCCTCTGGTCTTTCATTACTAAGTTCCTCTATATGCTCCACATAATTGCGCCCAATGCATAGAATCTTCATATACTTATCCGATTAATTGATGATTTATAACTTTGTATTCAATTTACGCAATTTAATAGCTGTTAAAACCTTCTTTGTATAAAGAGGGAAGTCAGCATTTTGAATCCAACCATAATACCCTGGTTCATTTTCTAAAACGTCTTCTACCAAAGCTCCTTTGTGCTTTCCAAATGTAAACATTTCCTGACCTTCTTCATTTAATGCTATAAAACCAGCAAAATCAACACTTTTCTTTCGAGTTGTAAACTCCGACAGTAATTTCATATCATTTTCCAGATCTTCATATCTGTCCAACTGTGCTTTTAAGATTTCATATGTTGCATTAGTATCCGCGGATGCAGAGTGAGCATTCTCTAAAGTCTCATTACAATAAAATTTGTATGCTGCACTCAGTGTACGCTCTTCTTTCTTATGGAAAATTGTCTGTACATCGACTGAAACGCGATTTCCCATATCAAAATCTACTCCAGCTCTCAACAACTCCTCTACAAGTAGAGGAATATCAAAACGATCAGAATTAAACCCTGCTAAATCGGAATCCTTAATCATATTATACACATGAGGTGCTAATTCCTTAAAAGTAGGCTCATTTGCAACCTTTTCGTCTGAAATTCCATGAATAGCAGTAGACTGAGGCGGAATAGGTCGCTCTGGATTTACCAACCATGTTCTACTCTCTTTATTCCCATTCGGATGCACTTTAAGTATCGCAATCTCAACGATTTTATCTTTTGCCACATCTATACCTGTTGTTTCTAAATCAAAAAAACAAATAGGTCTATTTAATTTCAACTCCATTATTCAAATTGTTTAATACAAATATAGGAAATGAAAATTAGTAGGTAATAAAGTTCCTTGTTAACTTTTACAGATCGCGTATTCAAGCATAGATTAATTCAAATTATAAAATGAATTAATCCTGATAGTAATATCTAATCATAAACTTTAGTCAATCAGTAACATATTAACCTCACCTCAGCGTTTCACTTTCGTCAATTAATTAATGAACAACTTTCAGGTTAGATTATTAAGGTTTTATGAAAACAGTAAATAATACCTAACAAGTCGTTTGTATTAATCTTTAATCTATACAAATCAAATATTGGTAAATAACCTGCTTGTTCACAATTTAAAAAAAGAACAGGATTATCTAGATTTATTATTTAAACTGAACAAAAGTCTATTGCTTTTTACTTGACAAACTACTTTTAAGTTTACCTCATTAAAAATAGGGACAAATACACTTAAGTATTGCCCCCATTAATTATTTACTGAATAATAGCTTTAGTTTAAGCGTCAAACGGAGATTTTTTAACCTCATCATCTACATCTGATGACAACGCTTCTAAGAAGACGGCTATATTATCTATTTGTTCATGACTAAGCACTATATTACTCTGTATCTCTCCCATAATACGTATAGCTTCTTTTAAATCATTAACTGATCCATCGTGAAAATAAGGATTAGTATGCGTAATATTTCTCAATCCAGGAACTTTAAACATATATTTTTCTCCTTCTTTCTGTGATATCATCGCAAGTCCTAGGTCAACCTTAGGAGATTTAGTATATTCCCAATAGTTCTTATAAACACCAAACTTCTGAAACATTTGTCCTCCAATCGCTACACCGTTATGACAAGTAATACACCCTGCAGAGATAAAATCTTCCATTCCTTTCTTCTCTTGTATAGTTAATTTATCTGTATCCCCCTCTAGGTATTGATCAAATCTCCCTGCTGGCACCAATGTCCTTTCAAAAGCACCTATAGCTCCTGTTAAGTTTTTAAATGTAATAGGGTCTTTTTCTCCCTTATACACTTCAGCAAACATTGTCTGGTAAAGCTCTATTCCCTTTATACGATCAACGAGCTCTTGTTCAGTCTTAATATTGTGCTCCACAGGATTTAATATTGGTCCTCCTGCTTGCTCTTCTACGTCCTTTGCACGTCCATCCCAAAACTGCATACTATGAAGTGATGCGTGAAAGACAGTTGGAGAGTTTCTTGCTCCTAGTGAGCCATCATCTCCAGATGACAACGCTTTATTGTCAACACCATAAGTAGATAACCCATGACAAGAATTACAACTTATATTACCCTCTTTAGATAGACGAGTATCGAAGTACAAATATTTCCCTAAATCTACTTTTCTCTCATCAATTTTTTCATATGCAACAGAAGAAATTGGAGCAAAGTAAGTAGTTGCCTGTTTTAATAGCTCTTTTTCTTTTATATCCTCTTGTTTTGAAGTTGTATTCTTACATGCAACTAAAGAACAAATCACTGCTAATGCTAGTGTCTTTTTCATTGTTAACGTTTTTATTTGTTTACATCTAACATAGTTGATATTGATACTTATCCCCATGACAATTATCATAAGAACAGCTTTTAAATCAAACACATAAAATCAAACTCAACAGTAATAATTCTTTAACAACTCAAACATTTAAAAATATAATGTGCATAATTGTTTGCATTTCTTTAACAAATAATTTATTTTAGACTACACCAAAACACACAACTTATGAAAACATTACTTATACCCCTACTTGCTTTTGTTTTTTTCAGCTGCCAAACTACGGAGACAATTGTATCTGCAGGGCATGGAATAAAAAACAATACGATCCTTACACAAGCATCTCAAACCTTTATCTTTAAAGATTATCACGTGTCTCTCAATAATGACAAAGCGTTACTTAGCTATCGTCATAACCAAAACTCAAATGATGATAACCCTCTTATACTATTATCGAGAAACACACATGATGAAAAACATTCACATAAAGAATTTTCTAATGAAACTGAAGAAATTGTAATTTGTATCATTAGCGATTACGAGGTAAAACTACAAATTGACAATACTTCATACACCTTATTTTCGCCAAAATATCTAAAAGAAGTAAATGCAGATACCAATAAAATATTAGCCGATATTGCTATTTATCGAGATAGTAGATATTAAAAGAAAGCACGTTAGTCGAATAAACTAACGTGCTTTCTTTTATTATATACTTAACTTACAAAGAAGGCTCATACTCTTTCACTTCCTTGACAAACCATTCTGGTAATTCAATCGCTTTTTTATCGGCTAAACTAACCATTACTTGAGTGCTAGCACCAATTGCATGAACAATCACTTCTCTATCTTTCCCCTCACTGACCAAAGCATACTCGATATCAAAACTTTTTGTCCCTAATCTCGATATTCTTACTCCTATTTGTAGCTGCTTAACGTCTAAGCGAATTTCCTGTACGTAGTTACATGAAATTTGAGCAATGACAAACATATTTTTAAACCAGTCCCAAGTCTTTGATGCTTCGTTGATAAACTTTCCTCTTCCTTGTTGAAAATAATCAATATAGTAAACATTATTTACGTGTCCTAAAGCATCTAAATCATTCCAACGAACTTCTATTGGAGTGAAAAAACGATAATTTGCTATACTAAATTCCATCTTTTTTATTTTTAAAGTTACACTTTATTATCTATTTCTATGAAAAACATCCTTAAAATCATGTCTTAAAATCACAGGAGGGTTAACTAAAGTAAATCGCTTAGTAACCAAAAATTGAATGTTTGTGTTTCTAAGTTCTACATAGTATTTCTTATTTGTACCCATCAATAAAGTATGGTATAAAGACGTAATACCAAACATCCAATCCCTGTATTGATAATTTGCTGAAAACCTAAGTTGTGCTTGAGGGTTAACTCTGAATCTTGTTCTACTGGTAGACAACTCTTTCTCTAAAGCCCCATCAACTCCTAAACTAAAGGTAGCTGCAATTAATAAGTTTTTTCTTGCCACCAAATTATATCCATATCCTATCCTTGGACCCATACTAATTACGCGTTTATCATAATTGACTAACTCCTCATCTATCAATGGCACATTATTCAATTTTGTATAAAAAAAACTACCTCCCAATAACCAACTACCTGCCGACAGCAATTGCCGCTCTTTGTGATCATAGGCCGCTGCCATAGAAAACTTTTTTGAATTAAAGACATAATCCATTGATATCCCATATAGTCGAATAGACAAGTCATCATACACATCATATCCTCCCTCAGTATTAGCCATCGAAAAGCCTTTATACTGTTGAAAGTAAGCATCAAATACAATTTGACTAGCATAATAATTATACTTAAAATCAATAAACTTAGATTTTCCCATTGAACCGCTTCGCATAAATGGTAAACCATAGCTATAGCTAATTGATGAGTTATTCCAAGCAAACTTCACCCCTAAACTTATTGGTTTATTCGGTTCAAACGATTTATCTTCTCCTTTGGAATTAACATAGCTCATTGAAAGAAATTCTCTTGAACTATAAACACTTACCCCATAAGGCTTTTCAAAAGGACTAATGTATAAACTATCTACCTGACCAAATACACTAATGCTCACTAAAAATAACAGCAAATGAAATATACTCCTCACACTGATAAAGTTTTATCTAAAAATAAAAAAACCTTTAGAATATTCTAAAGGTTTTTATTTGCTAATAATTTTTTCAATTAATTATCTTCATAGTCAAAGTGGTGAAAATCACCAAAATTAACTACTTCATCGTAATTAGATTCCGAGTACTTCTCTTCTCCAGAATCGTAAAGGACAAAGTTAAGACGCTTAAAAAGTAGGTCTAACATCTTTTTTTGACCATCAGCATCTAGATCCATTTTCATCTTAACTACATGCTCTTTTGCTGGTGTGCTTTTCGCCAAATCAACACATAGCAAGGTTACCTCAAAATTGTGTATTCCTGTTAGAGAAACTCCCACAACTTTAAATTTTTCTTTATCTACATTAAAGTATTCCCCAATACTGCTAATGTAATTTCCTTTGTTTGCAGCGATTGTATCTGAGATATCAGCTGCTACGCTTCCTACGAAGTCGTTGTAATGTACTTTTGCTTTCATAAACAACAAATTTTAATTTTTCTTTTCACCAACGAAGGTACTAATTCATTATTTACCAGCATAATATGCACTTTATTTTCATAGTCTAGCAACAATTATACATAGTTTGCATCTAAAAAGACAACTTTATATTAAAAAACACAACATATAATTAAATTTTATAATAAAAATAAAGAATACATCAATAAATTAATAATTTTAAACAATTAAAACAATTATTAAACATTTTTTAATAAATCCTCATACTTTTCAAATATTCTACACTAAAGAAAAGTCCAACACCTAATTAATTAAAAATTCAATATTTTAACAAATATAATTAGAATAAAAACTACTAAGTATACTTTTTATTTAACACTTTTTACCCAAAAAGGATAAATACTCCAAAAATGACATTAACTAGCAGTATTCCTACTGTAAATTTCGTTTTGCTTTCTTTATTGTTCCCATTAAATTTTTGTTTAAAGGATCATTACACAACCACAAATTGCAAAGATCTATAACAAATGTAGGCTTAGTCTTTGCTGCATCATTCAACCAATTACTTACACTATCTCTTACATACTTTGAAGAATCGTCTTTAAGTTCTTCTAATAAGCAAACTGCTAATTCTGGTTGCTCCTTCAACACTTCAATATGTTTACACCATACCCCTCGAGGACGAGTAGACTCCGTTGCAAATCTTCGAATATTAGCATTTTCACTATGTGTCCATTCCAATAATAGCTTAATACTTTCTTCTAAATGGTTCGTAATACTTTCGCGCACGGACATCCAAGCAATTTCTCTCACACCAAAATGATCGTCTCCTGCAAAATATTTAATAGCTTCTAACTTTTCATCAATTCGTAATGAGTCGTTAAAACCTACAAAATAGGCAGCCCAACACCGTACTAAATCACTTGTATGTGTTTTTAGTAAGCCAAACAACTCAATATCCCCCCTTTCTTTGGATATATCAAATAGGGTGTATCCTATACATTGATTAACCGAATTAACAGTGGGCTTCTTCAATTTATCTATATTACCCAATACTATTGAAATATAATCCTTTCTGTCTAGTGCTAATAATACATTACTTACAAGTAATTTTTGGTCAATAGCTAACCACTCCGTCAAATTCACACTAGACAATTCCCCTTTGTTTAATAAGGCTAGAACTTCTATAGGAATATCTTTCTTTGTTCTAGCTCCTTTTCTATTTTTCATAACTTCGCTTTATTAAAAAAGTAGACCCGCAAATAGGCTTTACTTTCATCTACCTATTTCAGGTAGTATTTCTCTTTATTTTGCTAATAAAACTTCTCTACAGATTACGCCTAACTATTTGCAAAAGATGTATCCGAATCCAAATAACGAGTTACAACAAACACGTAATCTGCTATAAATTGATTATAATTCTCCAAATAATCAATCTCCTCATTATAAAACTGCATACTTTTCAAACGATATACCTTATTTTAAAGATTGGTATAGAACTTTTGTTAGATTACCTATACAAACCTATTGTTATAGTCTTTAATTCTTGTTTTATTTCTTTCATTTTAAAGTTTTATTTTTGCAAAGGTGATCATCCATTTATTAGCACACAATACCGCATATATTTCTCCCATAGGGATAAAAAAGTCACTTTTATGAATACCAAGGCACAAACAATAGAAGAAAAAATTTGTCCACTCGAATTCGCAGTTAATGCAATCAGTGGTAAGTGGAAAGTACCTATTATTTGGCAAATTAACCAAGGCCATAAACGCCCAAGTGAAATGCTAAAAGGAATTATGAAAGTAGACCGCCGCGTACTAAATCAACAATTAAAAGAACTCGAAAAGGACGGTATCTTAACCAAAATAAGTTATAACGAACTTCCTCCACGAGTAGAGTATTACCTCACTCCCTTAGGAGAACAATTAGTTGAAGTTCTATGGAAACTTAATGCTTGGGGAGAAACTTTATTAAACGGAAAAAGAGACTACTAGGTAATCTCTTTTTTATCTTTATGCTAAAAGTAAAATTATCATTTTTCAATACTGTTATTATTTAAAATTTTTATCGATAAGCTCCACCACAACCTCTCATCACAAATGATTCACAACAATGGATTTCTTGAACTACTTCAAGTTTATCACTATAATCTTCACATAAATCCATGTATTCATCTTTCCCTCTGACAGCTTGATATTCCGATTTTACATGTTTAAAACACAGCATAGTTCCAAAAGCACTATTCCCATAGACACTATAATCGCCATATAGACAACCATAACAATTGACAAAAGTTTCTCCTTTCGGTAATCGCATTGTTAATTGGTCAAATGCAACTTCAATTGTATCCCCTTTTCCTATATATGTTTCTTCATTTAAAGACAAAGAAAGAACTATAGCTTCCTCTGTAATTGTGCTTTTCTCAAAATCAAAAGCCCCTATAGTTGTACATAAACATAAATCAACTATCTTATTATTTCCATTTTCAACGCTCAAAACCTGTGGTATAAATAGTTCTATTTGACAATAACACAAGGCACTATACCCATCATCAGTCAAGGTAAATATACTAGAATCTAAATCAAACAAATCTCCATGATAGGTCAAATCTGTAAACTCTGACCCGACAAATAATCTCCCCTCTATTTCAACAGAGAGCTCTTTGCCATTATTACAAAGTTTAATTGGAATAATCACTCCATTGTGTTTATATAATCCTTGATACGTTTTCATATGCTCCTTTTTCGACCAATAGTATCTATCCCTTTACCCTTCAAAATCTCCACAATCATGAACTTCAAAAGTATCTAATCTACTTTTCAAAGTATAATAAATCGCTGGTCGATACAATGTTTGATCTATTCCTTGCCCAGAAACTTGTAGTCTAAACATCGGATAATCATCGACTCTTTCAAAGGAGAAAACATTAAATGGAGTATGTACCTCAATGATCTTATCTTTCTCTTCAACTTTTGTTATCTTAAATGATATTTGGGTTTGCATATCACAAGCATTCAACAAATTAATCATCTCACCATCAACTATTAATTGAGCTACATCACAAGCATAACAATTACCTCCAAACTCTAATCCATACTTTTTCGTAACCACATCTGCCTCTGCGTTGACAACTTCCATAGGAACTAACATTTCACTATACAATTGCTCAATTCGCTTACTTGTCTGTAATTTTACCGCTTCTTCCTTCAATATAGTTACTTCTTGCTCTTTATTGCCTTTACAGCTCGCAATACTAATTACTAATCCCAGTAACAGCATAACTTTCTTCATACTTTGTTTTTTGTAAATGTAAAAATTATCTGAATACTTTACTCCTCTTCGATACGCTTCAGCTGATAAGGGTATAATTCATAAATCGCATTAGCTTCATTGATTGTATATCCTTGCTTATTGTACTTAACTGCCTCTTTGAAGGTGATTTCCGCTTCTTGATGTCCCATGCGATATTGACACCACGCTTTATAGTAATACGCTTCTGCTAACTCCTCATAAATCTCAATAGCTTCATCAAAATAGTGAATTGCTTTTTCGTATTGTTTTTGTTCATAGTAAACAATCCCAAGATAAAAAGACTCTATTGCATGAGGCTCTTTAAAGTCCTTCTGATATTTCATTGCTGCTCGTTGAAGATAATCTTCTGCTCCTTGGTAATCATTCAATTGCAAATAGGACAATCCAATATAAAAACTATATGGATGGTCCATCTCATATTTATCCCCCCACTGTTTTATACACGATTCAAAATCCACAATTGCAGCACGATGTGTTTTAGCAAAAATACACTTAATAAAAGCTCTATAGGGTTGATAACGCATCGGATTATGCAGCACTGCTTTGTCTAAATAGTCCATACCTACCTCATACTTCTTAATCTTAAAGTAAGGCATCGCCTTTTGTTGCCATAAATAAGCAATGGTACTATCCACAGCTAACCCTTTATCTAATGCCTCTTGCCATTTATCCATATCATATAGATATGAATATTGATGAGCTCCATTAGTTGCATATTTCTCAATAATACTATCTTGCTTTTCCTTTTGACTCACCTTATCCGTGATTTGCCCAGAGGTTGTCCTCTGACAACTTACAAATAATATAAGACCAAACATACAAATTAAAATTCGCACCATTATCTTTTCTTTAGTTACTATACTAACGGACAAACCATTACTTTATTACTAAATTACTCCTCTGTGTACTACACCCCTATTTTATGCAGAATCAACTCTGCTGCTTCATTTCTCCACAATACATGACCATAAGCTAACAAAGCCTCTTTATCAAAATAAGTCCCTTCTGGATGACACCAACATAACCAAGAAATCATTTCGTCTCTGGTCCAAGTAGACAACTCTACAGTAACTTCAACGGGTGACATACTACATATTCTGTAATTCGGATGTAAGTCTATCTGCATATTCATATCTTAACATTTTAGAGAGTTAACTAACTAGTTACTAACAAATAGCATTCCAAAAAACAAAAAAACACCATCCAAATGGACAGTGCTTTTATATCGTAAAAATTTAACAAGTTACATCGCGTGTATTGCTTTGACAATAGCCTCACAAATAGCATCGCCAATAGCCTTAACTACTGTCTCTTCTAATTGCTGATCGTACTCCTTAGTATATACAGTTCCATTTCCTAAGTCAACAATATACGTCAACTCTTCAAAAGTACAAGTTAAGGTCAATTCAATCGGTTGTGCCTCCTCTATTAATTTAAATGCCTTCAAGCTAAATGTAGCTTGTAAGTACTCTGCCCCTTTCCAAGTAATCGAACCATCTAAGTCAACTTCTTTTTCAGAAGATCCTCCTCCTCCTAAGAACCCCATAGCTCCTCCATTACTCGCTGACTTTAAAGTATATGATCCTTTAATCTCATCAAATAATTCTGTAAAACTCTCTTGAACTTTACTTTCAACCTGAGTAAACAAAGGACGTATGGAATGTGCAAATACAGATTCTAACCATTCTTCAGACTTCACTTTGCTCTTTTCTTCTTCCTTCTCTTTTAGTTTGCGCTTCATTAGTTCAATCTGATTGTAAAACTTCTCAGACTCTTCAATAGACTTCCCTTCTTGAATATCCACTATCATCTGTTGAGAGCGCATAATCTGCTGAGCAACAAGTCCAAATAAATCATCTTTTGTTCCTTCATAACACATCACATCAGCCAAGTATTGCTCGTATGCTTTAGCCTCAGTGTCAGTCACCCAAAATGGCGTATATACAAACGCAATCAAAATCTGATTACTCAACATACGCGCAAGGATACCATTCCCTTTTTCAAAAGGACTTATTTTTAAAAATTCAACGTGAAAATTCAACGCTACATCAATAGGATGCGGTGCATACTTCTTTCCTTTCAAGATATAGTCAATCGCTTCATTTGTACGATTCAGCAGTTCTTTCATCTCTGCCTTCACCTCATCAGCTGCCACATAACTATAGACATCACCCTTATACGTCTTTACCGTATTATCCTTTACTTTCCACTGCCCCAGCATTTGTTTGCTCTCCACATCTTCAGCATACATCAATCGCATATGAAGCTGTTTGATGTACTTCTCTGACAAATGAGCTTCAACCAGACCATCACCTAACATCTCATTCAATACCTCATCGTGATTCTTTATTTCAATCAGATCCTGCAATGGCTTATTGGATACATTAACTACACCCGTAATCAATCCACGGATTTCTTCTTTCGTCAAAGAATTCCCCTCACTACTATTTGAAAAGTAATTGCACTCCAAGCGAAACTTGTGATACAACTTTTGTAATTGCTCACTATTCAGTCCACCTTGTGCTTCCACCTGTTGCTTTAATTGCTCAATCTTTCCCTTTACTTCTATATAAGTCATTGCTGTCTTTTATTATTGTGCTATATCAGTATTTATCCACGCACTCCCCTTGACAGTTATCCCTCTCCTCGGCGAGTCAGCTCTCACTTTCATACCCCTATAGCATTTCTTTTTTCGGTTGACGAAGGTAAGAATTATCCTGCATTTCAAAAAACATGTCATAGATACAATTTATCGCTATCGTTAAAAAGTTGCAGTAACTACCACTACTTTCTTCATAGTTTTAATATAATCTTCTAAGTACACGACAAAAAACTAAAGCAATTGATATTTAATGGTTTGTATTGGTTTTTAGAGAGTAATAATCTAGATAAGTAGTCAAGTCCAAGTTTAAAAACGCTAATAAGCCTATTGCCATGTTTTTTGATTGTGATAGGCTTGATAGTGTCAATATAGTCACCAATTTTATAACACCATACAAA
>NZ_WMJY01000038.1 GCF_009711055.1 Myroides pelagicus
AAACGAAGAACTCATAATTAGCTCACTTTTTCAGTGCTCTCATTGAATTCCTGCTTTTTTTATTAACGTCGGTTTTTTCTTGCTTTCAATAGTTCTAATTGTTTTAACCCTGCTTTGATTTGATTCTTATATTCACTAAACTCTGAAAAAGAGTTATTAGCAAAAGCACTTACCTCTTTATCCGACTTATAGAACATAGATTGCACTCTACTATTATAACTTAATACAAAGTCTTGAATTGCCGGATTATGCGCTAATGATAACTCACCATATTCATCATTTAAACCATGTAAATCAACTATGTAAGTTTGTATCCAATCACTTTTAATTTCAACACGCTTATCTTTCATATACGCATCACCCCCGAGGTTTATTTCTAAATCACTATTCTCTCCAGGTAGAATAACCTCTCCTAATTCCAAATCTTGAAGTACCATTTTAGAAAGGCGTATCTCTGCCCCTTTTACCACTTTACCATTTGACGCTTCATAATCATGGCTATAAAGAGCTACATAAAAAAGTGAATAGGCAAACTCTACCTTCACGCCATTATCATTAACATAACTACTCTTATAAATTTTGATTTGATTAGATAAAGAAGCATCTGTATAAGCGAATAACTTCGTTTTATCCTTATCTACTGTATATTTCTTACCATCCACAATAATATACTCTTTAACAAACAATGGATTCTCAATCACCTTAACAGTAATCATATTAGAATCTAAATAGCCTTCTTTTACTGCAATAAAAGTATATTGACCGACTTCCTGAGGTTCCCAATATAAACCATCTAGAGGATTACCAGTAAGTAACTTAACCATCGCTCCTTCTAAAACTTCCCCATTAACCTTAACTGAAAAAGTAACTTTCTCTCCAGCTTTAACCTCAGTTTTATCAACTGTCAGACTTATTTTTTGTTTCTCCTTTTCAAATACAGTAACCACAAATACATCACTAGCCTCAAAGCCATCTTTCTTAGCAGTAAAAGAATATGTCCCTGCTTCTGTTGGGGTCCATGTAGGATCTGATACTAACCCACCATTTGTACTAGTAATCACAGCATCTTTAATAACTTCATTATTAAACATCACTTTAAAAGTAAGTTGTTCACCAACCTTAAGCTCATCTTTATCAGCACTTAATATAAGTTTTCTACTTCCTTTCTTATTGACTTTTATAGTTATCGGTTTACTATTCTCATACCCCTTTGCTTTTGCTATGACAGTATAAGTTCCTTCTTTAATAAACTTATACACCTTTTGTATCTCTACATCATTAGCATAAATTTTCACATCTTTAATTGCAACTCCATCTGCTGTTACGCTAAAGGTAACAGATTCTTCGACTACAATATCATCTATACTCGCTTTTAATTCTAGCTGCTTCAAAACTTCTGGAGTCGAATTACTATCACTAGAACATCCTATCCCAAGCAATAGAAATGTACTAGCCATTAAAAACATTAAAACTTTTTTCATAATACTTCTTTTATTATTAATAAACATACTTTTCACACATTACTATTTTTATAAAACAAATAAACATCAATAATACAACTAAAACAAAGTTAATTATAAAAGAAAACAAATATTTTAATATACAATAGTAACTAAATAAAAGAACAGAGTTATCAACAACTCTGTTTTTTGTTAATTTTAACCATTTAATAAATACGTTCAACGATTCTATTCTTTGCTTGGTTCTTTTTCCCTTCAGCAAATACATTTATTGCATGATCAACATTACTAGAAGTAAAGAAAACATTACTCTCACCTTTTACAATAAATTCATGCTCTCCTGAGAAAGTACCCAAAAACTCTACCCCATTAATAATACCGAAAGACGTGTTAAATTCACCCGTAACAAGATTATCAGCAATATTGTTTATTGAATAAGAAACTTTGATTTGACCTTGTTTTTCAGTCTTACCAAGAATCTTACCTTTACTGTCTAATACAGCACCATAAGCTAAAATCGTATTATCATTATTTGGTAAAATTGGCTTATAACCATTAACTCCTGTCTTCTCTGCTGCAGTAAAGTAAACAAATAGAGCCATAGTACCACTTATAGAATATATCTCTTCTCTCCAGCCGGCTAATACTGTATCGCCATCGTGGTATATTCCTGTAAAGGTAGTTACAGACCTTTTACATACATATAGTCGATTATCGTAAATAAACTGACCTTTACCAACAGCAGCAGTCTTATCATTGATTACAATATAAATTTCATTACTCAAAACTGAATTAAACTTTGCTTTTACAATATAAGACCCTTCGCGATTAATTCTAAACTTAATAACACCGTTATCAGAATAAATACCTATAGGTTGTCCTTCAAAAACTAGCTCAGCTCCAGTAATACCAATATTATGCTCATTCACCACCTTCATTTCTATCACATCAGTAGTCAATAGTTCATCTGTATCATTTAATAAAGAAAAGAATACTTGTTTCCCATTTTCTCCCGTATTTGTTCCTGGGTCTGGGTTATCTGGCTTTGGATCTGGTTCTGGATCAGGGGCAGGATCTTTTGGCTTTGGATCTTCAGATTTTTCTTTTACTACAACAGATATAGCTGAACTATTTTAATATCCCTTTTTTTTGGCTACAACTTCAAAAGCACCAGCTTCTTTAAAAGTATGTGGGTTAGGTATTTCTCTATCTTCAATATAAAGTTTTACTCCTTTAATTGATTGTCCGTTAACATTCACTGAGAATGTAACTTTGTCTCCAACAATAATAGACTCCAAAGATGATTCTATTATTAACTGTTTTGGCTCTGGGGGGATTACTTGTGTGCCATCATCACTACTGCAGCCAATCCCAAAGGCTCCCACCATAGCGAAGGTGATGAACATTAATAATTTTTTCATGATTGTTTTGTTTTGTTTTGTTTTGTTACACTAAGGTACGTACAAAACAAAAAACACAATATAAACTATTCAACCAATACTTATTCATGATATAAATAATTCAAATATATACACAAAAAAAAGAAAACTTTCTAAAAATACATCGATTTCTTAATAAATTTAACAACACGACAAATAACTGTTTAATTAACAGAAAACAACACCACTACCCGCAATGAATTAACATAGTTCAAAAAAAAAAGAGAACTATGCAGCATAATTCTCTTTCTATTCTAACTATATGTTAATTGAAACACTAGAACTTATTCACAATATTGCTTAATTCTATAACTTTAGTTAACTCATGAATAGGTCTTAGTTGATTCATAGTTGATTTAGATGCTCCACTAGTGGAATTAGAAACGACGAATTTATGATCCCCTTTAAAGGTCACTTTAAACTCCTTTCCATCTATAACTCCATCAGTTGTATCAAAATCACCTTTGAAAAAGTAATCTGTAACATCAGTAATTTTATACGACACTTTAAGAACTCCTTGATCAGCTGATTATCCAAGTAAGTTGTCGTTTTCATCTAATACACCTCCAAAGGCTAGTTTAGTATTATCTACTGTAGGCAGTACTGGTTTATAATTTCCATCTTCTGTTGCCTCTGCATCTGTATAATAGATGACAATAGCTAAAAAGCCATCTTCTGAATAAAGCTCCTCTTGCCATCCTATCACGATATTACCGTCATCATCTTTATAAAAACCTTTTAGTACTGTTGCGGCACTCGTAGATTTATACGTTTTTCCATTAAACAAAAACTCACCATTTCCTACGGCAGGATTTTTATCAACAACAGTTACAACTACTTCATTACTATCCATATCATCGTATCGTGCTTGTAATGTATAAGTACCTCTATATTTAATAGAAATTTGATACATACCTCCTTCTGATGTCAAATTCGTTTCACTTCCTTCAAAAATAAGTATTGCGCCATCAAGAGGATTATTGTCTTTATCAGTTACATTTAACTCGATTAACTCATTTGCATAAATACTATTCGGGTTTGTTACAAGTGTTAACTTAGGAGGATATTTAGCCTCTTGCTTCTCCTTAACTACAATAGAAATAGAAACGCTATCCTTATAGCCCTCCTTCTTAGCTGCTACATTGAAGGTTCCAGCTTTTTCGAAAGTATATGAATTACTTATCTCTTTGTCTGCATTATATAGCTTAACTCCTTCAAGTGTCTTTCCATCTACTAACGCAGTAAAACTCACAGCTTCTCCCACAGTAATAGACTGAGAATTTGCTTTCAATACAATTTGTTTAGCTTCTTCAGGAACATTGGTTCCATTATCATCTTTACTACAACTAAGCCCTAGGCCACCTATAGTAATTAACATGAATCTTAGTACACGACAAAAGTATTAATTACTGAAGTTTCGCACCTATTTACTTTCATGTATTCGGCTGATAATTAAAGTTATAATTATTAGATAAAAAACCAAAAAATTCGATATTTTCTATTATTTTTAATATAACATCATGAATATCAATTGAGTCTATAAGTTTTTCCAAAACATCAAGTATTAAGGCTACTACAGCTAATAATCTAACGTTCAATTTGTTTTCAATATAAACTTGCTGGAGGTCTTTAAATAGACCTCCTATAGTTTCATAAGCTTCCATTGTATAACGGATGCTTATGAGTAGATACTGCACAAATACAATGGTAGCTTGTGCTATTTGGACATCGAAGTTTGTTGATTGAGATTTACCTAATCCAAAAAGCTGTTTAGCTTCTTTAAAAAATACTTCTATCGACCATCGGATGCTATATATTTCTATTACCTTGACGAAATTTAATGATGAATCAGTAGTTATTAATGTATGCCATTTGCCATTAACGCCACGTTTTAAGGTAAATACAGCAACATCAAGTCCGTCAATATTAGCTATATAAGAGTGATAATAGTAATTAAACTTACGGCATCTTTTAGGTTTTTTGTCTTGCTTTTTAAACAAATTAATGTATTAACAAATAAAATTTTATTATTATTCAAATATTCTAAAACACAAGTATATTAAACATACACATTATAATGGAGGTAAAAGCAATTATTTCATCTGCCTAAAAACAAACCTAATACTTAAATAAAGATGCTTTACTAAAATTGTCTAATCTCTTTTGCCACAAGTCCTCTAATCCAAAACCTTGCTTCGCATCAAGTAACTTTGCCTTTGTTATCAAATAGTGGTCACCTGTAAATTTAGCTTTAAATAGAAAACCGTTAATTTCACCGTCTATTGAATTAAAATCACCCGTAATCTTAGTGCTCATTACTTTGGATATAGTATACGAAACAGTTAAAGCATCTGGTTCATTAGTTTGCCCTAGCAAGTCCTGAGTCGACGACATTACCCCTGCCATCACTTTCATTATATTGCTCTCATTCGGAAGTACAGCTTCATATTGTCCCCCTCCTAGATCTTTAGTTGGTGTGTAATAAGCAAAAAAAGCAACGGTTCCATCGACAGCATAAATCATCTCTGACCAACCAGATAAAACTAGATTTCCTACAGAAAATATACCTTCAAATGTAGTTTGTGCTTTTTCACTTCTATACATTGTACCATTAAGCAAAAACTCCCCAGTACCCTTTACTGCATTTTTATCTACAACTTTTAACAAAATCCCATTACTATCTACTTCATTATAGTTGGTATGCACACGATAAGTCCCTTCTGCTGTAATTTTGAATTTAAAAAAAACGTTGCTTGACTTTATATTGGTTTTCTGTCCTTCTGCTAATAATTCAGCCCCATCAATTGGATTATTAGACTCATCATAAATCTTAATCTCAATCTGTTCGTCTACAAACAACTGATCGTCTGGAGTTAGCAATTCAAGTATAACGGACTTTTCTTTCTTAGACTCGACACTTATAGTAACTCCTAAACTGTTTTTATATCCTTCTTTTTCGCAAATACCACAAAAATACCTGCTTCATTAAAGGTGTAAGGATTGGTGACTTCAAGGTTTGAGATATAAAATTTTACACCTTCTAATGTCTTACCTTCAATCTTAGCGGAAAAGGTGACTGATTCACCAACACTTATAGACGAATTTGATACCTCTAGTAAAATCTCTTTAAGTTCTCCCGGATCTGTTGCATTGCCTGCACAATCATCATTACTACATCCAACCCCCATGAATGATATCCCTGCAATGCATAATACAATAATAAAATTCTTCATACTTTCTTTTTTTAAATAGGTCATTAATTATCTAAAGCACTCAACATCAAATAAGTAACTACAAAACAAATCAAACATTCTACAAAAACTATATTTACAATTTAAACACTACAAAAAAAGGCAGCTAGTGAAATAGCTGCCTTTTACAATTACAGTGAAGAATATTAATTTTACTTTCTTCTTAACGATGAAATATTTGCGTAATCAACTTGAGTCCCTTTATCCTTAGACATCACAGACTTAGCATCTGCAGTGTCTTCTAATACTACTTTATAGTAGGCTTGGAAAGGTCCATCAAAACTAGATTTCAGAACAGCTTTAGATGTGATATCATTCCCCTCCACCTTGAATTGAACAGTACCACGTCCAGTCTCTTTTACAGGTGCTGTAAATAGAGGTACAGTAAATTTAGTTTCTTGATCAGCTTTAAAGATATTAGCTTCAATCTCTCCATCATAGTTAACTATAAAAAGCTGTGATGGATCCGTAATATCCCAAGGTAAAATGATTTTTGTATCATCTTCTTTTTGCTCTACAAAGAATAAAAGAGAAGCAGAATTTTCATAATCAGTGGCATTTATTCTTTCTGTGATATCAATGGTAAACGTAGTTAACCTAAATGGTACATATGTTTTCCCTTCAATAACTTCTGAGTAAACATAATCACCTTTCACGAAGTAAAAGAATCCACTACCTGCTAAATCGATTGACTTATCACCATAAGTTAAATAATTTGATTTCGGAGCAGGACCATCTTTAGATACTTTAATTGTAACTTCATTTGAATCATTATGCCCTTCTTTTGAAGCGACAAACTTGAATTCTCCTTCTTTCGTAGACGTCCATTTGTTATCATTCAAAGCAGTACCTCCTACTAGTTTTACCACAAAACCACTTACAGCAACGCCATTTTCAGTTGCAGAAAACTTTATCGTCTCACCTATAGCAATACTAGTTCTATCCACTGCTAATACCATTGATTTCTTAGTGTTTCCAGTATCTCCTTTGGTTACTTTAATTTCAATAGCCTTACTATCTTTAAAATTCTCTTTCTTCGCTACGACTTTATAAATTCCTTCTTTCGCAAACAAACAAGATTTACCAGCTTTTTGATTATTAACATAAACCTCTGCATCTGCTACTTCTTTGCCGTCAGCTTTGATAGTAAAGTTTACCGTTTCCCCTTCTTCAACTTGATACTTATCAGCAGTAATAATTAATTCGTTCGAATTAGTTCCCCCGTCTGAGGAATTATCATCACTACTACATGATATACCGAATGTAGCTAATCCTGCTACAGCCAAAAACATAAATAATTTTTTCATTTCTACTTCTTTAATTGGTTATAGATGGCAAATTACTCAAACACAACCACCTAAATATCAAACTATTCAAATAAGAAAACTTACATTTCAGCATTATTCAAATAAGCAGTAAATCCAAATGGCTACAATCAAGAATTTTAAATTGAAAATTTCATATTTTTAAGAAGAAACCACCGTACACCACATTTTAAATATATGGCGCAAAATTACTATGCTAAGGGAATTAGTCCCCGATATACCACGCAACCGACCTTCATCCATGACATTTCCTCGCAGGATTGAGCCATACGTGCAGTATGCCTGCAGAATACGTGCCCAGAAGCAACTTCTTGGCAACAAAAGGTCAAGAAAACTGCACGTATACCTCAAGCATCCACCCAAGCTACAAAAAGATTTAAAGCATCAAAAAAGCAGTTGCTAGGCAACTGCTTTTTCATACATACTACTTTATATATCTTCGCTTTTTTACTATTTGATGAAACGAGGTGACTGTAATTTTAATCCTTTATCATTCAAATCTAATTTATTACCAGTTGTAAATAGGGATTTTGAAGACGTTGAATTCGCAGATTCTGTCGTATCAATACTATACATTGATTCAATATTACCTTCGTATTCAATTGACAAGTTATCAGCTGTAGCTACACTTAATTTAGCTTTACCATTAGGGTCAACAAAGTTAGCTAAAGCAACCTCAAATGACTTAACATCTTCTCCTTTAAAGTCAAGTTCTCCTGCCTCCGCTAGAACAAATCCATTAACATTGACTTCAGCCTCAGGGTCTACACCTGGGTAAATCACTGAATCACTATCAGGGTCTTGAATAACGACTTTATAAACTCTTGCAACAGCACCTGTCACATCACTACCAGCTATAGAAAAATCAGAAGTTCTTACATCAATAGCAAAACGACAATAGTAAACAATTTTACCATCTCCTAAATCTAATTCATAAAGTCTAACATAGTTTTTACCATCTTGTTTAATCGTTTCTGCTAAAAGTATAGCTGAATCTGGTACTATATCATAAGAAGTACCATTTACGTTTATACTGTTAGCCTTTGGTTCTTCAGGCTGAGTTGGTTTAGTAACTTTAACAGCTACTTCATTAGAATCGTTATACCCTTCTTTTGAAGCGACAAACTTAAATTCTCCTTCTTTTGCTGCTTTCCACAAAGCATCAGCAATTGTTGCACCACCCACAAGTTTTATGGTAACACCTTCAACCGCTGTACCATTTTCTGAAGCACTGAACTTTACCGTTTCGCCAATAGTAACGCTAGATTTATCAGCTGTCAATACCATTGATTTCTTTTCACTTCCAGTGTCTTCTCCTTTAGTTACCTTGATTTCAATAGCTTTACTATCAGTAAAACCTTCTTTCTTTGCAATCACTTTGTACACTCCTTCTACTTCAAATAGATGTGCCAAGCTTCCTTTCTCACTATTAACAAAGATGTTTGCATCACTTACCTCTTTACCATCAGCTTTCACGTTGAAATTGACAGTTTCCCCTTCTTTCACTTCTGTTTTGTCTGCTGTTACAACTAGCTCCTTAGCTTTTGCACCACCATCTGATGAATTGTCATCACTACTACATGATGCACTGAATGTAGCCAGACCAGCTACAGCCAAAAACATAAATAATTTTTTCATAAACTTTAACTATTAATTTGGGTTAATAAATATAGCCCGAAGATAAAAACCTTTTTCAAATAAAAAAACACTTATGTTAAAATTATCTATAAATTTTATTGTTTAACGATAACAATGAAAATAAACAAAAGAATAAAAAACAATATAAATCATTTAAAACAACAATAAAACAACACAATTAACACTATCATCAACAAATACTCAAACAACAGTATTAATAAAGAGTCAGCACTTTTTTTTATATATTTACATAAACAAATAACATATTTCATTTATGAAAACACAAGAATATGAAAGTAACAACTTGATCGAAAGATTACCACAGCATTTAAAACAATTTATCAAACCACAAAGTTATCAAGATTATACACCAATAAATCAAGCTGTGTGGAGATATGTCATGCGTAAAAATGTTGATTATCTATCTAAAGTTGCTCACGATTCATATCTTGACGGTCTGGCAAAAACAGGAATTTCGATCGAAAGCATTCCAAGTATGTACGGAATGAATCGAATTCTCAAAGAAATAGGTTGGGCTGCCGTTGCAGTAGATGGATTTATCCCACCTAATGCTTTCATGGAATTTCAAGCTTATAAGGTTCTAGTGATAGCATCAGATATTAGACAGCTAGAAAATATCGAGTACACACCAGCACCAGATATTATACATGAAGGAGCTGGTCATGCACCTATTATAGCTAATCCAGAATATGCTGAGTATCTAAGACGTTTCGGAGAAATAGGCTGTAAAGCAATCTCTTCAGGAAGAGATTATGAAATATACGAGGCTATACGCCTGCTCTCCATACTAAAAGAAGCAGAAGGTGTAGCTCAGGAAGAAATAGAAGAAGCTGAGGCACAAGTAGAGTTTTTACAAAATAATGCTGGCGAACCTTCCGAAATGGCACTGATACGAAACCTTCACTGGTGGACGGTAGAATATGGTCTAATAGGTACACTTGACAATCCTAAAATCTACGGTGCCGGACTACTATCTTCTATTGGAGAAAGTGCATGGTGCATGACTGATAACGTAAAAAAACTACCCTATAGCATCAATGCTGCATACCAAGGTTTTGACATTACCAAACCTCAACCACAGTTATATGTTACTCCTGATTTCGCATACTTAAGTGAAGTACTAGAGGAATTTGCTAATAAGATGGCATTGCGAAAAGGAGGACTAATGGGAGTTAATAAACTAATTGACTCAAAGGCATTAGGTACCTTAGAGCTCAACACTGGCTTACAGATATCTGGAGTGTTCACACGCGTTATTGAACATGAAGGAAAACCCGTGTATATACAAACTACAGGTAAAACAGCTCTCTCTTATAGAGAAAAAGAGCTTGTAGGTCATGGTACTGAAACCCACCCACATGGTTTTGGAACAGCAATAGGTCGTCTAAAAGGGATCAATCTCGCTATTGAAGACATGAGCCCAAGAGACCTTAAGGCTTACAATTTATATGAAGGAAAACCAGTAACCTTAGAGTTCGAAGGAGGTATTACTGTATCAGGAACAAATATTACAGGCATAAGAAATATACATGGTAAAATAATATTAATCAGTTTTAGTAACTGCACCGTTAAATACAACGAAGAAATCCTATTCCAACCAGAGTGGGGAACGTATGACATGGCAGTAGGTGCTAATATTATTTCTGCTTTTTCAGGACCTGCAGATTACAACAGTTTTGATTTAATCAACCACGTTCCATCAAGCCATACAATTAAAGCGAAAAGAGATGAACACAAAATCAAACTGGAAGGCCTTTACCAAAAAGTAAGAGCAATGCGAGAAGACAACAAAGTGATTAATCTAAATGGTATCCTAGATACAATATGTAATGAATACCCAACAGATTGGTTGTTATCAGTCGAAATATTAGAACTAGCAAAGCGAGCAAATGATGAAACACTAGTAGATAAAACAATGAGTCATCTTAAGACTGTTCAAACAAACAGATCTGAAGTAGCCCACTTAATTCAAGATGGCATTGATATCATATACAATCAATTATAAGGCTAAATCAAAGACGATATCCTTATCACTTTGAATAATATTCCCTTGATACTCGAGTTGCCAACCCAAAGCCTGGGTGACTATTAATATTTTAGAAAGTTCACTGATTAATCGATTCTCTGCATTCGATTTTAAAGTGGACTTTTCTATTTTATCCAAGATATCTTCTTTTACTTTTGTATTAATCCTATTGTAATCCTCGCCGACAAAGGGGTTAAATGTACTTTGTTCGACGTCATATATTTTATAGTCTGGATAAATCTGTATTTCTGATTCAGGAATATACAGCAAACGCACAACTTTGCGTTGCTCATCAAAATCATACTTTAGCTTAGTCAAATCATACGACACTGTCGCACGAGCATTAACTACCACAACTGCCTTTTTATCAAAAGACATCAAATTCAGAAAATACTTCTGACTATCCTTATACGTAAGTACTTGTGAGTAACTAGCCTCAGTCACTACAAGCTTACTTACATTCTTTAATTGATCTTGAATTAAAGCGGAGTTATACTGCATACGTTGATCATCAGGTTTCAACACAAAATTATATAATACTACACCTGCAAACATAAAAAACAGAACTACAAAAACACCAAAAGCAATGCGTAGAAAATCTCTCATAATTATCTAAAATTCATAAATGGATACTTATCTAATAAGAAGTCAATCTTACCTACTAAGTTATCCAAAAATTGCATATGTTGTGACGCAGTAGGATTAAAAGGACGATGAGCCAATCCCTTCTGTACCTCATCCACTTTTTTCATAATCGGATACATTTCTTCGCTTATACTTGTTTGTACAAATCGCTCCCAAATATAATCAATAGCTATATCATTCGGATGCAATAAATCAGCCGTATAGAAACGATAATCTCTTAACTCATCCATCATAACTTCATAAGCAGGAAAATAGCGTAAATCGCTGTTATTTACCTCTTCTAACATTTGATGCAAAGCAGCAATCAACAAACTCTTGCTGCGTTGGTTTTCCACCACGCCATCTTTGATGTGACGCACTGGAGAAATAGTAAACACAACTTGCACAGTAGGGTTCACCTCTTGTATTAATTTTACTATGCGATGATAGCTCTCCAACACCTCCTCATAACTCAACAAGCGCTTGCGAAATAACTGTTGTGGTAACTTGTGGCAATTCGCCACTAGCTGTTGGGTTTCGATATGTTCATAAACCCAAGCGGTACCAAACGTCAAGACTAGATGAGAAGCTTCTTTTAGCGCTACTTGTAGATCAAATAGTTTCACATTCAACTTTGTAACAATATCCTCTTCTTCGAGCTCGTTCAGATCTGAGTGAGCAGCCAAACAACTCCAAACCTCGTTATGTTCAAAGACATCTTTTTCAGTAAAGACATACCCTTCTACTGCATAACGAAAGACGCGTTCAATCGCTAGTGGATGAAACAAAATACCAAAAGGATTTACAGTGTGCTGAAATTGAAAAGCCTTAAACTTCTCACTCATATTTACAGCAAAGCAGGACCCCATAGATAATACTTTATCCTCATACGTTAGCTTTCGCTTGGCCTCTTTTATTGGTACAATGGTCGTAAATTTCATATAAGTTTTCTGTATTGGACAAAAAAAAGATTCTCTTCTCAGAGAATCTTTCTTGTATTGTGATATATTATTTTAAATAATCTTTAGCGTGAGCAACTGCTTCTGCAATACCATCTGGATTCTTACCTCCTGCCGTAGCAAAGAAAGGTTGTCCCCCTCCACCACCTTGGATATATTTACCAAGCTCGCGAACGATAGTTCCTGCATTCAATCCTTTTGCGTCGACTACATCTTTCGATACGTAGCAAGTCAGCATTGGTTTATCACTTACCTTACTAGCCAATAGTACATATAAACTGCTGTACTCATTACCTAGTTCATAAACTAAGTCTTTTGCACCTGCTGCATCTAGGTCCACTTCAGTCGCCAAAAATGAAACACCATTAATCTCCTGGATTTGCCCCTTCAATTCTCCTTTCAAGTTTTTCGCTTTCTCCTTCAACAACAGCTCTACTTGTTTTTTAAGTTTCGCATTTTCGTCTTGCAAAGAAACTACTGCTTTCAATGTATCTTGTGGGTTTTTCAATACAGTTTTCAACTCTTTCAACGTTTCTTCTTGCTCTGTATAGAACTGACGTGCTGCTTTGTTTGTAATTGCTTCGATACGACGGATACCCGCAGCTACAGCACTTTCTCCAACAATTTTGAACTGCCAAATATCTGCTGTATTAGCAACGTGTGTACCTCCACAAAGCTCCATACTCTCTCCAAAGCGAATAGCGCGTACTTCATCTCCATACTTCTCGCCAAACAATGCAATAGCTCCTTCTGCTATCGCTTGTGCCATTGGAATACTTCTGCGCTCTACTAATGGCAATTGCTCGTGAATACGATCATTCACAAACGCCTCTACTTGCTCTAACTCTTCTTCTGTTACTTTTGCAAAATGAGAGAAGTCAAAACGCAAGTGTGTAGGTGCTACCAACGACCCTTTTTGCTCTACATGCGTACCCAAAATCGTGCGCAGCGCTTGGTGCAATAAATGCGTAGCAGAGTGGTTTGCCATCGATTGTTTACGAGCATCTATATCAACTTTAGCTACTAATGCTGTCTCTATGTTTGAAGGCAGTACCTTAACGATATGTAAAATTAAGTTATTCTCTTTTTTTGTATCAATTACTTCAATCGTTTCGTTAGCTGATACTAAAACACCACAATCACCTACTTGACCTCCACCTTCTGGATAAAACGGTGTCGCAGTCAATACTACTTGAAACAACTTACCATCTTTTTTACTGTCAATTTTTCTATAACGGGTGATCTTAACCTCATTCTCTAATTGATCATAACCAACAAATTGCTCAACATTACCATCAATTAAGATTGTCCAGTCGTCTGTAGATACTTCAGATGCAGCACGCGAACGTGTCTTTTGCTCTAACATTGCAGCCTCAAAGCCTGCCTCGTCCAACTCATAACCTTTTTCTCTTAAGATAAGTGCTGTTAAGTCGATTGGGAAACCAAACGTATCGTACAATTCAAAAGCTTTTACTCCAGATACTACTTTACCTTCAGTTTGTTTAATCACGTTGTCCAACAAGTGTAACCCTTGTTCTAACGTTCTCAAGAAAGATGCTTCTTCTTCTTTAATTACATTTTTCACCAATTCGCGTTGACTAGTAATTTCAGGGAAGAACGCTCCCATTTGTGTACTCAATACATCGACTAATTCGTAAATAAATGGTTCTTTCTTATTTAAGAAAGTAAACGCATAACGAATTGCACGACGCAGAATACGACGAATCACATACCCAGCTCCATTGTTTGATGGCAACTGTCCGTCTGCTATAGCAAAAGCAACCGCTCTTACGTGATCCACGATTACGCGAATAGCTATATTTATTTTCTCTTCTTCTTCGTTTTTAGCCTTAACAGTATATTTACCCCCTGTCAGTTCTGATACTTTAGTAATTAGTGGAGAAAACACATCTGTATCGTAGTTAGACTGTACCCCTTGCAACACCATACACAAACGCTCAAACCCCATTCCTGTATCTACGTGTTGGGCTGGCAACTTCTCTAATGAACCGTCTGCTTTACGGTTGAATTCCATAAATACGTTGTTCCAAATCTCTACTACCTGTGGGTGATCAGCATTTACTAACTCTTTACCGTTTTTCTTTGCTTTCTCTTCAGCACTTCTAATGTCAACGTGAATTTCAGAACATGGTCCACATGGCCCTTGTTCTCCCATTTCCCAGAAGTTGTCTTTTTTGTTCCCCATCAAAATGCGGTCTTTGTCAATCAACGTACTCCAGATGTCGTAAGCCTCTTGGTCAAATGGCACATTTTCTTCTTCGCTACCTTCAAATACAGTAACGTACAAAATGTCTTTTGGTATTTTATATACTTCAGTCAGTAATTCCCAAGCCCAATTAATTGCTTCTTTTTTAAAGTAATCACCAAAACTCCAGTTCCCTAACATTTCAAACATTGTATGGTGGTAGGTATCGATACCTACCTCTTCCAAGTCATTGTGTTTTCCTGATACACGTAAACATTTTTGTGTATCAGCTATACGGTTACTTTTCGGCGTGGCGTTTCCTAAGAAATACTCCTTAAACTGGGCCATCCCAGAGTTATTAAACATTAAAGTTGGATCGTCTTTCAAAACGATCGGTGCAGATGGTACAATTAAATGACCTCTTTCTGCAAAAAAGTTTAAAAACTTCTGACGAATTTCTTGTGATTTCATATTGTATGGAAACTAAATAATTTTCTTTAATTATAATTACACTGCGTTAATCAAACCACGGTTTGTTAAAAAACAGCTAAATATTCTACTTTAATCTAACTAATCTTTGTATCTTAAACTAATAGATAGCTATAAGCAAACATTTTTTTTTAAATTTGTTAGCTATCAATCAATTCAGCAAAACTAAAGATTAAGTATTTAGTGCAAAAATAGTATATATTTTAAATATGGCTAAAGTAAAATATTATTACGACCCTGAAAAATTAGCATTCCTAAAAATACGACCTAAAAAGTTTAAATACTTAAGGAATGTTTTCTTATTCATCCTCTCCTCTGCCATCTTTGGTATACTGGGACTATTTATACTAATCAATACTAATGTCCTACAAACGCCTAAAGAAAAAGTGCAGGAAAGAGAAATCGCAGAATTCAAAACTAACTACCTTCTATTAAATAAAAAGCTAGACCTTTTAGCCGAGGTATTAAATGAGATAGAGGTTAGAGATAATGATATCTACAGAGCTTACTTCAACACTGCACCTATTCCAGAGGAACAACGTAAATCAGGACTAGGAGGAATTAATCGATATAGAGCGTTCGCTGGACTTACTAATGAAAAAATTCTAGTAACAACCAACGAGAAAATGGATGTCTTATCAAAACAAATTGCAATACAATCCGAATCACTAGATGACATCATAGAATTGGCAAAAGGAAAAGAAGCCTTCTTAGCATCAATTCCTGCCATTCAACCTGTAAAAAATGAAGATCTAAAACGTATGGCTTCAGGGTATGGATACCGAAGTGACCCCTTTACTAAAATCAAGAAATTCCACGCTGGTATGGACTTTTCAGCAGAAACAGGTACCCCTGTATATGCTACAGGAGACGGAAAAGTAATTCGTGCAAATAATCAATTGTCTGGATATGGTAACCTCATCGAAATTGACCATGGATATGGATACTTGACACGATATGCCCACTTGTATAAGTATAACACCAAACAAGGTCAAAGTGTAAAAAGAGGTGATATCATTGGTTATATAGGTAGTACAGGACGTAGTTCAGGTCCTCATTTACACTATGAGGTACACTATCAAGGTAACGTTGTCAATCCATTAAACTATTACTATGGAGATATTTCTGCTAAAGAATTTGAACTATTATCGCAAGAAGCTAACCAAGAAAATCAATCACTTGACTAATGAAACTAAACTTGCCTAATAAACGTTATTACAGTATTGGAGAACTTGCCACTGCCTTTGACTTAAACGCTTCAACATTGCGTTTTTGGGAAAAAGAGTTTGACATTGTCAAACCCAAAAAAAATGCAAAGGGAAATCGTATGTTTACACCAAAAGACGTCGAAACACTTGAGCTAATACATCACCTACTCAAAGAACGTGGTTACACTATTGATGGGGCGAAAGACTATTTAAAAAAACAGCCAAAAGCAGAACTATCAGATTATGAACTGATAAAGAAATTAGAAAATATAAAAAACACATTAATAAATCTTAAAAACGAACTTTAAAAAAATCATCATGAAAAAAGCATTAGTACCTATCATTATCTTAGTTGTCGTTATCGCTGGTATTTTTATGTATTCAGTTGGTATCAAAAATGATATCGTAGCACTGAGCCAAACTGAACAAAAACAATGGGCTGATGTACAGGCAGCTTACCAACGTAGAAATGATTTAATTGGTAACTTAGTTAAAACCGTTCAGGG
Organism: Myroides pelagicus; assembly: GCF_009711055.1. Classification (GTDB taxonomy): domain Bacteria; phylum Bacteroidota; class Bacteroidia; order Flavobacteriales; family Flavobacteriaceae; genus Flavobacterium; species Flavobacterium pelagicum. The sequence continues at coordinate 17,153 of NZ_WMJY01000038.1, forward strand.
AGCAGCGGACTTTGAAAAAGGAACACTTGAAGCGGTAGTAAAAGCACGCGCTGAAGCAACTAAAGTAACTATTGACCCTAGCAATATGACGCCAGAGCAATTAGAAAACTTCAACAAAGTTCAAAGTAATGTATCTTCCACTTTAAGTAAGTTATTAGTTGTATCTGAAAATTACCCTGAGTTAAAATCAAACACGAACTTCTTAAAGTTACAAGATGAGTTAACAAGTACTGAAAATACAATTCAGACCCAACGCGTTCGTTTTAACAACGCTATTATGGATTACAACGGATATGTATTAAAGTTCCCTAACTCTATTTTTGCAGGTATGTATGGGTATAAAGAAAAACCATACTTCAACGCTGTTGAAGGAGCTGACAAACCTGTTGAAGTTGAATTCAACTTTTAATCATGCCTACTATTAGAGAATTCTTCTCAACGGAAGATGAAAAAGAAATCGTAAAGGCTATCGCACAAGCAGAGGCGAATACCAGTGGTGAAATACGTGTCCATATTGAAACAAATAGTAGTGACGAACCTATGGTAAGAGCAAAACAAGTATTCCAAGATTTAGGTATGCAAAATACAAAAGAGAGAAATGGTGTGCTTTTTTACTTATGTATAAATTCTAAATCATTTGTTATACTAGGAGATGAAGGAATTGACCAAAAAGTCCAATCTGAAAACTTCTGGGAAGGAACAAAAGAGTTAGTTATTAATCACTTTAAACAAGGATTATATAAACAAGGACTTATTCAGGGTATTCTAAAAGCGGGAATTAAGCTTAAAGCATTTTTCCCCCATTTAAATACTGATAAAAATGAGTTGACTAACGAAATATCAAAAGCCTAGTTTATGAATAAACTAATCAACAAAACGTTTAGCTGGGGAATTACTCTCGTTGTTTTATTATTATCTCAACTAGCATTTGCTCAGTTTGACGTACCACCTGTTCCTAAACTAAAAGACCAAAAACTACTATATGACTACGCAGAATTGTTTTCATCTAATAATCAAAAACAATTAGAAAGCAAGCTACATCAATATAGTAATGAAACTTCAACACAAATATTGGTCATTATCATTCCAAATCTAAAAGGAGAAGATATCAATAATCTTGGACCTAGATGGGGACATGAATGGGGAATAGGTGAAAAAGGAAAAGACAATGGAGTAGTAATCTTAATGTCTGTAGAAGATCGCAAGATAGGTATATATCCAGGATACGGAGCAGAACAATACATTACAGCTGGTCAAGGTGGTGAACTCATACGAAATGAGATCATCCCGTATTTTAAAACTGGTGACTACTATGGAGGTATTAATACTGTTGTTGATGGAGTTACAGATATGCTCAATGGCAAGTATGTAGCTAGTAAAAAAGACACTGTTCGTGCTGATGGAGACAATGAGGTAGGCGGACTATTCTGCTTATTTGCAATTATATTCGTTATTGTTGGTACTATTATTTTTAGTAAAAACGACAAGAATAAAGGGGGAAAAGGCGGAGGTAATGGAGGATCAAACAAAAGAGGCTTCCTAAGTGACCTAGCAGATATCATCATACTATCAAATGCAGGCTCTAGTGGTGGTTGGTCTTCTAGCAGTAGAAGTGGTGGTGGTTGGTCTTCTGGCGGTGGTAGCTTTGGTGGCTCTTCTGGAGGAGGTTTTGGCGGCTTCGGCGGCGGAGGTTTCTCAGGAGGTGGCTCTAGTGGAAGCTGGTAAACTTACTATCATATAACAAAAAAGGTAGCAGTAACAAGTACTCTTGTTAGTTGCTACCTTTTTTGTTTCTGATATGTTTAATTTCCTAGCACAGACTCTTCTTAAGATATAATCATTATCTACGAATTACCTGAACCCCATTTTATTTCCTCTCTTTTTATTCCTTCCTTGTTTTCCTCCAGCGAATTCATTAAGCTTATAAGTAAGAGAAAACATTACATAACGCTTCAACACTAAACTCTCTGAATCTACAATTTGCATAGGATCTATAGTTCTAAAACTACTTGTGTTTTGGTTAAGCACATCATATACTTTCACTTTAGCACTAAATTTATCTTTATAAAAAGTGTAGGCTAAACTTATATTCCACATATAAAAATCCTTCTTATACCCCTCAGAAATCTGAGAATTATAATTATATGCAAAGTCATTTCCAAACACAATATTCTCTGGCCAATAAGACGTAGTCTCCAGATTAAAACGATGGGTAAAATTCGAAGCTTTCGCTACTGAAAACCTATCGTATTGAGTCGTTCGATAAAAATAGTTATAGGAAGGCTTTAAAGATATCCGATTACCATAATCATAGGTAATATATACACGAGGTCTCATCGTAGAACTATTCGCTGTATATGTACTTCCATCGATATAACCATTGCTTACTGTTTGACTATATCTCATCGTCAATCCATAACGCAGACTGTGTTCTCCCCATTTATTAGTTCTATACCAATCTCCAGATACGCCCCATTGATAATTCCCTTGTATATTTTGATACGTTGAAATAGCCTTCTTATCCTCATCATAAACAACAGAACTCACTATACTGTTATTATAAATCATTGTGTTTGCAGAGAGGCTATACCCCATACGCGATTGAAAATTATACGTCCGATAGCTTACATTAACATTGTGCTGTCCTGTTGGTTTCAAATCTGGATTTCCTACCATTGTACTCAATGGATTTGACACATCGGTTATATCCAATAATTGACTAGCATTTTGATAATTTACGTTATAACTATAGATACCAAAGAAGTTCTTATCTTTTGCCACTTTATAATTCATCACCATTGTAACAGCAGGATCAATATAATGTTTATCTAAATTATACCACTTAGCATCATAGAGTGCTTTGGCTGAATTTTTTACAATATTAATCTTGGTGTGAAAATTTAAAAAATACTTATTCTTAGATAAAGTGATGCCCATAACGGGAGCTATTGTAGTTCCTACATCTTCATATCGATTAGTTTCTAATACATTCAAATCTGAATAATCTTCCAATACTTCATTGTAATTGTAAACTTTAAGGTCGTTAATATCCTGTCTACTTTCCCATTCTACTCCCATAGAAAGTGTTAATGAATCAGTAATTGGCTGGTTATATTCTACAGATAAACCATAACTATCTGAAGCTAAATAATCTTGCCTATATTGCCTACGCCAATCATTAGCTTTATCTGATTGATAAAACTGTGTCAAAGATTCTCTTAAAGTTTGGCGAGAAGAAGAACGATTACTATGGTTTAGCTGAGCACTAAAATACTGTCCCTTACGCTTAAACTTACGCGTATAACGAGTGACCGAACCATAATTAACTCCATCGCCTTTAGACGAAGATGACGACTCACTACTATTAAGCCTATCTCCCTTTTCATCAAAAGAAAGTTGTTTACTATTACCTGTCGAATATGTATAATCCTTACTGAAATTGGGACTAAAGTAAAAAGCATCTTTCTCTCCCGTATAATCCAATGAAATATTCCCACGATGACCTTCATTCCCTCCTAAAGATGATGATGATGCGTCCGTACTAAACTGTCCTGAAGGCAAAAACTTTATACTATTTGATTTATTAGACTGTTCTGTCTCTGCAAAATTATAATCATAGCTACCATTCACCTTTAACCTTTCTGACACCTCTTCTAAAAAATTAAGTCCTAACATACGTGATTCTGTATGTCCACCTCTCGACCTACCCGTACGCATATTATCAAAAACCTTATCCATCGAAAAACCAACTGCATTAATATTATTAGCTGACCCGATAAGACTCAATTTACGGCGAGCATTAAACGTATTTATGAAAACTCCAGATTCGTAGTGCTCATCAGATCCATAACCTCCCGTTATCCTCCCAAAATGCCCTTTATTCTTATCCTCATCTATAGTTATGTTTATACTAGCATCATCATTACGACTTCGCTCTCCCGTAAACTTTTCCTTCTTTGTTTTTTTATCAGTTACTTGTACTTTCTTAATAATCTCGGCAGGTAAATTTTCAAGAGCAACTATACCATCTTCATTAAAAAAAGGTTTACCATTAACCAAAATTTCATTCACTGGCTTACCATTAACGGTGATTTTATTCTCCTCATCGATTTGAACACCAGGCAAATTCTTCAATAGCTCTTCTAAGTTAGCATCTGGACGAACTTTAAACGAAGATGCATTAAACTCTAAAGTATCTTTTTTCACACGTATTGGAGGAGTTTCTGCTACGATAACTAATTCATCAAGTTTATTGCCATATGATTGAAGAACTACCTCCTTTAAATCCAAATTGTATTCTATCCCTTCCATAAAGACCTTTTTATACTCTTTATAACCTATCATTGAAATCGTTAAAACAGTTGGTTCTGACAATTTATTAAAAGGAAGCTTAAAGTCCCCTTTCATGTCGGTCATCGTATAATCTACCAAAGTAGAATCCCGATGTTTAGACAAGTAAACTGTGGCTGCCTCAACGGGTTGTTTTAAACTATCCAAGACTGTCCCTGAAATACGAACAGAATTCTGCGCACTAGTGGTGGCAAACAGAATAATAGTAAATAGTGTTATAAGTTTTTTCATAAAAAAAGTGGTCAATGTATTAAACAAAGACCACGTCTATAAAGATATACTTTTTTTATTATTTCTGACGGAAATAAATATCAATAGGCACACCACTAAAGTTGTACATTTCTCTTAACTTATTCTCAATATATCGTTTGTAAGGGTCTTTGATATACTGTGGCAAGTTAGCAAAAAATACGAACTGAGGTGTTGGTGTCGGCAATTGCATACAATATTTAATCTTGATATACTTTCCTTTAATCGCTGGTGGTGGATTATGTTCAACTACAGGAAGCATTGCTTCATTGAACTTTGAAGTCGAAATTCTCGCTTTTCTGTTTTCGTATACTTCTACAGCAGTTTCCAACGCTTTTAGCAAACGTTGTTTTGTAATGGTAGAGGTAAATACAATTGGCACATCTGTAAAAGGAGCTATTTCCTCACGGATTTTATCTTCAAACTGTTTTGCAGTCATCGTATCTTTATCAACTAAATCCCATTTATTCACAAGAATAACTACTCCTTTTCTGTTCTTTTCAGCTAGCCAAAAAATATTCTGATCTTGACCTTCGAATCCACGAGTAGCATCAATCATCAATATACATACATCACTGTGCTCAATCGCACGGATCGAACGCATAACAGAATAAAATTCCAAGTCCTCTTTAACTTTTGCCTTACGACGGATACCAGCAGTATCAACTAAATTAAAATCAAAACCAAATTGATTAAAACGAGTATCAATTGCATCACGTGTAGTACCCGCAATATCAGTTACAATATATCGGTCTTCTCCGATTAGTGCATTAATAAAACTTGATTTACCAGCGTTTGGACGCCCTACTACAGCAAAGCGAGGTAACTCTTCTCCTTCTGTAAGCTCTACTTCCTCCTCTACTGGTAAAGCAGCAACTACCTCATCTAGTAAATCTCCTGTTCCACTTCCATTCATTCCTGCAATTGGATAAATCTCTCCTAAACCAAGATTGTAGAATTCAAATGTATCATCCATACGTTTTGAACTATCTACTTTGTTTACAGCAACGAAAATAGGCTTTGTCTCTTTACGCAATAAACGAGCTACTTCAGCATCCATTGGAGTGATACCTTCTTCTACATCTACTACAAATATAATAACATCAGATTCGTCTATCGCTAAACTAACTTGACGTCTAATTTCTTCTTCAAAAATATCGTCAGATCCTTTTACATATCCTCCTGTATCAATTACAGAAAACTCTCTCCCATTCCACTCTGACTTGCCGTAGTTTCTATCACGAGTCACTCCACTCACTGAATCTACGATGGCCTCTCTTCTTTGAATCAAACGATTAAAAAAAGTCGATTTTCCTACGTTTGGTCTCCCAACTATGGCTACAATACTACTCATATAATTTTAAAATAGGTCGCAAATTTAGTATTTCGTTGCGATATATATACGTTTATTTTCCTAATCTTATTTCTTTTGATTGTATCCGAAGCGACGAAGTTGATAATCACTACTTCTCCAATCTTTATTTACCTTCACAAACAACTCCAAGTGAACTTTCTTTAAAAAGAACTTTTCCATCTCTTCTCTTGCTGCGATACCAACGCGTTTTAAAGCGTTACCTTTATGTCCAATAATAATACCCTTCTGTGTATCGCGCTCCACCATAATCACAGCTTTGATTCGAATAATATTCTCCTCTTCCTTAAACTCTTCTGTTTCTACCTCTACAGCATAAGGAACCTCTTTGTCGTAATTCACCAATATCTTCTCACGGATAATCTCATTAACAAAGAATCGCTCTGATTTATCAGTCAACGCGTCTTTTGGATAATATGGTGGACTAGCAGGTAATAATTCAATAATACGATCAAAAACAACTTGTGTATTAAACTTCTCTAACGCAGATATTGGAATAATTTCTGCATTAGGTACTTTTTCACTCCATAAAGAAACTTGTTCTTCTAATTGTTGTTGATTAGACTTATCAATTTTATTTAAAAGAAGTATTACCGGCACTTTTGATTTATTAATTCTAGCAAAGAAATCTTCGTCCTTTAATTCTCTTTCTCCAATCTCTACCATATAAATCAATACATCAGCATCTTCAAAAGCAGACTTTACAAAGTCCATCATTGACTCCTGTAATTCATAGGCTGGCTTAATAATTCCAGGAGTATCTGAAAATACAATCTGGTAGTCGTCACCATTCACAATTCCTAAGATTCGGTGTCTGGTTGTCTGTGCTTTTGAAGTAATAATAGATAATCTTTCACCTACTAAAGCATTCATTAACGTAGATTTACCTACATTAGGATTTCCTATTATGTTTACATAACCCGCTTTATGCGTCATATTCGTTCATTTTTTCTGATGCAAAGGTAGTTTATATCAATGACATAGGAAAAATAAAAACATTTTTATAACAAAGTACTTGAAGATCAAAGACAATTAAAATTAATGCGTAGATCAGTTAGATATAATAAGGAGTGATATATTAATATTTCCCTAATTAAACAATACCAATATACTATTAATAAAGATGGTTATTATCCTTTATACATTTTGAAAAGCACCTACTATTCCTATTAAACTAGCAGTATCGTACTAAATAGAGAAATTATTTTTTCAACAAACAACTAGTTTTGAAGTACATAGGTTTCAAAACAATAACATTTGTTACCAAGTTATTGCTATACGTGCAGTATTCCTGCAGTTTACGAGCCCACAAACAATCTCTTGGCAAGGAAAGCGCACACATACTGCACGTATAGGTCAAGAAAGCATGGAAAAAATTGTCTATAAATAGATAATCCGCTGTAGTAATCTGATCGACTTAAAAAAACAATGCTAATTAACGTACTAGACAGTATGATTAATAAGACATTTATGAATATCTCTTTGATGTAAGAAGCTTACTAGTAAATATTTTTTAAAAAAATTCTAGTAGAACTACTTTTTGAGGTCTGAATAATAATAGTCCATATTATTCGAATGACTACTTATTTTCTCTATGAATCACGATAGTAAATGTAGATATATAAAAATTAAAAGGTAACATATCAAACATCCTAAACTTTAACACATTAAGTCACTTTACCAATAAACAACGTAAAATCAACAATATATAGTCAAAAAAATATTATCCAAATGTCTTCTCGGAAGTATTTTTACCGTAAAAAATAAGATTTTCATATTTATATTTGTTGTACTAAAATATTCGTTCTATATTTGCACCACAATAGCGCGGGATAGAGCAGTAGGCAGCTCGT
>NZ_WMJY01000039.1 GCF_009711055.1 Myroides pelagicus
ATAATGAGATAATCTAAACTGGTGTACTTTGTCGGAATGGTGGTGCACTTTCATCGGAATATACATTATTTATGACCATCAAAAAGATAAATGGAATCTTGCCCCTGCCTATGATTTAACATACCCCTTAGACGCTCTAATGAATTACATAAAAGTTTCAAGAGCTATGGCTATTAATGGTAAACGTACGGATATTAATAAACAAGATCTATTAGAAATAGCTGAACGTTACTCTATAAAAAATGCAAAAGGGATAATAAATGAGGTAATCAAGGCAACTGAAGATTTTAAAGCTTTATGTGAAATACAAAATCTTCCAGAAAAAGTAATCCAAAAGATTTATACTGAATTTAATTTACTGACTTAGTGTTTTGTATAACTATTGTACAGTACCTTGGTAACTATTTTAACATAAATACTTAACTACCTAATAGCTGTTAAAACAATCTTATCACCCTAATACTTATCTTAAATATTGTATTCAATATTAGTTGGTTGTTTTTAATTAATTCTCTTGCGTTTTGTGAATGAACTGATAAAAACCAATTTCATATATCGTATATTTTTTTTCTTAGTACACTGAATATTCTGGTTTGATTTGTGCTAGTGATTTCAGAGTACTTGCAATATCCTTGATCTTGTTTACATAAAGTAGCTCTGATTTGATGCTAAATCAATATATTGAACACCATCGTAAACCAAATGATAACGGAGGTAACTTCATAGTTGAGTAAGTAGCTCCACCCAGGCAGACTAAAGTCTACTTTAATTAAAAAGTAGATAGTGTGTTATATTGCACTATTTTTAATATTAATTAGTCTATACTACAGTATACCCTTAAAAAGTGTATTTAATAGCACTTTTGTTGTTTTGCATCTTATTTTTTTATATTTTTACATTAAAAGTGCAGTATATGACACTATCAATAATTGAGCAAATTAAAGAGAGGCGTAAGGTTTTAGCAATATCGCAAGAATCATTAGCAGAAATTTCTGGGGTTGGTTTACGTACGTTAAAACAATTTGAAAGTGGCAAAGGGAATCCAACGCTAAAAACCTTACAAAATTTGTGTGATACATTAGGGTTAGAAATTAAATTAGAGGTTAAATCAATTGAATAATGAGAGTTGCTCACATTTTATATAAAGGAGAAAGGGCAGGGGTGTTAACTCAATTGGATAATGGTAGTTTTCATTTTACCTATAATGAAGATTGGTTGTCTGATGATTTTAAACCAGCGATAAGTTTAACGCTGCCTAAAAGTCAAATTGAATTTGAATCTGCAGCTTTGTTTCCTTTTTTCTATCATTTATTACCTGAGGGCGTAAATAAACGTATGATTTGTAAAACCTATAAGATTGACCAAGATGATGCTTTTGGACTTTTATTACAAGCGTCAAAAGTTGATACAGTAGGTGCAGTAACAATAGAAAGAATGTAACATGAAAATTGAATTTAAAAATTGTCCAGGTTCTTTAAAAGAAAATTTTAATACTTATAGCCCTGTTGTTTTGAAGAAAATGTTTCATGGTAAAAAGGTAAGTCCATTTTTAAATTATTCATCAACAACGAATCAAAAAGATCGAAGTAGGTTTAATCAAAATCAAAGGCATATTTCAATATCAGGATTTCAAGAAAAATATTCTTTTATTCTTGATGGAAATGAATTAAGATTGACCAATGAGAACGAAAGTGGTCAGTATATTTTAAAACCTATATCAGATTTACCTAAAAATAGAGAATTTGCACCTGCAAACGAACATTTAACGATGCAAATTGCAAAACAAATTTTTAAAATTGAGACAGCAGAAAATGTATTGGTTTTTTTTAAAGAAGAAAGTCCAGCTTATCTGACCAAGCGCTTTGATTATGATGAGAATGGAAATAAATTAGCTGTAGAAGATTTCGCTTCATTATTAGCGAAATCGCCAGCAACCGACGGAGAGCAATATAAATACGAAGGAAATTATCTTGAACTGTTTGAAGCATTGAAAAAATATGTTCCAGCCTGGAAAGTAGAAGCGCCTAAGTTATTTACTTTAATTGTTTTCAATTATCTGTTTTCCAATGGAGATGCTCATTTAAAAAATTTTTCTTTAATAGAAACTCAACAAGGTGATTTTAAATTAAGTCCAGCTTATGATTTGTTAAATACTAGAATTCATATAGAGGATTCTGACTTTGCATTAAAAGAAGGAATTTTACCCAAATCAATCTCAAAAGCAAAAGTTATTGATCAGTTATTAGTATTGGGTAAGAAAGCAGAAATGACAGAAAAATCTATTACTAAAATCCTTCAAAGTTTAACTTCGAAAGAAGATCTAGTAAAAGATTTAATCGAAAAATCGTTCTTATCAGAGAAGTTAAAACGAAATTATTTACAAAGTTATCAGCGTAGATTGAAGAAATTAAAATTGATATAGAGTGAAATTGCACAAGGAGATATCCTTCATGCATTTAAGATATATTTAGATGTTATATTGACTGATAATTTTAAATTTTGCTTCAAGTTGGATATTCCACCCAATACTGCACCACTTTATTGGTGGTGCACTTTCATCGGAATATACAATAAAAGCATCATGGCTCCTGTTATATCGTGTAATGATTCTCAAAGAAGGATAATGACACTCTTGGAGTTTATCAAAGAAAATGAAATGACAAATGATAAATTTCCAATAGATCTTACCAGACAACAAGTTGCTGATTTAACAGGTCTTAGAGTTGAAACAGTAATTAGAACTATAAAAGACTTGGAGTCGCAAAAACAAGTTCAAATCAAAAAGGGAAAAGTGTTTTTATAAGCTTCTGTGCTAAAACTTTCTGATAAATAACACATCTTCAATAAAGATTTTTGATTTCAAATCCTTATTACGTAAAATAGAAATAAAGAATTATTATACCCATTAGAAGTATTAAAATTGACAGGTTGTTTATCGTTACAGAATGTATTAAATGCTTTGTATAAGGGCTTTAAAAGGTTAGATATGTAGTTTAGGTATAGTGATTTTATTAAAGTAAATAGTGTATTATAATGCACTATTTTTAATATTAGTTAATGTAAACTACAGTGTAAGCTTAAAAAGTGCATTTAATTGCACTTTCATTGTATTGCATCCTATTTCTTTTTATTGAGTTATTAAAATAACTTCCGTATTTTAGTGTCTCTTAGATCAAATAAATGCAACAGCATTTATTTGTTGAATCTAAGAATTTAAAAATAATAGTTATTATTTGATATGAATGAAACTGATTTAAAGAAGCTTGTAGAAGATTTGATTCAGCAACCCCATGAATCGGAATGGGTTGAGTTTAAACAAAACTTCCACTCACCTGAAGAAATAGGTGAGCGTATTTCTGCATTATCAAATAGTGCATGTATTTTAAATAAAGAATTTGGTTATTTGATAGAAACATAGTTTGAAAATTTAAACTGCTTAAAATCAAGCTTTTTTTTATTTGATAGTTATTTGATTGATTTCTGTGTTTTGTATAAATCTTATTTGATGGTTATTTGATAGGAACATAGTTTAAAAATTTAAACTGCTTAAAATCAGACTTTTTTTATTTGATAGCTATTTGATAAAAGGGATATACAGGTTTTAAGAAAACTTAATTGAGATATACTTTTAGTTAAACACGAAGATGCAAAATAAGAGTATATAAAACTGGGTAATTTACGCAATGTTACTAATTTCATGATTGGTTTAAACGAAGATATACATTGGTATATAAAGTAAATAATTTTTAAAGAAGTAAAACTGTAAAAGCATCTTTACAGTTTGACCTCTTTAAAAACCAATACACTATTATACTTTAAACATCAATTACTTTGTTTTTTGATCGCGTAATTAGCCCAATGATAGCACAGGCAATTATAAAAGGAAAAACCAATAGAGTCTAAACTCTACTGGTTTTAAATCACGGTCAAAATTCTTTTTATAAAAGCAAGATGACCAAATAATCAATTATGAAAAAAATGCATTAGAAATCCTTCTTCTTTGCTGTTTTGTAGATTAAGTAAATCGGAATATAGGTCCAAAGAAGTAGTATTAAAAATGATATTAGACTACCTGCAGTACCACCAAAGAACTTTTTAAAAACCGCACCTGTATAACCTAATAGCGCTGATATATCTAGCTTTAATAGAATTAAAATACGGGAAAGATCAATAGGGTTTAATACAGTACCAACTAGAGTGATGTTCTCTAAGGGGTAATCTCCAAAAAGCATTAAAACACTTAGGAATATTCCATCGTAGATAACCGCTAAAAATAGCCAAAGAAGAATCGCTAAACCAAAACCTTTAATCTTGTTTTCATTTCGAAGGCCTATATTATAGGCTAATGCACTGAAAATAAGTGTTAGAAAAAAACCAATTAGAATAAGGATTATAAAATCAAAGATTATACCTGATTCCAATAAACCATAACTTAAAAATGGGATTCCAAGACCGATTAATAAACTCATTGAAAGAGATAAACTAATTCCCAAATACTGACCTAGAAATATAGATGACCTCTTAATTGGAAGAGCTAAGAGAAGTTCAGTGAATTCTTTAGAATCATAATAGTACATGATACCAAAAATGGTACTAATTAATGGAACAAGTACTATAATTACATTCATCAGGGTTATTATGGCCTTACCGATGTCATGGTTTAAAAACAACAACACAAACCCTAGAATTAAATAGAAGAGAAAGTATATATAACTCCATCTACTTCTTATTAAATCATAGAAACTATATTTTAGAATTTTAAGCATAATTATCAGTTAATATGTTAGCAATGGCGTGTTGAAAATCACTTTGATTTGTCGATTCTTTAAGCTCCTGGATACTTCCGTGAAAGTAGGTCTTACCCTCTAGTATAAATACAATCTGGTCAGATATTTCCTCGACAAAACTCATTATATGAGAAGTAACTAAGATTGTTTTTCCTTTTTGTTTTTCCTTGAAAATAAGTTCTTTAAGCGAAATAAGAGCCGCAGGATCTAAGCCCGTAGTCGGTTCATCGAGTATTAGTATATCATTGTCAAACATAAAGGCGAGCACAAGGTTTATTTTTTGTTTTGTTCCTCCTGATAAGTTTGTAAGTTTTTTATCTAAATAAGGGGTTAGCTTAAAGAGGTTTATTAAGGGAGTTTCATCCTTTAATGACTCCTGACGCAAGTCTTTAATCATCTTTATAAGCTCATTTACAGTAATATTATTGGGAAAGTTTGCAATCTGGGGAAGATAATCAATTCCCTTGCGATACTTCCACTGACTATGAATGTTTTGTGAGTTGATTTCTATAGTGCCCTTGTCGGGATAAACCATCGATAAAATACATTTGTTTAAGGTGGTTTTTCCACTACCATTAGGACCTAATATAGCTGTAACACCTTTGTCAATGTTAAGGTTAATACCTTTGAGTATTTCATTGCTCGCAAACTTTTTATGTAGGTTAGTTATTTTTATCATGATTGATTTTTTTAATTTGAGGTTTGTGGTCAACTAAATTATCAGGAGTAAATACAGGAGATACTTTTTCCGAAAAATCAATAATATCTACAAACAAACTACGCAAGAAAATAATGGCCTCTGGAGTATTATTAACCACATAGGAAAAAAGCTTTATTGGCCTGTGTGAAATATCCCCAATACCATCTTTGTCTAAATCATACCCAGTATAGTTACTCCAGTAGTTTGAGTCAAAGCTATTTTGGTTTAATTGTCCGTGATAAAGCAAATCGAAGGAGTTGTTTAAAAAGTTATTGTAATTCACTTTATTGTGGTAATTAGCTCCTCTGGAATTAATAGCCCATCCATTGCTTATAAAATCATTGTGAGTGTATGTAACCCTGTTACTTCCTTCTATATTTATAGCCGTTGTGTTGTTTGAAAAGGTATTGGCATAGATTTGAGTATCATTGACCTCTTTTAATAGTACTCCATAAGCAGCTGAGCCCCAATTATCACTAAAAATATTATGACTCATTTGCATGAATTTGGAAAACATAATTGCTACTCCAGCTCCATTGTTAATATAGCGACTATTGGTGACTGTATCGTTGTTTGAAAACATAAAGTGTAAGCCATAGCGCACATTGTCTTTACTTGTATTGTTATCAATAGTGCAGTAGTTAGAAAATTCTAAATAAATACCATCACGTACTTTTTCAACATAATTACCTTGGATTAGTATCTGATTGCAATACCAAAGTTGAATACCATTTCCAGAGTTAAACTCGTTTTTAGCTTTTCCGTAGATCTTATTGTTTACAACCCTACCGTTTTTTGATTTCTCTAAATAGATTCCGAAGAATAATTCTTTAATGGTGTTGTTTTCAATATTAAAGGCCTTGCTGTCTCTTACTCTTATGGCAGCAAAGTCTTTAATATAGCTTGTCCCAACATTTATTATAGTAAAGTTTTTAATGGTTACACTATCAGCTTTTACAATAAAGATCTCTCCTTTGTTTTGTCCATCAATGGTGGCATTTTCACTGATAATCGTAAGGGGTTTGGTAATAATTAGGTCGCTTTCTTGATAAACTCCACTTTTAACCAAAATAGTATCATTACTTTGGGCTATCTCTATGGCGTGTTTAACCGAGGAAATAGATGAGTTACTAGCACTGACAATAATCCTTTTTGCCCACGAATTACTTCCAAGGAAAATGAAAAAAACAATTGAATAAAAGGCGAATAATTTTCTCATAAAAGGATTTAGGTTTAATGCTTTTGAGCAGTTTTATTTGTTCTGAATTTCTTCAAAGGTTAATACCTCACCGGTGAATTCTTTTGTAAGCTCAAGGGCTTGTTGCTTGTTTTTAGTGGCTGATAAAAATGCCCCCATAGGACTAGGTATGTTTTTTGAAATAATAAACGATGCCTTCTCAGCCTGTATAAGCTCACCAGGGTTTAATAGATCTGCCACTAGTATATATGCGTAATCAGTGTTTTGAACATTGTCTTTTTTAAGATAAGAAACCATACATTCAATGGCGTCAAATTTGTAGTTTTTACCTTTTTGAGTCACTAATTGTGAGGCGTGCTTTTGATCAACAATTCCCATTTTACAAGAGCTACAACTATCTTGACCATATTCAATAGGACTTACCTTAACATTACAAGCAGTAAACAAAATAAGTATTAATAGAGATTGCAATATTTTCATCTTTAGTCATTTTTAGATTTAAGCCCTACCCAATAAGCGATGAAGGTTAAAAGCATTCCTAATGCCATTAAATAAGCGCCGATATGTGGATAAGAGTATGCGTCAAAGTTTAGTATTTTACGATGACCGAAAAGTGGTGGTTCGTATGTTAGAGGGTTTCCTTGTGGATCAACCATCTTCATAATAGCATGAGGGTCTAAATCACTACCGTAATCTATTAACCAAAGGTTAAAATCATACATTCCTAAAAGACCTAAAACTCCCATTGTTATAAACCAAAATAGGAAATAAGATGGTTTTATTTTATTAAAATAACCTGCCACACCTAAGACTATACCTATGATAGACATGCAGGAAATTACAATAGGGAAGACGGTAAACTCCCACATTTGATCTGCTTTTGGAATGGTTTTCATTCCAATATAATGGTTTAACCCATCGATGTTTTGAAGGTCAAATTCCTCTACACCTTCAATGCCATTAATATATATATTCATTCCAAGAGGAATTGGGTATTGGGGGGCTCCTAATTCAATATTCCAAAGTGGAAAATAGAATAAACCAAATAGTAATAAAGAGCCTATTATCATTAAAATTGATGACTTTTTCATGATTTACTTGTTTAATAAAGGACAAAGTCTTACTTAAAAAACTTTGCCCTTTAACTTAATAAATAACAAGAACTACGTATTAACTTTTATATCTTTTATTCATCGTCTAAAGACCATGATAGTTCTATGTTAGAATCTTTAGGGGACACTCTAATATATCCTTGCATTTCTTGATGAAGAGCAGAGCAAAAGTCTGTACAATAAAATGGCCAAACACCAACTTGTTTTGGTTCCCAAACAAAAGTCTCTGTTTTACCTGGTGTTACAAGTAATTCTGAGGTGTTAGCCCCTAACATTGCAATTCCATGAGGTACGTCAAAGTCTTGCTCTAGGTTTGTTACGTGGAAGAAAACTTTGTCGCCTACTTTAACCCCTTCTATATTATCAGGAGTGAAGTGACTTCGGATCATTGACATATAAATATGTACTTCATTGCCTTTGCGCTCAACCTTTGTTTCATTTGGAGATTTAACAGAATAAGGGTGTTTGTTTTCACTTAATTTATAGATCTGTCTAGCTTTGTCCTTAATTTTATCAGCCTTAATAGCTGCTGCATAGTGAGGCTCTCCAATTGTTGGGAAATCAAGAATTAGTTCCATTTTATCACCCGTTATATCATAAAGTTGAGCAGAGTGATTTAAATCCGGCCCTACTGGTAGATATCTATCTTTAGTGATTTTATTCATCGCTACCATGTATTTACCATCAGGTTTTCTAGAGTTACCTCCTGGAATCATCAAGTGACCTACTGAGTAGTAAGTAGGTTTTCTATCGACAATTTCCCATGTTCCCAATTTCCATTTTACAACCTCAGAGGAGATGAAAAATGTTGTATATGCATTTCCTCTACCATCGAATTCTGTGTGTAATGGTCCAAGACCTGGTTGTTCGACAACACCAGCTAATACTTCATCAAATTTTAAAATAGGAAGACCATAAGCATCTCCATCGAATTTTTTGTTCTCAATTGCATCAAGCATTTTAGTAAATGAGTGAACAGTCAAATTAGCCGATAACTTACCATTACCAATTATATATTCTCCTGAAGGGTCCACATCACAGCCATGAGGAGACTTAGGAGTAGGTAATAAGTATACTAAGTCATCAAATTCAGTTGCATCTAAGACTAACACTTCTTTTTTCATAGTATGTGTGGCTGTGTGGGTCTCCGGATCGAATTTGTTATGAGCATAGTTAGCAGGCATTTTTTTACCTTTTCCAGCTTTGATGTATTCTTCTGCTTTTTTCCAGTTAACCGCCGCTATAAAATCTTTATCATTTTGAGACGCGTTTACCTCTAATAAGCTGTGAGCCTCTTCGGTGTTATAAGTTGTAAAGAAGAACCATCCATGAGATTTACCACGACCTGGGTGAGATAAATCATAATTAAAGCCAGGCATATGAATCTGAAAAGCTAAATCCATTTCACCACTTTGTTGATCTACTTTAATAAAAGATAATGCCCCTTTAAAATTACCTTTGTAATCCTTTATCGGAATATCTCTTTGTGGAATAGGTACCGAAAAACGTGTACCTGCTACCACATATTCAGTGTTTTCAGTGATAAATGATGAACTGTGATTACCAGCACTATTTGGTACCTCAATAATTTCTGCAGTTGAGAAATCCTCTAAATCAATTCTGGCAATACGAGGGGTATTATTTCCGTTTATAAATATCCATCTTCCGTCTAATTCTCCATTGGTTTGTGAGATATCAGGGTGGTGTGAATCATCCCAAGGAATAAAACCATGTGAGGTCATAAGCATTGGTTTGGTTTCTTCACTATATCCATAGCCCTTTTCCGGATCCTGAGAAAACACAGGGATTACTTTAAATAACCTACCCGAAGGTAGACCATAGACAGATAACTGACCACTAAAACCTCCTGAAAAAAACCCGTAATACTCATCGTATTCTCCTGGGGCTACATATACTTTCTCAGCAGCATTAGTAGAAATAGCTCCTTTGCTACTCTCTTTAGAGTTGTTGCAACTAAAGAGTGTGAAGCTTGCAAAGGCACTAATTAAAAAGAGATTAATGTTTTTATTCATAATTATTATTTTATAAGGTTCTAAAATATTCCAATACCGCGCGTGCTTCCTCTTGAGTTAAGTTTTGATTAGCCATAGGAGCGCCATTGAATTCTTTTAATAATTCTTTAGCTAGTGGATCTTTTTCAATCATTTGCTCTGGATCTAAAATCATATTCATGACCCATTCAGGAGTTCTTCTCTCAAGTATTCCTTTAGGAGCAGGACCAATGAATTTTTTGGTAGGCTTGTGACAGGCCATACACATATTTTTAAAAATTTCTTGACCTTTAGAAGCTAAATTTTGGTCAATTTCTCCAAGAACTACTTCTTTGATAGGACCAACACCTTTGTTTTTTAAATCAATTCTTTCCGATGGTGGTACTACTTTTGTAGCTTTGGTTTTTTCAGAGGTTTCTACCTTTCTTTCATTAGTTGTAACACTTTGTGTAGATTGAGTCTTATCAGTTTTTCCATTACAAGAGAGTAGGGATAGAGAGCTTAGAATTAGTAAGTAAGTTAGTGTTCTTGTTTTCATCTTTTTTCGTGTTATGTTTATATTGACACAAAGTTACCTGCTATTGTTAAGATAATTTTATGATTCAAATCATATATTGTGAATGAAAAAGATATTTTTATCTTTTTTATATACCTTTAGCTTCTAGTATGTTAAATGATGCAATTGTGAGGCTTGTTAAATCAACTTCAAACCCTTTAGCCCTATTTGCTTTATTAAATAGGCTAATGATTGAATTTAAGTGTCAAAAAAAGTCGCTTGAAAACCACTCTTCTACTCTTTTTAAGAGAACTTTAAAGATAATATATGTTAAAATTTAAGTTTAACAGAATTTAATTGTTTAGTTAAATCATCTATTGTATTGTGGTTGTAAAAGATAAATTGTGATTTGTTTCTTAATATTATATTTGTTTTTAACATAAATAAGTGTAGTATGTTTATTGTTCTATTTGTATCATTTTATTGATATTTAGTGACTTTTTTGAGGTTTTTGTATCTTAGTAGTATAAATATATTGTTGTTAGTCAGTGGTTGATGATTAATACTACACATTATGAGAATTGAAAAGAAGTTAAATAAAGTAAGCCCAATTTTAGTCGCTAGAGTGGTGTTTTTTGCACTCTTAGGAAGTTGGCTTATGGGTAGTTTAATTTTTTTCGATTTAGTTGTCAAAAACCTAAATGTAAGGATATTACCCGTGATAGGGAATATTGTATTATTAGCTACTTTACCTTTGTTGAATAATCGATTTTTAAAGGAGGAAACGATAAAGGTTGTTTTGCTGGGTGGTGGTGTTATGGCGATTAGTTGGTTTAAAGGAGGGTTAGATATTTACACCATGCTGTTGTACAATCTCTATGGGGTGGTCTATGCGTTGTTTTTCAGTTGTTACCTGCGTTTATTTATGCAGCCGTTTCAGCGACTATACAGTTTCACCAGTGTAGTAAACTTTTTTATGTTTTTCTGCTTTCTATTGTACAATGCTCATTTTATTTCACATCACTTGGCGGTTTATGGTCACATCGAGTATTTTTATTATTTAGCCTTTAGCATCAAGTTGATCATTTTGTTTCTAGCGGGATTAACTATGCTGTGTTGTGTGGTTCAAACATTTAGAGGGCGACTTATTTCAAAAAAAGACAATCAAGATTTATATAAGCAAGGGACGATGTCTGCTAAATCGAAGGTTGTTAATCATTACTTTCGCGCATTTTATTTTCGAATGTATAGACGCTACGTCCGCTTGGTTCACCCTATACGAACGTTTCTACTATCATTGAAGGTAAAACAGCTCGGGAGTTATTTCAATGTCAAAAAACGACAGTTGTTGGATTTTTTTCACTTGTGAATGTAGTGTTTAGTTGTTTATACTAAATTTTACCAACAAGAACATTAATCCTACCCATATGCTTTAACACCTTACGCCTATGATTTTACTTTTTTTAATTGTTTTGAGCTTTATTAGTTTTGTTTTATTGTATAATTACAATACAACAAAGACCCAGTTTAGTAGATATGCCATGTATATGGCTAGTTTATTTGTGGTTTCGTCTTTCGTTGTTTTTATAAGCAAATACAAAGCGTTGTTTTATATACCTGTTGGGCTAATTCTAAGTTTTCTAATAGGTTCATGTGTCTTTTTATTTCTCAAAGACAAAGCAAAGATGTTTTACCGAAGCCTATTAATCAATGGTATTATTTTTTCGACAGTAGTAATAGTGTATTTTGGTTTGCGTTATTTTTCAGCGATTAATTTAATTCACTATCACTGGTTAGTCAATATAGGGGTTGTTGTTAGTTGTCTATTTTACGCGAGTCTTGGCTATATCAATTATATGAAGCGAAGCAATCAAGTACAGGACAATTTTTTAATCGCTTATATCGTCATGTTACTAAGTTATGCGTGTATTAGTGGTATAACTTTTTTATCAAATAAGAATACACTATTTGATCAAGATTATGTCTTTATGTTTTTTAGTCTAGCAGTGGTTTTACTAAGCTTGATGCACGAGTATATAATAGTGCGCAATAGTCAGGAAAAAGTTGTTGACACCGGTGGTGGTTTAGCTTTTTCTGCCATGGGAGATGTAGAGTCAAAGGCCTTGGACGAATCATATTTAACGATAATTAATGAAAAGCGTGTAGCAGAGGTAGTTGTAGTGGAGGAATTGCAAGAAAATGAGCGTATGGAAATCAGTCAATTACTTTATGAGCGTATTATTAAGACGAAAGTTTTTTTACAAGAAGATCTTTCGTTGAATCATTTAGCTTCTATTGTTCAGGTTAATGAAAAGAGATTGAGAAAGTATTTCAAGCAATCGGATGCATCTTCTTATAAGGCTTATATTAATCGCTTAAAAATTGAGTATGCAGTAAATTTAGTATCTGAGCGAAATAAGCAGATAACTGTCGAAGAGCTTAGTGTGTTGGCTGGGTTTAGTACGCGTTTAGCTTTTTACCGAGCATTTGTTCAAGTGCACGGTTTTCCTCCATCCAAATTGTTACACGAATAATAATTAAGAAAGGTCGTTTTATTCCGTAAATAGTCGATTTACTACTCGATAGGATTATCAACCTTATGTAGCAAACCAACGTTTGTTACTTTAGAGGTGTGAAAGCATCCAATGTAGTGGTGGATTATTTGTTTATATTGTTAATGTAAAGGGCTGCTTTTATTACAAAGGCAGCCCTTTTTATTTTGTGTGATTTTGCCTCTGAGTAGCTGTTTTGGTCGTTATGTTTGAATTCATGTACTAAATGATGTATTCAGGGGGGATTTTATTGCAAAAAATAAGGGAGTTTTTCTTGTTTAACACTAAAATGAGAGGAATATTTCGACTGTGAAGTATCGAATAACCAGGTATTTTGGCAAGGTGTTTTAACAAAAGGTCTAAAAGATGTGTTTTTTTTTGTAAGTGCTTGTTTTTAAGTAGTTAAAGTGTGTATCAAAACCTTGTGAACACTGATATAATAAGGAAATGATACAATTATTAACAAAAGTTGAAAATATTTTTGTTCCATAGAAAATTGTATACATATCGTTAGCGTAAAGGATTTTTGATAAGAAAAATGAGGCTAATGTTTTAAAAAAAAGTTTTTCGTTGAATAAATTGTTTGAATAAGTATGAAAAAAAGAGTACTATCAGTTGCAGCACTACTTGTGGGGAGTTTTGCTGTTAAAGCACAGGTAGGGGTAGGAACAAATATCCCTAATAAATCCGCTGAGTTGACCATAGAGGCAACCAATAGAGGATTGTTAATCCCACGACTGCCATTGATGAATAGTAAAGATACAGAGACTATTGAAGCTTTTCCAACAGGAGGCATTAATAGTTTGATGGTGTATAACACGGCAACTGTAGGTGAAGATCTAAAGCCTGGGTACTACTATTGGTATATTGATAGTTGGAAACGCATGACTACAGTGGAGGATATTCCAGAAGCTGTAATTAATAACTATGAGCAGATTTTTCAAGACGGAGATGTTGTTGAAGCTATCACTAATATAGTGAATACTACTAAGGGAAATGTTATTTATCAAGGAGATAAGCTATACTATATTGATGACAACGGTGATGCTCAAGAAATCAAAGAGAAAGTAACAAAAGTAACCTATGATGAGGCTACTGGGGATTATTTGTTTTATAATGAGAATGCTGTAGATAGAAATGGCAACTATCAATTAGATAAAGCTTATCGCATTAAACTTCCTAAAAGCGTTATTAAGAACTTTAAGGAGATTATTGAAAACGAGTTTGTTAAGAATGAATTATTTAAGCTTTTTGAAAACACTTATGTAGGAGGAAATGTATATTATGATGGAACGTCATTTACGTATGTAACAAAAGAGGGAGATGTGAAAAATATCACTTTTGAAGAAATAGTGAAAGGTAATGAGACAGTTACGACTTTAGTTGATAATAATGACGGAACGATAACCTATACTAATGAAGAGGGAACTCCAGTTACCGTAAACTTAGCGAAAGGACCAAAAGGAGATAAGGGAGATGATGGATTATCAGCTTATGAAGTATGGATAAATGAAGGCAATACAGGAACAGAGCAGGACTTTATCGATTCATTAAAAGGAGACAAAGGAGATACTGGTTTTAACGGTCAGGATATGACAGGGGCACCAGGGGAACCAGGAGCAGAAGGAATGCCAGGGGTACCAGGAGAACCAGGAGGTCCAGGAGAAGGCGTGACGATAGTCAACAATAACGACGGAGTGTGGATCTTGAATCCAGATGGTACATGGACCAATATCATGGGGCCAAAAGGAGATAAGGGAGATGATGGATTATCAGCTTATGAAGTATGGTTGACACAAACTGGAAATGAAGGTAAGACAGAACAAGAGTTCATCGATTCATTGAAAGGAGATAAAGGAGATAAAGGAGATGATGGATTATCGGCTTATGAAGTATGGTTGACACAAACTGGAAATGAAGGTAAGACAGAACAAGAGTTCATCGATTCATTGAAAGGAGATAAAGGAGATAAAGGAGATGATGGATTATCGGCTTATGAAGTATGGTTGACACAAACTGGAAATGAAGGTAAGACAGAACAAGAGTTCATCGATTCATTGAAAGGAGATAAAGGAGATAAAGGAGATGATGGATTATCGGCTTATGAAGTATGGTTGACACAAACTGGAAATGAAGGTAAGACAGAACAAGAGTTCATCGATTCATTGAAAGGAGATAAAGGAGATAAAGGAGATGATGGATTATCGGCTTATGAAGTATGGTTGACACAAACTGGAAATGAAGGTAAGACAGAACAAGACTTTATAGATTCATTGAAAGGAGATACCGGTGCTACTGGAGCAGCTGGGGCAGATGGTCAGGATGGATTGTCAGCATATGAAGTTTGGATAAATGAAGGTAATACAGGTACAGAACAAGACTTTATAGATTCATTGAAAGGAGATACCGGTGCTACTGGAGCAGCTGGGGCAGATGGATTAGATGGTACTTCGGTAACATTGACAAATAATCCTGACGGTTCAGCGACTATCACTGATGGAGAAGGAAACACTGTAACAATTAAAGATGGTGTTGATGGAACAGACGGTATTGGCGGAAAAACTACTGCGGGTACAGGTATTACTATTACAGGTGATGGAACAGAAGCTTCGCCTTATGTAGTGAATGCAGATCCTGCAGGAATTACTTTATCAGGAGATGTTACAGGAGTAGCTAATGCGAATAAATTAACCACATTAAAAGGAAAACCTGTTGATCAAGCAGCGCCTACAACTGATGGTCAAGCGTTAGTTTATAATGGAACAGAGTGGGTAGCGGGAACACCTAATGTAGATGTGACTAATGTGTTAAATGCTAATAATTTAACAGCTGCTGATGGGACGGAGGCTACCATAGAAGTAGTTAGCGGTGGAACAAAAGCTGTATTGGTAGAGACAAGTCTTAGAGTAAAAGACGAGTCTATTACATCTGCTAAGATAAAAAATGGAACAATCGAGCCTATTGATATGGCAAACGGAGGAAACGATAAGGTATTAATAACTGATGCTAGTGGTAATCCTCAGTGGGCAGATAAATCTACTTTAGAGGTGACTGCGGATAATGGACTAACGAAAACTGACAATAATGTTCAGTTAGGAGGTGCTTTAATTAAAGCAACTACGATTACAACAACGGCTACAGAAACTTTAGCAATTGCTGGATTAGATAAAACAAAAGTGCAAAATCAACAAACACAACACTTGTTAGCTGTGGATGCTAATGGAGATATTATTAAAGGACTTAAAGCAGCTATGCCGAAGTTCTTCTATATGCCTTCTATTATTATTCCAACAAGTGAAGAGCAGTTAAATGCTGTTGGTTCGGGATCAGGTGGGATTGATACTTTTGATGATGGTACTTTACTTGGTAGTATTGATTTGTATGAACGTTATGTGACGCAGTTTGGTTCGCCTAAGGCGTCTAATACAAATAAAAATACAGAGTTACCAGTGTTACCAGCAGGTGAGTTAGATTATTATATTACGTGGTATGATACAACTGTTTTTAAGACAGTATCTGTAGATAATTTAGGTGTTTTAAGTTACGAACTTCATCAAAGTGCAGATGTTACAGTGGGGTCGTTTATGAATATCGTTTTTGCGGTTCGTAACGATTAGTAATTATGTTAGATTAAGCTTGCTTATGTATTTAAGTGAGCTTAGTTATAATTAATTTTTAACGATAATTATTTTGACAATGAAAAATATAAATAATTACTTTTTATCTATACTCTTTACTCTTTTAAGTATAGGGATTGGATATGGACAGTGTGGATCTGTTAATGCAGGAGGTAGTGCGACTACTTGTGGTACAGAGTATACTTTAGCTGGCTCCACAGAAGGTGATGCTACAGGTCTTATGTGGTCGGTGGTCAGTGTGCCAACAGGCGCTACTAATCCAACGATTAGTGATCCGACAGTATTAAACCCACTGATTACAGGAATGAATAAGCCTGGGTATTATAAGTTTAGATTAACTAAAACATGCGCGGGAGGAAGTACAACATTTTCAGAGGTAACCATTACCTCTACAGGGGATACTTCAACATTTAGTGCAGGAAGTGACATCACTGATGTTTTTGCTACTGTAGGAACAGTTAACTTAAATGGCGTAATACCTGAAGGGTTTACAGGTGAGTGGAAAGCAGAGAATATATATGAATGGAAGCGATTTGCACGTAAAAATTCTAACAATGCTACATTAAGCAACCCAAATATTGCTAATCCAACTTTTAGTTTAATTAAAAAAGCAGATCATGATGCCGATCCAGCCTATACGTTGACCTTAAAAATCACCTCTGTTTATAACTCAAATTGCTCGTATGTAAAGACTATTATTGTAAGATTCATTCCTAATCCACAAATTCAGCTTAGTAATATAGAAGTTTGTGCTAATACTGTATTGGATAATATGGTTTATGTTAGTTATGTGGCCAATTCTCCTCGTATAGGATCCGAATATCCTGAGACAACAGGGCATCCTAGCTCAGGAACAACTATTACGTTAAATGTTATTAGTGAGCCTATTGGAGGAAATCTTTCGTTAGTTAAGCTTGAAACAGGAAATGTACATTTTAAGACGAATGCACTAGGGTTATATAGATATACTATATCAGTAAGCAATTTACAAGAAAACTATACTACACCAGAGTACACGATTAATATAACTGGTTTATCTCCTTCATACTTAAACTTTGTAGATCCAATGCATCCAAATCAGCATAATGGGTATTCATATGGGGGAAGCGCAGGAATGGTTGTTTGTGGTTATGAAGGAAAAGATACCCCAATAGATGTTTTCTTTTCGATTAATGAAAAAGACGATCCTTTAACTACAACTACCACTGCTTCAATTCATACAGGTAATTACCCTCCTGGTGGAGAAGCACCAATTTTAGCTATAACAGGTGATGGTCAAAGAAAAAGAATTCTGAAAGTTACTCCGCCACTTGGAGGATGGAGAGTTGGTACTTACGCTATTTCCTTTAGTACGCAAAATGGTAGTTGTACTATAGGTAATACATACTTTATTCATGTGTCAGATGGAAATCGACCAGATTTAAGTATAGAAGATGTCGTAGTATGTTATCCTGGTTCTGGAATAGTTGATGCTACAGTTGTTTTACCTCCTGTTTACCAAGAAGTAATAAACCCTAACTATTTAGCGGGGAATTATGACGGTGAGTATGTTTTTTCTGTAGTTTCAAAACCTGCTAATTCATCAACTCCTATATATGAGAATAGAAGTAATAGGTCTATAAAAAGTACATCTACTATTATTAGTAATCTAGATAAACCAGGTGAATATGTATTTAAGGTTAAAGCTCAAGGATATATTCCTTTAGTTGATTGGGTATTAGAAGAAGAATACGCTTGTTCTGGTGCCTCTAGAGAAACTACCTTTAAAATTATAGTATCTGAACAGGTGGGTTCTAATGCGGGGAGTGATCAGCCTGATGTGTTTTGTCGTGAACGTATTGTTCTGGTTGGAAATGATCCAGGAGCAGGAACAGGGAAGTGGACAGTGGAGTCTGCACCTTTGGGAACAAATATTAGTTTTAGTGATGATACAAGTCCAAGAGCCGTGGTAGCTGGACTTGATAAAACAGGAAGCTATAAATTTAGATGGACAATTACCACAGGAAGTTGTCAGTCTTCTAGTATTGTAGAGGTTGTGACGAATCAGGACAATTGTAAAGCTCCTTTTTTAATCACAAACCCTATGATGCCAGGTAAAACTAAAAAACGTGCGAAATGAAAAAGGGAATCATAATTATTGTAGGTACTTTTTTGAGTCAAATTACTTTGGCTCAATCAGTGCTTATCAAAAAGCAACTGAGCAATCAAGGAATGTTGTCAGTGGCTAAAACAGGGGTGTTGTCTACTTTATATGATTTTGATAATACCGCTAGTGGGTATACTACCAACGATGGGAGTATTTATTTTTACAGCAACTTCAACAACGATAATATTTATAGTCACAATACGGATGCTACAGATTCAAAGGCAATTTTTACTCGTTTACAAACTAGTGGAGCTCAGCTAATATCAGGGGAGAGACCATCGGAGTTTTACCATGTTATTTTAGATAACAACACTCCAGTGATGGCTTTTGACTTAAAGAATGAAGCTAACGTAAATGGATCAGTTGATTTTAAAGATGGAATTATAAAGGTTGACTCGCTAAAAGGGATGCTTACTTTTCATCAAGGAGCAGTTGCTATAAATCCAACGGATAATAGTCATGCTGAAGGCTTTGTAGAGAAAATAGGTAATGAGGCTTTCCAATACCCAAAAGGAGATAAAGGATTGTATCGCTATGCCCGAATTACTGCTCCAGAGGATGTGAAAGATACCTATCAAGGAAAGTATAACCTAGATGATAAACAGTTTTTTGTGGCTAGACCAACTACTTCAGGGGTAATTAATATTCTAAACAAACGTGAGTACTGGACCATCGAGCGCGGCGCTGATAACAAACAGGGCGACATTATGCTTACCCTTAGTTGGGATGAGCGCACCACACCAGAGGAGCTTCTTTTAAACCCAGAAAAAGAACTACACATTGTTCGTTGGGATACTAAACAAGGGCTGTGGGTGGACGAAGGAGGAGTAGTGGATTTAGACAAAAAGGAAATCACCACACCTACAACAGTTAAGGGGTATGGCTTTTTTACCCTAGCCACTGTAAAAACGGACTGGATACTCGATGGTGATGTGATTATCTATAATTTGGTGACACCTAATGGAGATGATAAAAACGATTATTTTATCATTGATAATATTGAGCGTTTTCCAAATAATAGTGTAGAGATTTACAACCGTTGGGGAGTGAAGGTTTATGAGACTGATAGTTATAACTCTAGAGGTAATGTGTTTACAGGGTATTCTGATGGACGGGTGACGGTAAAAAAAGAAGAGATGCTACCAACGGGTACATACTACTATATCGTAAGTTATGAGTATAAAGACCAAAACGGTTCGCGTATGATTAAAAAGTCAGGCTACTTACACTTAGAAACTAATAAATAAACGATGGATTCTATGAAAGTGAATAAAATAATAAAAACCATGGGACTCAGCCTAATTTTCTTAGGCT
Source organism: Myroides pelagicus (assembly GCF_009711055.1). Lineage (GTDB taxonomy): Bacteria > Bacteroidota > Bacteroidia > Flavobacteriales > Flavobacteriaceae > Flavobacterium > Flavobacterium pelagicum. Next base: position 19,956 of record NZ_WMJY01000039.1, read on the forward strand.
GTAGTCTTACTGCTAAGGCTCAGCAGGATCCTCAATATACCCAGTATATGTATAATACAGGGGCTATAAACCCAGCTTATGTAGGATCTAAGTCAAATCTGTCTATCTTTGGGCTATACCGCACACAGTGGGTAGGACTTGAAGGTGCACCAAAGACGGCGCATGTATCGGTATCTACTCCACTTGGAGAGTCAGGACTAGGCCTTGGAGTGAACTTTGTCAATGATAGATTAGGAGTCATGGATGAGAATACGATATCGGTGGACTTATCCTATACCATCGATCTGTCTTATCAGTATAAGATGGCCTTTGGACTGAAAGGATCTGCTAATTTATTAAGTGTTGACTATCAAAGTCTTCGTATTCACAACACGGCAGACCCTGTGTCTCAGGAGAATATAGATAATAAGTTTAACCCAAACATTGGAGCAGGGGTATATGTGTTCTCAGATAAGTCATATCTAGGGCTATCGGTACCGATGTTATTAGAACAAGACAGGTATAACGATAATTACAATAACCAACAGACGGTAATGATGCGTCAGAAGATGCACTACTTCCTTATGGGGGGATATGTATTCGACCTATCGGATAATTTGAAGTTTAAACCAGCTTTTTTAGCCAAGGCAACCGCTGGAGCACCTCTTCAGCTAGATCTAACGGCTAATTTCTTATTGTATGAAAAGCTGACCTTAGGAGCGGCTTATCGTTGGGATGCAGCTATTAGTGCTCTGGCAGGTTTTCAGGTAAACAATAATCTTTTTGTGGGGTATAGTTACGATGCTGAGACTACTGCCTTACGTGCGTATAACTCAGGATCACACGAGATTGTACTTCGCTTTGATTTGTTTAATAAACAAGGTAAGATCAATGCACCACGCTTTTTCTAGTAGTCGCATATTTTGTTAATCTCAAACACTAAAAACAAATGATAAGAAATATACAAAAGATAGGATTGCTAATCATTCTTACTTTAGGGAGTGTATTAACTAGTCATAGTCAGATAGCCAAAGAGCGCAAAGCCGATAAGGAGTTTGAAACCTTGGCTTACTCAGAGGCTATTGGCGTGTATGAGCGCATTGCTGACAAAGGAAATGTGAATACTTCTATTTTACAAAACCTCGGTGATGCCAATTACTTTAATGGTAAACTACCAGAGGCTAATAAATGGTACTCTAAGCTATTCGAATCTGATTATTCGGATAAAGATATCTCCTTATTGCCTTCAGAATACTACTATCGCTACGCACAGACACTGCGCGCGATACAGGATTACCAAAAAGCAGATAAGGTGATGGCGGAGTTTGCTAAGCTAGAGGCAGAAGATTCCCGAGTAGCTTTGTATAACGCTGATCAGAATTATTTAAGCCGTTTAACTCAGATGCCTGAGCGCTATGTTGTTGAAAACTTAGCTGTCAATTCTGAATATTCTGATTATGGCGCTACAGTATTAGGGGATCAATTGGTATTTACCTCGGCAAGAGAAACGGCAAATCAACCCAAAAGACGTATTCACTCTTGGACAGGACAGAGTTATACAAAATTGTATCGCACTGCTTTAAAAGGTAAGGATAGCTTAACTTCTATTGAGAGATTGTTTGCTAAATCTAATAAAAAGGTAAATGATGCAACAGCCGTCTTTACCAGTGATGGCAAGACGATGTACTTTACTCGAAACAATTCTAAAAAAGGGAAGAAGAAAAAAAATAAAGAAAGTGAAACGCTTTTAAAAATATACAAAGCTACTTTAAACAATAAGGGAGTGTGGGATAATATTGAGGAATTGCCATTTAATTCTGATAATTTCAATACTGCTCACCCAGCCCTTACCCCAGATGGTAAGTGGTTGTACTTCTCTTCAGATAGAGAGGGAACTCTTGGTCAATCGGATATATTTAGAGTGGCTATTGACGATAGTGGAAACTACTCAGAACCAGAGAATATAGGTAGGGGGGTCAATACATCAGGTCGTGAGACATTTCCTTTTATATCTGAGGATAATTTATTGTTTTTTGCATCAGACGGACACCCAGGATTGGGAGGATTAGATGTGTTTGTATCGCGAATTAACACCAATGGAAGTATCTCAGAGGTGACCAATATGGGGAGTCCTATCAATAGTAGTATGGACGACTTTGGTTTGTATATCTCTACTGACTTAGGTAAGGGGTTTGTGAGTTCGAACCGTCAAGAGGGTAAAGGATCGGATGATATCTATTTCTTTAAAGAGAAATCATGTGAAAAGCAAATCACTGGAGTGGTTACTGATAAAAAGACAAAAGAGGTTTTGCAAAATGCAACCGTTATTGTCTCAGATGCTATGTATCAATCAGTTGATACGCTTTATACAGACACACAAGGGCGTTATCGCTCTATGGTTAAAGCCTGTGGGCAAAAGTACCGTATACAAACAATCAAGAAGGATTATTCGGCTCAGGAGCTTACAGTAACTCTTGATTATACTCCAGGGGAGTATATTGTTGATTTCGCCTTAGAGAAAACAAAAGAAGTGTTTCCTTTAAACGAAGATTTGTTTAAAAAACTTAAGTTACAGCCGATATACTTTGATTTTGATAAGTCAAACATAAGACCTGATGCAGCTATTGAGCTAGCTAAGGTGGTAGAGGTAATGAAAGCTTACCCTACTATGAAAGTTGATGTTCGCTCTCATACCGATAGCCGTGGTAATGACGCTTACAATATGAAGCTTTCAGATCGCCGTGTGAAATCGACTATTAAGTGGATGATTAACCAAGGAATCGATCCAGATCGCCTAACAGGTAAAGGATATGGAGAAAGTCAGCTGATCAATAATTGTAAAAATGGAGTGCCGTGTTCTGTTAAAGATCACCAACTTAACCGAAGAAGTGAATTTATTGTAATAGAGTTATAATAGAAACAAGTTTGCTTTCGGGTGCAAACAACAAAACAATTTTTTTTCGACCATCCTGCTGTAGGATATAAAACTAACAGAATTAGCCTTGAGAAGCCCTCCAACTGGAGGGCTTTTCTTATTGTACCAAAGTAAACTATTGTAGTGTATTTTATTTAGTGATGATGAGATTGTTTCCATAGGTACTCTTTGTTCATCTTTGTCCTTGAGTTGTCGATTTACAAGAGAGAAAAATGTGTTATTTTCTAATAATCTACAGGGAATGCCAATGTTTGGCTTTACTCAAAAAAATGCCTCTTTCACTTAGAAGTATAGTAGTTGTAGCGTATAAAAATAGTATCTTTACCAAGCTATTAGTTATAATTCGGGGGTACGTGTTAGCTAATGGTGTTTTTGTTGGAGGAAGGTGTTCTAAATATAGGGGTGTCTTCTAATTGTAAGAAAAAAGTCGTTAAAACAAATACATGAGTAAATCGATAAATACCACAGTGGATTATTTTAATATAGGGGAGTCAATTAAAGTATATGCTGATAAAGATAGTGCCTCGAAATATGTGGCTGATCGCATCGCTAATCTAATCGCTACTAAGCAAGTCAAGGGCGAACGCGCTATTTTAGGATTAGCTACGGGTTCTACGCCTAAAGGGGTGTATAAAGAGCTTGTACGTTTGCACAAGGATGAAGGACTTAGTTTTGCAAACGTAGTGACTTTTAACCTTGATGAATACTATCCCATGCATCCAATAGAAGATCAAAGTTATGTGTCGTTTATGAAGGCAAACTTATTTGATCATATCGATGTGGTAAAGTCTAATATACACATTCCTGATGGTACACTTTCTCTAGAAGCGATAGAGGCTTTCTGTCAATCTTATGAGCAGAAGATTAAGGACTTTGGAGGTCTTGACTTACAACTGTTGGGAATAGGGCGTAGTGGGCATATTGGTTTTAATGAACCTGGTAGTGATCATAGGTCTATGACTAGACTAGTGAGTTTGGATGAGATTACTCGATTAGATGCCGTTGATGACTTTAAGGGGTATGACAAAGTGCCAACACAAGCCATTACAATGGGAATTAAGACCATTATAGAGGCTAAGCAAGTTATTCTGATGGCACTTACTCAGCGCAAAGCTCAGATTATGCATCGCGCTATTTATGGTGAGGTATCAAAAGAGGTACCGGCTACTTTTCTACAAAAATTAACCCATGTAGAATACATCTTAGATAATCAAGCAGCTGAGTTACTAAAGTAAACTTAAATGTATCTCCGTTTTTAGTCATAAGCAGTAATATTGGCAATAATAAGCCTATCAAAGAGCTTATCACCAAAGTATCTTCTATTAAGTTTATAAATGAATTCATCTAAATACGCTTGAAGATATTTTCGTTTAATTTTATGGTAATTTCCCAGTAGATTTCTTTTGGCATTACTGATAGCTATATGTACCCATTTAAGAGTTTCTTTTGTTGTTTGTTCTGATGATTTTTCAGTGATATGTATCTGAACAAAATCTGAAGTATCTACATAAGAAGTACTCTTATCAGTTAAGACAATACTACTTTCTTCAATATTTTTCTTAATCATTTCATTAACACCTTCAGCTTTATGATCTTCTAAAACAACAGCTTTAAAAAAGCGTACATGATTTTGTTTTTCACCTGTTTTTATGTTCCTTAGATTCAACAAATAAATGCTGCAGCATTTATTTGTTGAATCTAAGAAGTCTAATCGAGATAGAAAGTTTTATTAAAAAAGGTTTTGCGTTTAACCCTAAAAAAAGAGTATACCAAAATAGGTATACCCTTTAACACCTATTATCGTGTTTTCTTTTCTTTAGCATGGCAAATGTAGGTGTTTTTAGGGTTTGGAAAGTATCTCATAAGTATCGAAAAAATGCTTAGTACACGACAAAAGTATTAATTAGTTGATTTTA